>CALIIL010000086.1 GCA_938017685.1 uncultured Chitinophagaceae bacterium
CGTACTACTTATGCTACAATTATTCGCATCCGTGGCGGTTATCGTATATGTATTCGCACCCAGTCCGGTATAACTTCCTGTTGTATTTGTTTGGTTCGTTGGTTGTAAATTGTAACTAATCGTTCCTGTTCCGCCACTTGCTGGAAGTGCGATACTGCCATCTGTTCCGCCATTACAACTTACATCAGTACTTACTAATGTTCCCCAAAGCATAGAAGGTTGTTGGATAATGGCAAGAACTGTCGTAATTGTACAGTTGTTAGCATCTGTCGCTGTAACAGTATAATTAGCTGGGGATAAGCCGCCAAAACTTCCTGTTGTATTCGACGTATTCGTTGGGTTTATTGTATAATTTATAGTAGGAACACCACCGGTAGCATTTACATTTATGGTACCAGAACTAGAAGCATTACATGGAATAGTCGAACCCAATGTACTTGTCCAATTCATAACTGGCGGTTGATTTATTGGTGCTAAAGCTGTTGCCGTGCAGCCCGCTGCGCTTGTAACAGTTACTGTATAATTAGCTGGGGATAAATTATTGAATGTTGCCGGAGATACATTCTGACTTTGTGCGCTTGGATTAATAGAAATTTGGAGTGGCGAATATGTAACATTTGCCGTTGCCGTAATTATACCATCATTACCGCCAAAACACAATATTGGAGTTATTGCAGCACTCAAAGTTGGTGTAGGTTCCACACTAATTTCAATCACACTATCTCTATCCGGACAACCGGGATAAGACGCGGTAACAGTATAAGCTGTATTTGTTGTTGGTGTTGCCGAAACCGTTGTTCCGGTTGTAGGGGCTGTGCTTCCAAGTGGTGCCCAATTAAAAGTTAGGTTACCATTAACAGGTGTTGGTGTGGCATTTAAGTTTTTTGTCTGACCTAAACATATTGTATCATCCAAACTAACCATGAAGTTAGGTTCTTCAAGTATTGTAAATATAATACTATCAGATATTACAGAAGAACAGCCATTTCCACTTACATAGACAATAAAAGTTTCGTTACCTTCTATAAAATTGTCCTGTATCGCGGCTACATTAACAACGACCTGCGTATCATTAGCGGGAATAGTAACAACATTAGGGATTGTAGTAACATCAATACCATTAATAGCAGTACCTCCAAATGACAATTGCGCCGATTGATTATATGGAGCTGCAGTTGGCCGCTTAATTGTAAAAGAACCACTTGTACACCCTTCTATAGAAGTTGGCACGGCTGATAACGTATTTGACGATGTAAATGTTGAAATCGCTGCTGCTCCCGATACAAAACTTCCAGCCTCAAGGAATACCCCCGAATCATATATATGATCAAAAACATCGGCAATAGCAAATTTCATATGGTATGTAGAGCAGGGAGTAACAAATGTCTTTGCAGTAAGAATGGTCGTTAAACCGTTATAAACAATATTAGGACTTGTAGTATTATTTAAATACAAAGCCGTGAACGGTGAACCAGGTCCCATATTTGTGCAGGCAGGTCCTAAGTTTTGGCCTCCATTAATACTATTAATAGCCACAGGAATAGAAGTTCCGGGAACCAACGCAACATTTGTTGGAACCGAATATCCTGGTCCACTAATAAAAAAGGCAAAGATGTCATTAAAGTTTGAACAGTTGAATGCTGGGTACTCTTCAGAGCCGAAACGATAGTTAAACTGAATCGTGTCACTAATAGGAATAAAATCAAATTCTAATTTACATAAATCATAAAATTGACCTGAAACTGCATTTGCCAAATCAGCATCACCACCCGTTGTATTCGTATTATAACTTGCCAATGATGACCCGGGTGCATCAACTCCAACATTGACGCCTTGTGTATTATAGCGTCCACTTGTAAGAACAATACCACTATCAATAAGAATACTCGTAGTAGCTCCATTGGTATATGAACCACTACTATTTTGCGGGCAAGTTAATTGAGGGTTGGTATAAGTAACACCAGAACCCACCAACATATCAACCAATTGTATGGCCGTTTGGTTAGGCGCAACATTTAATTGTGCAAATGAATTTGAACAATTAAAGGATAAGAGTGCTACAATCAAATAAAACTTTTTCAAAATATTTAAGTGCTTTCATTATAAATATACGAAATATCCCTTCAAAATGCATATTTACTGGAGTAAATCTGCTAATTATTATAAATTTTGGAAAGTAAATGACCATACTTCTCCATAATTTTTCTTCGTTTAATTTTTAATGTTGGCGTTAATTCACCTCCATTAATTGTCCACTCTTCTCCAATTAATTGAAATCGTTTGACATGCTCATGCGAAGCAAAATCATTATTATAGCGATTTAATTCTTTTCGGATGAGCTTTAATATATCTTGATCAGCTGTCACATCTAAACTATCAGATAGCTCAGCTCCAATTTTTGAGAAGTGTTCTTTCAAATTCATAAGAGAAGGAACAATTAGCGCACCTACAAATTTTTCATTACTACCCACAACCATTATTTGTTCAATAAAAGGTGATTCTTTCATCTTATTTTCCAATGGTAAGGGTGCAACATATTTACCACCGCTAATTTTAAATAGCTCTTTTTTACGATCCGTTATTTTTAAGAACCCATCCTCGCTATACTCTCCAATATCTCCGGTATGTAGCCAACCATTTTGCAACATTTCATTGGTTGCTTTTTCATTTTTATAGTAGCCAATCATCACATTATCGCCTTTGAAAAGTATCTCGCCATCTTCAGCAATTTTCACTTCAACATTTTTAATAACTTTACCAACTGTACCAAATTTTCTACCATGCGTCTCATAGGTATTAACGCTTATAACGGGCGAAGTTTCAGTTAATCCATAACCTTCCATTACAATTAATTTGGCTGCTGTAAATATGCGCAACAATTTCACTTGACAAGCTGCAGACCCTGTTACTATTGCTTTTACATTGCCTCCCACAGCTTCTCGCCATTTTGAATAGACTAATTTATCTGCTACTGCATATTTAATTTTTTCTGTAATGTTTAAGGATTTATCCATATCGAACTCTAACGCCAATTGCATAGCCCAATCAAATATTTTTCTTTTAAACCCACTAAGTTCACTTCCTTTTTTCTCTATTTTTTCAAATACCTTTTCCAATAATCTCGGCACGGTTGTAAAAACTGCGGGCTTCACTTCGCGCAAGTTATCGCCTATTTTTTCCATCCCTTCGGCATAGTATATAGTAACACCTTTAAACATATATAAGTAAGTAACCATACGCTCAAAAATGTGATTCAACGGCAAGAAGCTAAGTACAGAACTTTTATCATCACACATGCTAAAACAATGAATACTATTTTTAATATTACTCACTATATTCTTATGAGTAAGCATCACCCCTTTTGGATTTCCTGTTGTTCCAGAGGTGTATATAAAGGTTGCAACATCATCGTCCTTGATTTCTTTTTTTGCAACCTCAATCATTTCTTTACCAGCATCTGTAAGCGATTCCGATATCAGTTCTGACCAATGTTTTACACCAGGAATTTCTTCATAAGAATACACTTCTTTTAAATGTGGCAACTTTGACCAGATAGACTCAACAGCCTTCCATTGCGCACGATTCTCAACAAATAATATTTGCGTTTCCGCCTCAAATAATATGTACTCTAAGTCCACGACGCTAATAGATGGATATATTGGCACCAATATTGCACCTAGCTTTTGGACAGCAAAGTCAGTAATAATCCACTCTGGCCTGTTTGAAGATATAATAGAAACCTTATCTTGATTAATTGGCGTGCCATCATTACGAGAAATCCCTAAAGCTTTCAGCGCAACAGCCATTTGAGTACTTTGCTCATCCAATTCTGATGCAAGCAAGGGCTTCCACTCACCATCAATCTTAGTGTTTAAAAGATTTTTATCACCAAAATTACGTGTGTAATAAGGCAATAGATCGAATAGTCTGGTTGTATTTTCCATAAAAAAAATTATTTATAGTACTGCTTAGGAACTGTTCTAAAGCTAGAGTTTCTAAAAAAATCCTCAAACGAATTTAACTCATTCGGGTGCGACTTGGCCCAATCAGTGTATAGTTTTTCACTATTGGCTTTTCCAAATAACCATTGGTTATAGGCGGGGAAGTGACCTTCCTCAGCAATTTTATTCAAATGATTAAACAAAGCAAAAGGATATTTACTATCAACTTTATTTAACCACTCTAATAAAAAACGCGTGCGCATCATGGTCACATTATCAATATCTACACCACCCAAAACTAAGGACGAAGCATTGGAATAGATACTACTCGCTATTTTTTCAAAATCAGATTTAGATTTATTAATTCTTCTTAACTGCGCCTCACTTTCATATTGATTAAGTTGTGCATTAGCAATTAATTGCTTGTAACTATCGAACAATATTTTTTTCACCTCGCCTGTTCGCAAAGAGTATTTTTCAAGATTAACAAAAGTCTCACCATAAATTATAGCCCAAAGAGGTCGCTTACTTACGAAGTAACTTTTGGTCAAATTATAATAATTCATATGATAATTAGGATCGCGCTTCACTCCTTTTTCCCAGGCGTCTTCTGCCTTATCATAGCGTTTTCTTAGACTGTGCAGCGTGCCTTTTTCTGCATAGAGAATACCAGAGTTAGGGAATTTCTTCAACCCTCTATCCACTGCGTCAAATGCATTATTCAACATTTTTCGGGCAGTAAATATTTTGGTCGCCATTAAAAAAGTTGCTTCATCAGCTTCATCGGCCTTGAGTAATGGAGTTATAACTTGAGTGGATCTTGTTAGATCGCCACTGAGGTAATAAGTATATGCCAACTCTCTGCGATAAACTAAATTGCGCGGCTCCATTTGCGCTAATTGATTATATACTAAAATCGCATTGGGAAAATCTCTTTTACCTACATACTGCTTCGCCTTAGCATACAACCCCCTTGCTAATTCAGAATTACCTACAACAGGCTGTGCATTTGCCCAAGACAATATGCAGCATAACAATCCAACCAACACCAATACTTTCTTCATAATCCTCACAAATTTAAAAGAAATTCTATTTAAAAAGAACATATGTGCTAAAAGCTATATTTGCACCTCCATGACTAAAAAAGAAAGATACGAGGCTGTAATTAATTATTTCTCTGAAAATATGCCGGTCGCCGAAACGGAATTATTGTACGATAACACCTTTCAGTTACTTGTAGCCGTTATACTTTCTGCTCAATGTACCGATAAGCGTGTTAACCTTACGACACCCAATATTTTTGCCAAATACCCTACAGTTGCTGAGCTTGCACAAGCCACTTTTGATGATTTGTTCCCCATCATACGGAGCATTAGCTACCCTAATAATAAAACGAAGCACCTCATAGGTATGGCTAATATGGTTATGAATGATTTTGATGGAGAAATACCTATGACTGTCAAAGAACTTATGTTGCTACCTGGCGTAGGCCGCAAAACGGCCAATGTAGTAACCAGCGTTGTAGATAATCAGCCCAATATGGCGGTGGATACGCATGTATTTCGCGTTAGTGCGCGTATAGGATTAACTACGAATGCCAAGAACGTACTCCAAGCCGAAACTCAATTAATAAAATTTATACCTAAAGAGCTCGTACATAAGGCGCACCACTGGCTCATACTTCATGGGCGGTATACTTGCCTAGCACGATCACCTAAGTGCGAAAAATGCGGTGTGACAGCAGAGTGCAAATACTTTGCTAAGTTGAACAAATAAATACAAGTGCATGAAATATGTGTTGCTTAAAGAATAATTAAACGAATTTACATTGTAAATAACAAGGCTGATATAAAAGGATAAACAACGAACTATACCAATTTATTATCAACAAATTAGAAAATAGGGCCCTCCAGATAACGACTAAACAACTAAACCAATTAATAACTAAACAATAAATACTTACATTTGCAATTCAACAAAAAGCTTCACAGATGAAAGATCTGAGACATTTATCAGTAGAGGATATAACAAACCTCGTAATTTCTAGTAACGAAAAAAAATTTCGCGTAGCCCAAATTCAGGATTGGATATGGAAAAAAAACGTAGGCTCTATTGACGAGATGTCTAACCTTTCCAAAGGGTTTAGAGAGAAGCTTAATCAAGAGTATGTAATTAATAAAGTAAAAGTTGATCACGAACAGTTTTCTACCGACGGTACGGTAAAAAGTCGCTTTCAATTACATGACGGTCACTTTATTGAAGGAGTATTAATACCAACAGAAAAAAGAATGACCGCTTGTGTATCATCGCAAGTAGGTTGCAGCTTAAGTTGCAAATTTTGTGCCACGGGCTATATTGACCGAAAACGCAATGTGACTTTTGATGAAATTTATGATCAAGTAAGTTTAATTAATGAGCAGGCCATTAAGCACTTTGATAAGCCGCTGACCAATATTGTGTTCATGGGCATGGGGGAACCCTTGTTAAATTTCAACCATGTCTTTAAATCATTAGAATTCATTAATGCAGACTACGGCATGGGTATGTCGCCAAGACGTGTAACCGTTTCTACAGCAGGAATTGCCAAGATGATAACAAAAATGGCCGATGTAAATCCCAATGTGCGCTTAGCTCTTTCTTTACATGCAGCAAGCGAAAAGAAGCGGAACGAAATCATGCCAATTAATGAAACAAATAACCTAGATGCACTCATCGAAGCATTGGATTATTACTTCAAAAAAACAAAGAACCCAGTAACCTTTGAGTATATATTGTTTTCGAACTTTAATGACTCAACAGCAGATGCCGATGACTTAATTAAAATATGTCGCCGCATCCCGAGCAAGGTTAATATTATTGAATACAATCCTATATCCAATGCCCAGTTTGTAAAGCCAGATGAACAACGCACAGATGCTTTTATGGATTACCTAGGACAGCATAATATAAATGCTCGCTTGCGCAGAAGTCGCGGCAAAGACATTGACGCAGCCTGTGGTCAATTAGCGAATGTGAACCATTAATAATCAAAACAAGCAACACACTTTACATAGTACAAACATATTTTTATGAAAAAGAGAAAGAATACCATAAGTAAGGACGAATTGAAAGAAAAATTTGACGGCATTGGGACTGACCCAAATGAAAGTCGAAGCAACTCAAGAAATTCATCACGTTCTGGCGGAAATGACAGGCGTCGTTCTGGCAGCAGTGATCGTCGTTCTGGAAGTGATCGTCGAAGCAACAGAGACAATGATCGCCCGGGCAATTTTAAACCAAGATCCAAACGCGATAATGACAGAAAAGAAAGTAGCGCTGATTTTAAACGCAACAAACCGGCAGTAGATAGCTCAGGCAAAAAAGTTAGACGTAATACAAAAAGCAGTGCGCAAGGCAGCCTATTTGATATGAATAAGCCCAAAACTGAATATCAACGTGAGGAAAGACCAAGTCGTGACGAACGTCCGAAAAGCGATAATCGTAATAGAGATGAAAGACCTAAGAGAGATTACAAAAGTGATGACCGCAAAAGTTTTGGAGAGAAGAATAGTTACAACAACGATGAAAAAAGAAGCTTTAGAAAACCAACGCAAGATGGCGAAGGCAGCTTAAAACGTAAGGACAGAAAGCCAGCAAAATTTAGCAAACCAAGCAGAGAAAAAGGCTATATGGAGGGCTTTTATAAAGAGAACAAAAAGAAAAGAAAAGTAGACTACAAGGTAAAAGATGAACTAGTTACACCAAGTGCAAAACGTACACCAACAGAATATACTGAAACAAGATACGGCAGTAAAGATTTAGACAAAAAGGTACGCAAGCTTGGAAAGGACGATAGCAAAAAACCATTAATGCGCGGCCGTCAAGCTGGACCGATTCATGAGCGCGAGCATGCCGAAGAGCAAATGCCATTGAACAAATTTGTAAGCCGTGCAGGAATATGCTCACGACGTGAAGCAGCTGAGCTTATTAAAAAAGGAGAGGTAAAAGTAAACGGTAAAGTATTGAATGAACCAGGCTACAAAGTACAAGATGGCGACAAAGTAGAGTACAACGGAAATGTACTAAACGAATTAGAACCTCCGGTATATTTTCTTTTAAACAAAGCAAAAGATTATATAACGACTACCGATGATCCTGAAGGTCGCAAGACCGTGATGGATTTATTTTCAGATATAAAAGAAAGAATATTCCCAGTGGGTCGCTTAGACAGAAACACAACCGGTCTTTTATTAATTACAAATGATGGGCAACTCGCGCAAAAGCTTTCGCATCCAAAATTTGAAAATAAAAAAATATATCAAGTTAAGTTGGACAAAGACTTAGAACCTGATCACTATAACGAAATAGTTAATGGCCTCGAACTAGAGGACGGCAAAGCACTTGTAGACTCACTAGCCTATACAGATCCAAAAAACCGCAACGAGGTAGGCATAGAAATACACATAGGCAAGAACAGAATTGTGCGTCGCATATTCGAGAGTCTTGGTTATGAAGTAATAAACTTAGACAGAGTAACATATGCTGGCTTGACTAAGAAAAACTTACCGCGTGGAAAATGGAGACCATTAACTCAGAAAGAAATTATCTTTTTAAAACATTTTAAATAATCCTTCGACAAGCTCAGGATGACAAAATGAATGTCAGGTTGAGTTTGTCGAAACCCTTTTTTACAAAATGAAAAAAATAGAGACGCTTTTCGAAAACGACGATTACATCATACTTAATAAACCCAGCGGCTTATTAAGTATCCCTGACCATTATGCTAATCCCAATAACTTACGAGATTTATTATCGCGAGAGCATAAGGATATATTTGTAGTGCATCGTATTGATAAAGATACGAGTGGCTGTATCGTTTATGCCAAAAATGCTGAAGCGCATAAGCATGCTTCCATGGCATTTGAAAACCACGAAGTCTCTAAAGAATATCAAACAATTATTCACGGTCAGTTAAGTGAAAAAAGCGGAACAGTTAAACAAAAATTAGCGCCTCACCCAAGCAAACAAAACATAGTAGTCGTCAATAACAATTATGGGAAAGAAGCCATAACTGATTACGAAGTAGTGGAAGAGTTTAAAAGCTACAGCTTAGTTTCTTGCAAAATACAAACAGGACGCATGCACCAAATTCGTGTGCACATGGAATATTTGGGGCACCCCATTTTATGCGATCCTTTTTATAGTGCGAGCACCGAGTTCTTCATTTCTAGTATTAAGCGAAGATATAACTTAGCCAAAGACGAATTAAATGAGCGACCCATTCTTAAACGCTTAGCATTACATGCGCACAAGCTTTCATTTAAAGATATAAAAGGCAATACAATTGAAGCGCAAGCCGAGCTCTTTAAAGATATGCGCGCAAGCATACAACAAATGCGTAAGTGGAATAGTTAGTTATTAATGAACTCATGCAGTTCATTACATATTGACTAAATCATTCAATTTCACTTCTTAAAAATTGGTTTAGCCTTTTCATAAATTATGTTTGCCAATAGTATTAGAACATCACTTTATGAAACTATACCACAACCTCATAGACTTACACAATAAGCAAATATTTCCTGCTGAAATTATTATTGAAGAAAATAAAATAGTTTCTATAAAAGAAACAACAGAACCCTGCGAAAACTATATACTGCCCGGCTTTATTGATGCGCATGTGCACATAGAAAGTTCCATGCTATTACCATCAGCCTTTGCCAAAATAGCCGTGCAACATGGCACCGTCGCAACAGTAAGTGACCCTCACGAAATAGCCAATGTATGCGGCATTGAAGGAATAAACTATATGATTGATAATGGGAACAAAGTCCCCTTTCATTTTTTCTTTGGAGCTCCTAGCTGTGTACCTGCAACTAGTTTTGAAACATCCGGTGCGGTTATTAATGCCAACCAAATAGATGAACTTCTAAGCAGAAAGGAAATTCGCTACCTCAGCGAAATGATGAACTACCCAGGCGTGTTGTTCAAAGACGAAGAGGTCATGAAAAAGATTGCAAACGCCAAAAAGCATAATAAACCCATTGACGGACATGCACCAGGATTACGTGGAGACAAAGCTGAACAATATATTAAAGAAGGCATCAGTACAGACCATGAATGTTTTACCAAAGAAGAAGCTTTAGACAAGTTGAAATACGGCATGAAAATACTTATTCGTGAAGGAAGTGCAGCCAAGAACTTTGAAGCCCTAATTGATTTATTAAATGATTATGAAGATGAAATAATGTTTTGCTGCGATGATAAACATCCCGATGAATTATTATTACACCACATCAACCATCATGTAAAACGTGCATTAGCAAAAGGTATTGATTTATTCAAAGTCTTAAAAGCAGCTTGCATCAATCCGGTACTGCATTACAAATTGCCTGTTGGACTGCTGCGCCAAGGCGACGCGGCTGATTTTATCATTATAGACAACACCACAGACTTTAATATTATTGAAACCTATGTAGCTGGTGAAAAAGTATATACAAATGGACAAAGCCTCATTCCTACAATAGAAGAAAAAACTATTAATCAATTTGATTGCGAAAAAATTAATAGCACAGATTTAAAAATTCAAGCCAACAACCAAACAAAAATTAACGTCATTGAAGCCTTGGATGGAGAACTAATTACCAAGGGGCAAGTTTTAAATGCCAAATATCAAGACGATGAAATCATCTCTGACGTGGAAAACGACATCTTAAAAATGGTGGTTATTAATCGATACAAAAAAGCTCCACCGGCCATTGCTTTTATAAAAAATATTGGTTTAAAGACAGGTGCAATAGCCTCTACTGTTGCCCATGATTGTCATAACATTATTTGTGTAGGCGCAACGGATGAGGACATGGTGCTAGCCATAAACGCATTAATTGATGCAAAAGGTGGCGTATGTGTTGCAACAAAAGACAAGACAGATACCTTAGCATTGCCCATAGCTGGTTTAATAAGCCCACTAAGCGCCCAAGAAGTAGGCAAATCATACGCAGTATTAGACAAAAGAGCTAAAGAATTGGGTAGTAAACTAAGTGCCCCATTTATGACCTTGAGCTTTATGGCACTGCTAGTAATCCCAGAGTTAAAATTGAGTGACTTGGGATTATTTGATGGAGCGAAATTTGAGTTTACTCAATTGAAAATAGATTAATACATTTAAGGCATGAAACTGAGATACTTCATCGCATCAATATTTTTAATTTTTCATTATTCATTGACCTTTGCACAGCTTCCTCAAACAGAAATATACCTGTTTGATATAAAAGAAAGTCGCATGGGTTACACCATAGACAACCCCACAAAAATTGTTGTTGGCAAAGGTTATAATAACCAACCACACTTTAGTAGAGATGGTCGTTATATGTATTTTGTAAGCAACGGCAAGCGCGGCGGCAAAACGGACATCTATCGCTACGACATCAAGATAAAAAGAACCAAGCGATTAACTCGTACTAAACATCACTCGGAGTATTCACCCAAAATTACACCCGATCAAAAAAAGCTTAGTTGCGTACGCGTACCAAAAGATAGCACTGTACAAAACTTATGTGTTTATAATTTAAAAGGCAAAAAGGGTCAAGTACTTTTTCCAGAGAACACTACATTTGGTTACTACACATGGCTTACTCAAATTGATGTGCTGAGTTTTCACGTGCCCGAGCCATTTACTTTAATGCGCCATCAGACCATTCGGAAAATACACGATACGATCCGAACAGGTATAGGTCGCTGCTTAGAAAAAGTAAAGCGCAACATTATATATGTAGATAAAAGCGATAGCACACAATGGCAGCTTAAAATACTAAATAAGGCTTGGGTTAATACGAGAAAAGAAGATAGCATTGCACCTGATGTCATCCTGAGCGATTGCCTTCCTAAAGAAGAAGACTTTGCCTTTGTAAGAGGCAATACCCTACTCATGGGACACAAAGGAGTTATTTACCGAAAGAAAAGCATATTCAAAAACCCAAATGCTGAATGGGAAGCAGTTGTTGATTTAAGCAAGTATTTCATCACCGACTTCTATAGAATAAGCGTATCCCCTACACATAACAAATTAGCAGTTGTGTCCTATACTGGCGAAAAACCATAGAAATAAAAAAATATTATTTTCTTTTATGGAATAAGATTACTCCCTGCATCATAGTCTCAAATAAAAAAACTGAAACATGATGAATGCAAAGAAAATCACCTTCCTGATACCCATTTTAGGAATTATCGCTATCACACTCTTATCATCTTTTTATAAGATAAGTGACCAAGACCAAGCCTCTCCAGAACCCGCGCCGGACCGTATAAAGTATCGCTCAACCGCCAAGCAAGAAAGACAAAGTGGATTAATCACGCTTTCTTCAGCTTTTCAAAACGACTACTTTACGGACAATAATAACCGCGGTTTTTTCTATGTAGAGGTACAGTCTGACAAATATTTAAATGAGAGCTATGAAAGACCACCCATGAATATGTCAATCGTTATAGACCGAAGTGGTTCTATGAGCGGTTCTAAAATTGAAAATGCAAAAAAAGCAGCCAATCATATTGTAGACCAGTTGAGCAACAAAGATTATTTATCCATTATTACTTACGACGGAGGTGTAAATGTATTGCATGCACAAGCGCGTGTAAGCAACAAACAATTAATCAAAAATAAAATTAATAGAATACGACCAGGCGGAAGCACTAACCTAATGGGAGGAGCTATGAAAGGCTATGAAGAAGTAAATGAGACCTATCGTTCTGGCTATATTAACCGTGTATTACTATTAAGTGACGGTCAGGCGAATGAGGGCATTACAGATGCTAATCGAATTAAGAAAATTGTACAAGCCAAATTCCGTGAAGAGAATATTGCACTTTCTACCTTTGGATTAGGGAATGGATACAATGAAAATTTAATGACTGCCATGGCCGAAAATGGTTCTGGAAATTACTACTTCATTTCTCGCCCCAATGATATTGTTGGCATTTTCAAAAAAGAATTGAACGGCTTAATGGAAGTGGTCGCACAAAACACTTATCTTAAAATTGAAATCCCAAATAATGTAACAGTGCGAAAAATTCACGGTTATTCATTTACTCAAAATAGAAATATAATTTCTGTTAAATTAAATGATATTTTCTCTGAAGAAACGAAAGGCATCTTAATGGAATATGCTATTGACCGCAACAATCTTCCTTCAAAGATTACCTTCAAAACAAGCCTGAACTTTAGAAACCCAAAAAACGAACGCAACCAAAGAATTACATTAATGAATAAACAAACATATACAGACAACCTAACAACATACAACCAATACTTTAGCGAGTGGGTTGAAGGGCAAGTAGTATTGAATGATATTAATATCAAAATGGAGGAAGCTATGACAGCTATAGATAAAGGCGATTACAAGCGAGGTCGCAATTTGGTTGTAGAAACTAAGAAGCTAATCTCTGCACAACCTAAACTAACTGAAAGTAATAAAGAAATACAACGCGCTCAGCAAGCCAATACTAGTTATATGGTAGACCTAGAGGACATTGAAATCAAAAGCGAAAGCGAGAAATCTTTCATTCAAAAATCTAACAAGAGTACGAACTATCAGATACGTAGAAAGAAGTAGACTTAAATAGTACATTAAGCATTCAGTGCAACCAGCTAATTGGCTAGTTGCACTTTTTTTTAATATTAAGCTAAATAATTTATTGAATGTGGACGTAATCTTAGCAGTAAATATTTCCTACTAACGCACCTCCTTAGCCTCTTGAATAAAAGCTTGCACATCCTCTTTGCGCAATACGATAACAACTGCACATGCCACAAGCACAAAGAATGCTCGGTAGAAAAGAGCTCCACCATCGTCATTATAAGAAATACCCAATACGGCTAGATGTGATAAAATAGCACCCGACATAGTTCCCATAGCGAGCAGCGCACCATGAAAAGAAACTTTTCTAAACAGCAATAAACCTCCTGCAATAAGCTCTACAACGCCAGAACCAATGCGCCCCCATGGCTCAATACCCAGTTCAGTAAAAAGAGCGACACTATTAGAATGAGCTGTAAACTTATAAAATAATGTTTCCAGTAGAATAAAAGCGGCCACAATAGCTAAGCCACGTTCTAAATAGTACTTCCAAGATTTTTTTTCCATTATAATTCTTTTCTTAAACGCGCGACAGGAATATTTAATTGCTCACGATATTTTGCCACAGTACGTCGCGCAATATTGTAACCTTTTTCTTTTAAGGCTTGGGTCAATTTTTCATCTGAGAAAGGCTTACGCTTATCTTCATCGGCAATAATTCCTTCTAATATTTTCTTTACTTCTTTCGTACTTACGTCATCACCACCTTGCATTTTTATTCCTTCCGAGAAAAAGAATTTAAGCTTAAAGGTTCCAAATTCTGTTTGTACAAATTTATTATTAACCACACGAGAAACAGTGCTGATATCAAAACCTGTCCGATCTGATATATCTTTTAATATCATGGGTCTAATATTCGTTTCGTCTCCCGTTAAGAAAAAATCTTCCTGCAATCTGAGTATGGTATCCATGGTCATCATGAGTGTATTCTGTCGTTGCTGTATAGCATCAATAAACCACTTGGCACTATCAATCTTTTGTTTAATAAAAAGAACAGCCTGCTTTTGGTCGCTGGTCTTCTTCTTCGTTTGCTGATAGTTTTCTAAGATATTTCTATACTGACCTGACACTCTTAGTTCAGGAGCATTGCGCGCGTTTAATTGTATTTCTAATTCACCATTAATATTCGTTAAGGTGAAATCAGGCATAAGGAATGTTGAAGCTTTACTACTCTGAGCAAATTCACCACCCGGCTTCGGATTGAGTTTAAGAATTTCTTCTATCACTTCCTTCATTTTATCCTCATCTATATGCATAGACTTGATAATACGCTGGTAGTGCTTTTTAGAAAACTCATCAAAAAATCGCTCAATCACTTTTGTTGCTAGTAACACATTTTCGGTTTTCTCTTTTCGCTTAAGTTGTAACAAAAGACATTCTTGTAAGTTAAAAGCAAAGGCACCGGCTGGTTCCATTTCTTTTACACGATCCATAATGTATTCTAAGCTCGGTTTATCTATTGAAATATTTTGTCTAAAGGCCAAATCATCACGAAGCGATTCTAAATCTCTACGTAAGTAGCCATCATCATCAACACTACCTACCAGAAATTCGGCAACTAGTTTTTCGGCATCTTTTAATTCTAATAATTCAATTTGAGATTTAAGGTGTTCATGAAAACTTTTTTCCAATGTAAACTGAACCGGTGGCGCTTTTTCATCATCGGGATCTGAATCATAACTATTATCGGCATACTTATAGGCTGGTTCGGCATCTGCCTCACCTAAGTAACTACTCACATCTACATTACCGTAGTCGTCATAATCATTTACATAATCATCATCCGTATCCTCAGTCTTAAATTCGTCTTGGACCTCTTCTTGTGTCTTCTCATCTAAGGTTCTATCCTCATCTGTTTCATCCTTATATTCTAAAGCAGGATTATCTTGAATTTCAATATCAATTCTTTCTTCAAGACTGGCCGTAGGAACCTGCAACAACTTCATTAACTGAATTTGTTGAGGAGACAACTTAAGTGTCTGGGATTGGTTCTGTCTTAAACCTTGTACCATTAGTCCTTACAAATTTAAAAGATTGTGCAAGGAAAAAAAACTTTAATCTTTAGAAGAAAAAATGTAAGGGAATTCTTACTCAGCTTCTGCAACTACCTCTTGAACTTCTGGTATCATGCGCTTCATCATCCCTTCAATACCCGCTTTGAGCGTAACGGTAGAAGAAGGGCAACCACTGCATGAACCTTTCAAAATAAGTGTTACAATGCCATCATCAAAACTTTTGAATGCAATAGCACCACCATCCATTTCTACGGCTGGCTTTACATAGTTCTCTAAAAGTTCTTTTATTCGTTTTACAACATCTGTATCATTTTCGGATATTACATTCGAGTCATCTTTAACTGGAACAATCTCCTCATTCACAATTTCCTTGCCTTCAATGAGATACTCTTTTAAGAAATCGCGCACTTCTGGAATTACATCGGCCCAATCAGTTTCAGGCGTTTTAGTTAAGGTTACGAAGTTGCTCGCTATAAATACTCCTTTTACAAAAGGAAAACCAAATAGCTCTTGAGCCATTTGAGAAGGAGCGGCCTCACTCTCTTGCTGAAAGTCTATACTCTTACCAGGATACAACAACTTATTGGCCACAAACTTCATTGTTTCAGGGTTTGGAGTCATTTCAGTATATATGCTTATTACAGGATTTCCAGTTTTTACAGTATTCATTACTAACGTTTGGAGTCAAAATTACGTCTTAAAAGTGGCGGCTTGGTCTAATTCTCTTTAAAAAATCATAATTTTTAATGATAGCCCTTTACTAATACGCCGTAAAGCAAAAATCGTTATATTTACCTTCAAAGCTCAGAGCCGTGAAAAAAAGCATATCATACATCATATTTCTTTTGTTAACCACTACTAGCCTTTGGGCGCAAAATGCCGTTGAGTTTGTTGAAAATCAAGGTCAATGGACTGAAGATTTTGCTTACAAGGCATCAACCTCGGGTGGTGATATTTATCTACAAAAAGGAGCTTATACCATTAATATAGCTGCGAGCCAGAATTCAGATAAAGTGCACGCATTTAAACATGGAGAAATAAGCACTCCACCAACATTAAAGTATCATGCGTATCAAGTAGATTTCGTTGGTGCAAATGATGAGCATGGTTTCACCAAAGGTAAAGTGCAAAGCCATTACTATAATTACTTCTTAGGGAACGATCCAAGCCATTGGAAGTCTAATATTCATCCTTCTTTAAGTGTAGACTATTCTGATCTGTACGAAAATATTGATGCACATATTTATTCTGATCAAGGGAAAATAAAATATGACTTTGTTGTAAAACCAGGTGCCAAGACTAAGAATATTCAAATGCAATACAAAGGAGTAGAGAACTTGCATATCGAGGATGAACATTTAATAATGAACACTAGCCTAGGCGAAATGAAAGAAGTAAAGCCTTACGCCTATCAGTTTATTAATGGCGAGAAGGTAGAGGTGACTTGTAACTTTCAAATCAAAGGAAAAAATAAAGATATTGTAAGTTTTAAACTACCAAAAGGCTACGATAAAAAATATGAATTAATCATTGATCCAGTTTTAATCTTTTGTTCCTTTTCAGGCTCAACAGGAGATAATTGGGGTACATCGGCAACCTATGATCAGTATGGCAATTATTATGGCGGAGGTTTTAACTTAGCCACTGGCTTTCCGGCCACCACAGGTGCTTATGATGTAAGCTGGAATGGTGGAAATATTGCAGTAAATAATTTATTACAAGATGTATCTATTTTAAAATTTAACTCAGCAGGCTCCAACTTAATATATGCCACTTACATTGGTGGCGCCTTGCATAATGAGCAGCCACACAGTTTAATTGTAGATACCACAACGGGTAATTTAATCATTGCAGGGCGCACCTACTCGAGCGACTTTCCTGTTTCTGGCAATGCTTACGATCAAACTTTAAACGGCAGTTCAGACTTATTCGTGTTTGTACTAGATAGTACAGGTGGGAATATGATCGGATCAACCTTTATGGGTGGATCTGCTGATGATGGTGTTAATATTTCACCAGCATTTAATACAATTACAGGCTTAAAGCATAATTATGGCGATGATGCTCGCTCTGAAGTAAATATTGATAATGCGGCCAATATATATGTAGCTGCAATGACACGTTCAAACAATTTTCCAACAACACCTAATGCTTTTCAAGCAAGTTTAGGTGGTCAGCAGGATGGTGTCATTTTTGAACTTTCCCCTGATTGCTCCAACTTAATATGGAGTACTTATGCTGGTGGAACATCGGATGATGCTTGTTATGTATTGAGCTTTGATAAGCAAGACCCTAATAGATTATATGTTGCAGGTGGAACAGCCAGCAGTAACTTTCCTACTACAGCAGGAACACTAAACAGTTCATTACAAGGTGGTATTGACGGTTTCTTAATGCGTATTAATGCTACAACAAAAACGTTGGATGCATCTACTTTTATCGGAACCAATACCTATGATCAAGTATATGGGGTACAAACTGATGATAGTAATCATGTATTTATTATGGGTCAAACACAAGGAGCTTACCCTGTAACAGCAGGTGTATATACCAATCCTAACTCACCTCAATTTATTACAAAATTAGATGCCAACTTGAGTAACATATTGGTTTCTACAGTTTTTGGAACAGGCTCATTAGCCACTACAAATATTTCGCCCACTGCTTTTTTAATAGATCGTTGTGGCAATATTTATGTTTCAGGTTGGGGCGGACCAACCGGTGGTAACCCTGGTTCTACAACTGGCATGCCGGTGAGTGTTGCGCCAGCCACCCCACTTAAAGCAACCACAGATGGAAGTGACTTTTACTATATCGCTTTAAATAGAAATATGGTTAGTCTTCAATATGCTACATTCTTTGGTTTAAATAGTGCAGTAAATGGTGGCGAACATGTAGATGGTGGAACGAGTCGCTTTGACCCAAATGGAGTAATTTATCAAGCTATTTGTGCAGCATGTCAAGCAACACCAGGTTTCCCAACTACACCTGGAGCTTACGCAACAACTAATGGGAGTAACAACTGTAACTTAGGGGCTGTAAAAATTGATTTCCAATTACAAGACCCAGATGCTGAAGCAAGTGCTAATGGTAATACAAGAGGCTGTGTGCCTCATGCTGTGACCTTCTCTAATACGAGTGTAAGTGCTACCGGTTATATATGGAACTTTGGAGATGGATCACCAACAAGTACACAAAATACCCCTACACATACTTACACAACTGCTGGTATATATACCGTAACATTAATTGCTGAAAACCCAAATGGTTGCACTTACATTAGTGATACAGACCAAATAGTTATTACTGTTTTAGATGACTCTATTCAAGCTGGTTTCACTTTTGCAAAAGTAGATAGTTGTAATCCATTTACTGCCACCTTTAATAACACAAGTACATTTAATGGTGGCCCTATTAATCCTTGGTCTACATTCTTCTGGGACTTTGGCGATGGAACTACATTTACGGGCGCTAATCCCCCGCTCCATAATTTCCCAGCAGCACAATCTTATACGGTAACCTTGATCATGTCCGATACAATGGGTTGTAATTCGCCTGATTCTGCACAAATCGTTATTGATTTTTCTACCAGTGTGGTTCTCGCTGATTTCCAGCTGCCTGATTCGGTATGCTTACCAGCCAATGTATCATTTACAGATCAATCGTCTAACCCGATTAGTTGGTCATGGACCTTTGGAGATGGAGGTAACTCAACAGCGCAAAACCCATCACATACTTATGTAAATAGTGGTCAGTACACGGTAAAACTGGTGTCAGAAAATTTGACAACTTGTAATTTAAGAGATAGTATAGAAAAACTTATAGAAGTGTTCCCGTCACCAACTGCTGGCTTTACTTATTCTCCCAACCCTCCTGAACCTAATAAACCTTTAGACTTTACAAATCAGTCAGTAGGTGCAACAAGATACGATTGGGACTTCGGTGATGGAACCACGAGTGAAGAAGTAAACCCAACAAAAATATACGAGCGTGATGGATTTTATAATGTATGTCTTACGGCTACAAATGAATATGGTTGTAAAGATTCGGTTTGCCGCAGAGTACGCGGTTATGTAGTTCCTTTGGTAGATGTACCTAGCGGATTTTCTCCAAATGGTGATGGCTACAATGATGTTGTGCGTGTGCTTGGTTATGGTATAGAAACGATGACATTTAAAATATTTAATCGCTGGGGCGAAAAAGTATTTGAAACAACCGATCGCTTTACTGGTTGGGATGGAACATACAAAGGAGAAGCGCAAGAAATGGATGCATATGGCTATACGTTAGATGTTACATTCTTTGACAATACAAGAACTTTCAAAAAAGGAAACATAACCTTACTTAGATAATTTAGAACTATGAGAAAAGTAATTTACATCATACTATGCTTGCTTGTTCCTTATATAGGTTCAAGTCAGGGATTGCATTTTTCGCAATATTATAATGCTCCCATATTATTAAACCCTGCCAATACAGGATTACTCGCAGGAGCAGATTGGCGAGCAGGAGTAAACTACAGAAGCCAATGGCTAACTGTACCTGTTCCATATAATACAAGCAGCGTATGGGCAGATTTTGGACTACTCAAAAATAATGAAACAAGCTGGTTAGGTATAGGTGGAGCCGTGTGGCGTGATGTAGCTGGCAACGGTGACTTAGCACTAACAAAACTTCAAGGAAACATAGCTTATCATGTCAATCTAAATGACAACAGTACACTATCTGGTGGTATCGCTGCAGCATATTCTCAACGAAGTGTTGATCTAAGCAAATTAACTTTTGAGTCGCAATGGGATGAATTTACATTTAATAGCGCTATTTCAAATCAGGAGGCTAACATTACACAAAAAACGACTTTTGTAGATTTATCGGCCGGCTTTAATTACTCATACTTTAATCAAAATAATTTATCCATTAATATAGGTTTAGCTGCAATGCATCTCAATAGACCATTAGAAAGTTTTTATGGAGAAAGCAATCGCTTAGGTGTTAGACCAATAGTATATGTTGGTGCAATATATAAAGCGGGTACAGCAGTAATCATTAGCCCATCTGTTTATTATACTTCGCAGAAAAAAGCAAGTGAGCTTGTATTCGGAAGTTTATTCAATATAAATATGAATACCAGTAGCGCAAGTTTAAGCGCCAATGAATTTATTCTTGGAACGCATATGCGCTTGGGTGATGCATTTATAGCAAGTACAGGTTATAAATGGAAAAACTATCAGTTTATGGTAAGTTATGACCACACCATATCGGATATGCAACGTGGTAATAATAGCCTTGGTGCATTTGAGCTTTCTTTAATTTTACAAGGGCCTTATAGCTCAGATGATAGAACAGCTGCATATAGTTGTCCTAGATTTTAGTTTTCTTTTACCACACTATTACTGCCGAAAGATTACTTTTGCCTCCATGGCAAATAATGAATCAGAAATTATATTAAAAGTAGGTTTAGACGAAGAGAAAGTACCCGTATCTATCGATTGGGTTGCAAAAGATGGCGGTGTAGACAAACCCAAAGATGCCAAAGCATTTATGCTAAGCATATGGGATACAACAGAAAGCACTGCACTTCGAATTGATTTATGGACTAAAAAAATGATGGTTGATGAGATGAATGATTTTTTCTTTCAAACTTATATGACCATGGCAGATACTTATATGCGTGCTACACAATTTGAAGAAATTGCGAATGAAATGCGTGAGTTTGCCAAAGGCTTAAAAGCAAAAATGGAAGCAGAAATGCAGAAAAAAGAACAACTATAATATGAGTTTAGAACTAACGGTTAATACCAAAATAAAAGAAGCCATGCTTGGCAAAAGAGAAGCTGAGCTAAGAACCTTGCGTGCTATTAAAGCAGCATTGTTGGTTGAAAAGACTTCAGGAACATTTCAAGGAGAAATGACAGCCGAGGCAGAATTAAAAATATTACAAAAGCTAGCGAAACAACGCAAAGACTCTTTAGAAATATTTGAAAAACAAGATCGTGAAGATTTAGCAGTAAAAGAGCGTGAAGAATTGGCCGTAATTGAAACTTTCCTGCCGGCACAAATGAGTGAAGATGAATTAAGACCAATTATTGCTGAAATCATTACCAAAGTGGGTGCGACTGGACCGCAGGATATGGGTAAAGTAATGGGCATGGCTACTAAACAATTAGCAGGTAAAGCTGATGGCAAAACAATATCTGCCATAGTAAAATCTATACTGACGGCTTGATCATTGATGGCATCATATTAATCATATCCATACTCGCATTTATTCGCGGTTGGAAAAAAGGATTCCTCTGGGCAATAGCTTCTTTTGTAGCGGTGGTCTTAGGAAGCCTAGTATCTCTTAAGCTTGCGCACAAAGTGGCCTTATATATTAATGAACAAAATATAATTGATAGCAAGTACACTTTAATCGTTTCTTATATTTTACTCTTTCTTTTAGTGATGTATGGCTTGCGTTTCTTAATAAAATTTGTAGAGAAAATATTAAAAACATTACTCTTAGGCTGGGCCAATAAACTGGCAGGCGGACTTTTATATATACTCTTCTCAGCCTTTGTAATAAGTTCTATCCTTTGGCTAAGTAATCAAGTACAATTAATACAAGCAGAAGCCAAACAAGAATCACAACTCTATGCTATAGTTGAGCCTATTGCACCCAAAGGTATAGAAATCGGAGGTGCAGCTCTACCCTTTCTTAAAAATTTGTACGGTGATGTGGAGCTTTATTTAGATGATGTATCTCTTCAGTAATTAGTCGTCCCTTAAAAAGAGCAGGAGTTGAGTATTTATGCACATTTAGAGGCTAAAATGATGAAAACTAGTATCATATAATTGCAAGTTATTCTTTTTTTTCGCTAAAAACCTTGTCAAATGTATCGAAGAACTG
>CALIIL010000087.1 GCA_938017685.1 uncultured Chitinophagaceae bacterium
GAAATACAAATGCCAATGCAGAATCATTCAACGCAAAAATAAAACTCTTCAGAGCAAACCTAAGAGGCGTTACAGATACCAAATTCTTCCTCTTTAGATTAACCAAACTATTTGCTTAATCCCCATATCTGTCATGTGATCCCACTTTTCAGCAAAAATCTAGTTTTAAGACATGGCTTTTTGCCATAGCTTATCGCGAGAGTTTGTATTATTTGCGTGAGCAAAAGAAAAATCCATTTAAAACAGTAGACATTAATGAGTTGGAGGATACTTATGGTCATATTGATTTAGACGATACAGTAAACTTAGAGAAAGAGGCAAACCTGGCGCTTTTAGATAAAATAGAACCCTTGGAGAAAGCTTTACTACTCATGCGCTATAAAGATAATATGAAAGTTAAGACCATCGCAGATGCTTTTCAATTGGGAGAGAGTACAGTAAAAATGCGGCTTAAACGTGCCAAATCTCGATTGATGAAACTACGAGAAAAAAAATAAAAAAAAGTTCTCAAAAAGTGTGACCTTTTTCAATATTCTGCATCTAATAGGTACAAAATTTAATTTAAACTATGAGAACAATCATCATTTTAGCTTTCGTGCTCATGCAGTTCGGAGCTATGGCCGCAGATGTGCCGCCAACCGTTGAAAAAAACTTTAAATCAAAATACCCTACAGCTACAGATGTAGAATGGTACGATGAGGAAGGAGGTAGTTATGCTGCTTATTTTATGGTTAATGACCAAAGTAAAACAGCCAAATTTGAGGCTAACGGTTCTTGGTCAGAAACTAAAACTTTCATTGACGAAACACAGCTTCCTAATCTATTAAAAAAAGCTGTTACAACAAAGTATGCTCATGCTGAGATAAGCACAGTAACAATGATTGAGATGCCTAATGCGCCAAATCAATTTGAGATTAATGCATCAGTGAATGAAACATCTTACTTGCTAACCTATGACGAAAAGGGACAATTATTGAAAACATTGGTGGAAGTAAATGACGACTTAGAAGACGTTGATACTTCAGATGATAGTGATGATGAAGATGAGTAGATTGTTAAATTAGAGTCAGGAAAGGGCCTGCTGTAGCGGGCCTTTTTTTAGTAAGATAATACAGTTAATTTCGATTTAAGCAATAAGAGACCTCCTAGAAGGTCTCTTGTTTTTTTATAAAGTTTAATAATTAGCCTTGAACTATTTTAACCCTAACTCCGCCTTTTGCTTATCATCAATGGCCGCCGGAGCGTTCAACATGACGTCACGCCCTGCATTGTTTTTAGGGAATGCGATGAAGTCTCGAATGCTTTCGCTACCGCCTAATAAAGCACATAACCTATCAAAGCCCCAAGCCATACCACCATGAGGAGGTGTGCCATATTCAAAAGCTTGTAATAAGAAACCGAATTTTTCATTAGCCTCTTCTTCGTCCATACCTAATGCTTTGAACATTTGTTGTTGGAGGTCTTTTTTATGGATACGAATAGAACCGCCGCCTATTTCATTTCCGTTCAAGACTAAATCGTAAGCGTTGGCCAATATCTCCCCATATTTATCTTTCTCTCCAAGCCAAGCAGTGTGCTCAGGTTTTGGTGATGTAAATGGATGATGACGTGCAACCCAATGATCATTTTCTTCATCGTGCTCGAATAATGGGAAGTCTACAACCCAAAGTGCTTTAAACTCCTCAGGATTGCGCATGCCTAATTTATCGCCCATGAATAAGCGCAATTCGCTTATTGCTTTTCTTGTGAGCGTTTCTTTGCCGCAAAGGATTAATACTAAGTCGCCTGCTTTGGCATTGCATTGCTCCGCCATGGCTTTTAGCTTTTCTTGATCAAAGAATTTATCTACTGAACTTTTATAGCTTCCATCTTCGTTACACTTTATGTATATTAAACCCGTCATGCCAATTTGTGGTCGTTTGACCCAATCGGTTAAGGCATCTAATTCTTTGCGCGTATAAGAAGCGCAACCTGCAGCGTTAATAGCCACTACCAATTCTGATTTATCAAATACATTGAAACCACAATCGTCTTTTCCAATACCAAAAGGCAAGGTATTTAGCTCCATACCAAAACGAATATCTGGTTTATCATTACCGTAGCGTTCCATGGCTTCGGCAAATGTCATTTGCGGAAGTGCTTCAGGGTAGTCTATATTTTTAGTTTCTTTAAGTATGTGTTTAAATAACTTTTCAAATAAAGTCAGTACATCGTTCTGATTTACAAAGCTCATCTCGCAATCTAACTGAGTAAACTCTGGCTGACGATCGGCGCGTAAATCTTCGTCACGGAAACACTTCACCATTTGATAATATTTGTCATAACCTCCCACCATTAATAATTGCTTGAACAGTTGTGGCGATTGTGGTAAGGCATAAAACTGACCTTCGTGCATACGGCTTGGCACAACGAAATCACGTGCACCTTCGGGCGTACTTTTTATAAGAAAAGGTGTTTCTATTTCAAGGAAATCTTGCTCGTGCATAAAGTTGCGCAAGGCGCGACTTACTTCATAACGAAGCGTCAGTTTTTTCTTATTGATGTCACGACGTAAATCTAAGTAACGATACTTCATACGCAACTCATCGCCACCATCGGTTTCATCTTCAATGGTAAAGGGAGGTGTTTCTGAAGCATTCAATATTTCAAAAGAAGCGACCTTGATTTCAATATGGCCGGTAGGCATATTGGGATTTTTATTTTCGCGTTCTATTACTTCCCCTTTTACTTGAATGACAAATTCACGACCCAACGAATGTTCATTCAGTTTTTGCGTAAGCTCTTCATTAAAAAATAATTGTGTTACACCATAACGATCGCGCAGATCCACGAAGGTCATGCTGCCAAATGCTCTTACCTTTTTAACCCAACCAGCAAGGGTTGTTTCGGTTCCAATATGGTTGTCTCTAAGCTCTCCACAGGTATGCGTACGGTACATTTCTAATTATTTCGCGCAAAGATAGGTTTTTGCTTAAGAGCAAAAGGATATGACATAAAAAAAGACCACAATTAATTATGGTCTTTATTATATTTTAATCTTGCGCTCGGCAAGTGTTCTAATTATTTATCTCTAAAGTAGTGATCGTAAGAGGCTAAGCCTTTTCTTAAATTAAAAGCTAGACCAGCAGTAGCCATATAATGTCCTTGGCTAAAACGACGACCGTTTCTCGGAACATCAACCGTTGTTACATATTCACTACGTAAATGGCTTACACCTAAGCGCCATGAGATAGTTTCATTTACTCTAAACTGACCATATACCTCAGTCAATAATGACCCGTAGCTGTTATTGATCGGGATGTTTAAGTTAAATGCATAAGGTTCTGTATTGTACTCGCCAGCTGCTGTAAATACTGGGTTTGTTTCATAAGACAGAAATTCTCCCTTACGTCCGTCTCCAAAATTAATACCACCAATATCTGTTGTAAAGTAAATATCTACTCCTGGCTTAATATTAAACTGAGCAACAAAATAACCATTGAGTGTATTGGTCTGTATTTTATTAAAATATAATGAATCAGCACCTCCTGGGTTCTGCGCTATTAATTCAGGACTAGAGGTTGAGTAGTATCTTTTCTTCGTAAAAAAGACATTGGCTCTTAAACCAAAACCAACATTAAAGCGCTGACGCTTGCGGCCAATACCCCATGTATATTGAATATTCATACCACCTCCGTAGTGCGGGTTGCCATCGTAACCAACATTGCCATAAACAGCTGCATAAGAATATTTATGCTTAATCGTGCCACGCATATACTGTGCAGATGCCTCTTGTATTAAAAAGCACAAAACACTGAATAAAATTAATTTCTTCATCATAGATCAGTTTATTAGCCGATTGAATGTATAAAAATAGCTTTTGCGTTAAAGAATTACAAATTTTGTTTGCACCTATTTCAGTTTAGGCTGCTAGGGCAAGTCTTTTTCTGAAATAAGGTGGGTCCAAATACTGAACTGACCCTTGTCGTAACGTGTCCATACGGGTCTGATAATGCCATTTACAGCTGATATGCCGTTATAATCACCAAAGAACTTTGTTTTATCTGGCGTAAATGAGCTTTCGCTGATTTTTATTTCTTTGAAGGTTTCCCCACCGTCTTTGGAGTAGGAGAGGTAAACATCTGTTTTCTTAGTCTTTGGATTATTCTGTCTATAGGATAGGATATATAAATATCCAGTGCTCTGATCAATTGTGAACCACATACCGAATTCATGGCGCGCTTGTAATTCCAAATTACTTAAATCATTCAAATCACCTGAATCATTATTGTACACAGGTGGAGTAATATTTTGTCTGACATCCCAACTTTCTCCATTATCCTTTGATTTGTTAAGTGATATAAATGAAAAATCAAATAACTGATTAACGTGAAAAATGTAAACATTGCCGTTATGTTTACCTCCACTTCTATCGCAATCAATAATTGGAAATCCATTGGCTCTGTCAATGCCAGGTATATTAATATCCCAGCCACCAGCTTGAAAATCAATTATTTTATCTTTTTTCTGCCAAGTCACTCCTTCGTCTAAACTCTTATCAAAATAAATTCCTTTCTTACCAGCCCAGCACATATATAATTCTCCATTGGGTCCGAGCGTTGTCATGGCACCTTCAACGGTTTTATCGCTGTCTATACAATCACCACTTCTTCTATTTACTCTTTTAGGTTTGCTCCAACTTAGTCCTTGGTCTATACTTTTAGAAAAAAGAATATTAGAACGATGCCAAAAACGCTTACTGCCATATTTGTCAAATTGAGTCCAACTGAGGTAAATATGATTGTTGTTTGGATTAACGAAACACCATTCCTTGTCTTGCTGTTTAGGTATGTTTAAACCTATGCCTATACCATCGGTAAATGTTTTGCCTTCATCCTCCGATGTTTGTAATACTAATCGGTCAATATAATAGCCTTGCGGTTTCTTGGGATTGCTCAGATGGAAATAGTAAATTTTTCCAGTAGTATCAAAATCCACACATGGGTCGCCCCATACATTATATTGACTTGTGAGTTGAGTGCTAGTCCAGGTCCGCCCCGATTTCTATGTTTCAACCAAATAAAAAATGCTTTAATTTTGAGCGTAGCAAAAGGCGAAGGTGAGTAACTCATCTGTTGCGATTATTATAAAAATGGATCGGCATTGAGCCGTTCCATTTTTAAGCAAAAAGCTCAG
>CALIIL010000088.1 GCA_938017685.1 uncultured Chitinophagaceae bacterium
TTTCATTAAACAAACTCAAATTATATTTACGATGCAAAAACAAAAAACTTCCAAAGACAGACAGACTTCCCACAACAAGTTTGTTTGCTTTGAAAGTAAAATTAATCAAATCGATTACACACTTTTTTGTACACTACCCCAAAATCTTGATTAGCAATTCTCTTTTTGAATAATTTTAAAAATTGTATTAAAGGCAAATTGCCAAAATCAAGCGTAAATTTCTAGTTTTGAAAAAAGCTAAATACAAGCTAAACTCAATTGGGCAGTTTCCTTTATTATACTGTTATCATGTTGAGATAGCATAACCAATTTTTTATTTGCGAGTGTTGTTCCAATCTTCTTTAGCGCCCATATACACTTCTTAGAAACGGATCTATTTTCATCCCACTCATATTCCAATGTAGATAATTCAAATAATAAATCTATACCTCTCTCATCTTTGGTGTCTCCCAACAGATCTATCAAATCCTCTTCAGCCTCATGCCATTTAGATTTTAGTAATTCAATTAGAAAAACTGTATAATCCTCATCAACGCCATCTAAACATGCAACGGTATTAACGTATTTCAGCTCCTCCCCATTCATTTCGGCTATTACACGCTTGTATAAATCAATTATTTTTTCTTTTTGAAATAATTTTCCATTATCCGGATAACTGTCCAAGTAATCATCAAAATAATCAAATCGGCTAATTAAGCCTTTATAAAATTGGTCAAAATTAAACATACAACAGTTTAAAGGTGTTACGTAAGTATAGTTATCATTTCAAAGATAATGTAAGTCTTTTACTTGCTCAAGCCATTGGAAGTCCACAGGTTAACATGAATAGTATCATCCCATTATCGTTGTTAGAATTTTGCCTTTCTAGATTTGAGACAGAAAACGCTAATAGCCAATTCATTATTTGAATAGTACAAGCAGTGGTTATGAATTAATTTCATGGCATGAATGTTTATTGGCTTAAAAGAGACTTCCGTTTATCGGATAATCCAGCCTTACATTATTGCCTAAAACAAAAAGAAAGTTGCTGCGTTCTCTTCATATTAGAACCGAGCTTTATTAGTGCGCCCGAAACATCGGGCTTTCATATTCAGAGTATTTACACCGCCATAGAACATTTATCATCGCAAGGTTTACAGGTGCTCGTATTGCGTCAAGAAGTTATTGAAGCTTTTGAGTTATTAAACAAATCGCTTCCAATAAATAATCTTGTGTCGCACGAAGAAGTAGGCAACCTCAGAACATTTAGCAGAGATAAAAAAGTGAAGCAATGGTGCAAGGAGAACAATACGCATTGGACCGAAATAAAACAAACAGCAGTGTTCCGCAGACTAACGAATAGAGATGAACGACAAGGATATTGGAAAGAATTTATGTATGCCGATTGTCTTGAGAAGCCGAAGCCAGATACTTTGTCCTTATTTATAATTCCTGAGGCATGGCAACCATACCAGCAAACATTAGAACAAGTTTTCGCAGGAACATTTACGCACTGCACAAGTATTCAAAAAGTAACCGAGCAAGCAGCTAATACCGTACTGAACAGCTTTTTATTTGACCGAGGTAAATATTATAGCGGTAATATTTCATCGCCTAATACTGCTTTGAAATATGGCAGTCGCCTGTCTCCCCATCTTGCTTGGGGCACAATGACTTCTCGAGAGATTTATCAGAAAACACAAATAGCCAAACTGCAATACAAAGAAATGGAGATTGCAGATAAAGGAAAATGGGGGCGTTCGCTAAATTCATTTACCTCCCGCTTGCATTGGCGCGATCATTTCATGCAGCGATTAGAAAGTGCGCCCGACATGGAATTGCACCCGATTAATATTGCATACGATGCACTCCCTTATACCAACACAGCTAATAATATTGAAGCCTTTACCAAAGGAGAAACTGGCTTCCCCATGATTGATGCTTGTATGCGTTGTCTAAATATTACGGGCTTTATTAATTTTAGAATGCGATCTATGCTTACTTCTTTCGCTTGCTTTTATTTGCATATTGATTGGCGTGTGGTGCATTACATTTTGGCTAAAGTCTTTACTGATTTTGAACCAGGCATACACCTTAGTCAATTACAAATGCAAGCAGGCGTTGTGGGTATAAATACGGTGCGTGTATATAACCCCACAAAACAAATTATTGATCAAGATAAAGAATGTGCCTTTATTAAAAAATGGGTGCCCGAACTAGCCAATACTACCGCGGTAGAAATAATCATGCATGAGGAAATATCCGTGCTCAACTATATAAAACCCATAGCCAACAAAGCTCACTTAAAACAAATGAAAGACGCGCTGTGGGCGATAAGAAAAACACAAGAATCTAAAGAGCTCTCTAGGCAAGTTTATTTAAAACATGGCAGTCGAAAAACGCCTTTGAGGAAGAGGAAGTTGTAGATTAGTGTTGCACTCAGCATTAGGTTCAACATGCTGCTCTTATCAAACGTTCACGATGTTTTCGCGCCGCAGCGGGAAAACATCACAAACAGCAAATTTAAGGGGACTTATTTGTACTGAGTTGAAAACTCAGCACAGCTCAAACTTCATGCTCGTTCATACTCAGGATAGCCTTTAGTTACTATATTGTAAGAAGCTGCTTATCAGCAAGTGGTTCAGATCCCGAAGCTTCGGGACCACTTTATTAATCGTACGCCATGACCTTCCTGCGGAAGAACATGACGAACAGCTGTATATTTAAAAGTGTATCAGCCGTTACAAACGGCCGTTAGCA
>CALIIL010000089.1 GCA_938017685.1 uncultured Chitinophagaceae bacterium
TTGAACGCTTCGTCCTTGTTCGTTTTCTTTTAGAGCCTTGATGATCTGGCTCTCGTTAAATTTACTTCTTTTCATGTTTTACAGTTTAAAATTAAAGATTTTCTGATTTTTAAACTGTCCAATTTTTAGGGAAGGCTACAACACTACAAGATTAATATATGGTTGTTCATTATCCCCATTTATTAAGAAGAAGAATAAATGGTGTAAGGTGGTAATTTCAATGTTCGTACTACGTCTTCTGCGGTTTTTTCTTAGCTGCTGGGAATAGCACATTGTTTAATATTAAACGATAACCCGGAGAGTTAGGGTGCAAGTTTAAATCTGTTGGCGGGTCTCCCACTTGATGTTGATAATCTTCTGGGTCATGACCACCATAAAAAGTCCAAGTGCCTTTTCCATGTTCGCCATGTATATATCTTGCTTCTCCCAAGGATTTGTTTTCACCAAGTATAAGGCTTGAACTTTTTAAAGTACTATTTCTAAATGCGGTTGTTTGGCCCATAAAACCTTTGACGGTCGTGGTATGATTTTGAGTAAGCATACTTGGCACCGGGTCAAATTTGGCGGAGAAAGTAAAAAGGGTAAAGTAATCTCGCTTAAATACATTGCCTCGCGTTTGTGTTACATCAATATCCGAGTACTCATATTCTAATGGATTTCTTTTTAACTTAAAATCTTTAAAGGAAAATGTCTTGTTGAAGTTTAATTTGCTTTGTGCGTTAGGATCGGCTGCATCATAATCATATTGGTGACCACAGATATCTACACCATCGGCTGCTAATGCAATATCATAGCTATCGGTAGCGCTACACATTGCAAATAAGTAACCGCCACCAGCAACAAATGCCGATATTTTTTTTGCCACATTGCCTTTTAACTGAGATACTTTTTTGTAGCCGTGCTTCCTTGCCATGGCTTCATTTAAGCGCATGTTTTCTTTATACCAATCCGCATTGCGGAAGGCAGCATAGAACTTACCATATTGCCCCGTAAAGTCTTCGTGGTGTAAATGCATCCAATCGTACTTCACTAATTTATCTTCTAATACTTCCGTGTCATATACTTTGTCAAAGGGAATCTCGGCATAGGTAAGCACCATGGTAACGGCGTCATCCCAAGGTTGCTTGCCGTCGGGTGTGTACACGCATATTTTAGGTAGTTTATCCAATCGTACAATATCCTTATTTGCATCCGGGTCAGCAATATCACTTAAGATTTTTGTATAAGCTGCTTCTGGTACTATTTCATAACTAACATCTCTAATTTTACACTCTTTTTCTAACTCGGCATATTGATCAAATACGAAGCTGCCACCTCGGTAATTTAACAACCAGTCCACAGTTACAGCCTTGCCCAAGGCATAATAAGCAATTCCGTAAGCTTTCAAATGGTTCTTTTGGCCTTCTGCATCCATTGGGATTAATATTTTTGCAGCCCAAATACTTTGGCTAATAAATAATAGAATGATTATTGGTAAAAAGCGCTTGCTCATGCTTTCAAAGATAATTAGTCTAATTTATACTAAAACGTTAATCTTCGCATATCTCCTATCTATTATTAATATCTAAGTCTACCGCTTATTTAAGATATATAAATATGTTTTGGGCTTACTTTTGTACAGCATTGAAAATAGATTTTCAAGAAATACAATCCGGTTTAAACTATGCTTTGTTCAATTCGGCCAAGCTACATGAGGATTATGTGCGTATTGAAAAAACGAAAGCGGAGGTCGTTCTTAAATTTCAATATTCAGGTATTGAGTGTGTACTAATTGATCCGAGTAATCCTAACTCTTCGAACCTAGTTTTTAAGTTAGATAAGAAATACCTGGATGCTATAGATACTTCACTTTATAAAAAAATAGAGACAGTCAATCAAGCCGAATATTGTTGTAATACACAGGCTCATTTACATGAACTACTTAAGTCGCAGTATAAAGGTTTAGAGCAAAAAATTTATATGCAAAGCAAAGTCCTACAGTTAGTCCTTTGCTTAATTGAGCAGCCTTTGGTGCAGTCTAAAGATTGTAATAGTTGCAAGTTTTTATCAAAGGATTTTGAACGTGAAAAAATTATTTCGGCCAAGGATATTATACTTTCTTCCTTAAATGATTCATTAACTATTCCAATCTTGGCACAGCGTGTTGGTATGAATGAGTGCTATTTAAAGAAAGGATTTAAAGAGCTTTATGGCAAGACAATATTTGCCTATGTACAAGATGCGCGCATGCAGCGGGCCAAAATGTTATTGAATACAGAAGAGATGAGCGTTTCAGAAATTGCTTATGAAGTAGGTTATTCTAATCTGAGTGGTTTTAGCGCCGCCTTTAAAAAACAAGTAGGTGTGTTGCCCAGTGAATTTGCCATGCAATAAATTCCTCTTTTCATTAATCGTTTTACTGAATTCATAAGTAGGTCCTTGGCAAGCAAGCCATCTTCGCCCTAGATTATGAAAAATATATTGACTTGTCTTTTAATATTGACTTTGTTTACTTCAAACCTATTGGCTCAGCAACGAGTAGATAGTGTACAGAAGATTAAAGAAGTAAAAATTAATGCGGTAGTTGGAGATGAACTTGGAGCATTTAATTTGCCCGGATCTGCGGAGTATATAAGTGCAAAGAAATTGCAAGAGCAAAAATATAGCGATGTGAATCGTATCTTAAAACAAGTACCGGGTGTAAATATTCAAGAGGAAGATGGTTTTGGATTAAGGCCTAATATTGGCATGCGCGGCACAAGTAGTGAGCGTAGTTCTAAAATTACGATTATGGAAGACGGTATATTAATGTCACCGGCGGCGTACTCAGCACCTGCTGCTTACTACTTCCCAACAGCAGCTCGTATGAGTGGCGTTGAAGTGGTTAAAGGTAGTAGTCAAATTAGATTTGGTCCTAATACAACAGGTGGCGTTTTAAACTTTATCTCAAGCCCAATTACAAAGAAGTTAAGTGGCGGCATAACCCTAAGTGCAGGAAGTTTTGGTACAAGAAGTGTTTTGGCCAAGGCCAGTGGCACGTTTAATCAATTAGGATTTTTGGTACAAACCTATCAAGCACAAAGCAATGGTTTTAAGAGTTTGCCAAGTGGCGATAATACGGGCTTTAATATTCAAGATTATCTCATCAAATTAAGTTATTCTTCTAAAACGAGTGCCAAATACTTCCAACGATTAGAGTTGAAGGTAGCTGAAAATACACAGCTTTCTAATGAAACTTATTTAGGCATTTCGGCTCAAGATTTTGCAACGGATCCTTTTCAGCGTTATGAAGCATCCCGCTTTGATAATATTAATTTAAAACAAAATCAATATGTGTTGCAACATCAGATTTACTTTTCGCCTAATACAAGTTTGCAGACTTCTATTTACCGAACGGACTTCTCTCGTAATTGGTATAAATCAGATAAAGTAACAGATAGTCTTGGTGAGAAAATAAGTATAGCTCATGTGTTTAATAATAATAGAACAGATTTTATTTCTATTCTAAAAGGTACAAATAATGGATCACGTGATAACTGTGGGGAGTAAATTATCTTTGGGGTTAAATTTTAAGATTTGGCAGAACATTTTATATCACACTTTCTTCCATCTGGCATTCTAGCTTATTTTGTAATAACAGATATTAAAGAGCTAGGCTA
>CALIIL010000090.1 GCA_938017685.1 uncultured Chitinophagaceae bacterium
CTTAAGCCATTTTCCTACGCAACTTCAATACAGAAATTACTACACTAATATTTAGCAATAGAAATAATAACACTCCTGCTGTATTAGAGCCCAATGGAGATAATGAACCTTTGCGATATTGGCACTTTAACTTTCGCTTCCACTCACTTACGTATTGATTGTGGTTGTAATCATCTTGTCCAGTATAAAAAGCTAAGTTCTCTAATTCGGCTTCACGGCGGTCTATCACTTTACGCACATAATCCTGACCTTGCGCACAACTTATGTCTCCATTATAGGGATGGCGCAATACATAGCGGGCTTGAAAGTTCGTTTTATTTGGTGTAGTTTGAAATTTCAAATCCTGCGGAAAACTCTTACGGTTATAACGTACATGCAATCTCGTAAAATGTACATTTTCATCGCGGCTTCCTTCAACCCACCAGGCGCCTGCCCGTTGCATATCGCTAAAGTTTGGCGCTGGACTTACGCATGGGTCACACTTCACAAAATTACGTGGGCTTATATCCCAAGAATATTCTAGGTACACAGCCTTGCCGCGATTGCGCTCCCAGCGTTTCTGGAATACATCGGCATAAAAAGTCCCAAAATCATCTTTTATAAATGTAGGCATATCCATACCTGTGGGCATTTTAATCGTACGATAGTTGGTACACTCCACTCTTCCTTTTTTTGTTAGGGTATAAATAATTAAGTCTTGATTTCCTTTTCCATTGGCCATCCCTAATCGAATAGGTAGCATAAACTTTGGCGAGTTTAACGTTATTTGCAAAGGTCGTAAATTAGTGTAACCACTCTTTTCGTACTTAGCTAAATTTACTTTAGCTACGAAAAATTTCATGTCACTTTTGATATACGGATCTAATACTTCCTCGGCATTCTTAGGAATTTTATAGCCATTTTGATTCAGCCATTTTTTTAAGCCATTACTTTCGGTTGCACTCAATATAAGTATTTCATATTCGCCTACATTATACTTGGCTTGTATGGTCACTCCAAGATCATTTATCTCTTCTGTTTCTAACCGTCTCTTGTCCATCGCAGCTACCCTTGGCAAAGCTTTAGTAATAGACATATCCTTATTCTTACCATATAGGTTACAAGGTGCTGGATCATAATATTCAACCAATCTTGGAGAAGAATAGGCATCTAACTTATCAAAAATATTACGGTCCACTACTCTAATATTTTGCTCCTGTAATACTTGCGGTACAGGCACGACCATGGCAAAGTTTTTGACTTTACCTTGGAAGTCGTTGCTCATTGTTATCACCGTTTTGTTGCCATCACGCGCAATAATTACTTGCGAAGCTTTATTAAATATCTTGGCATCGGCCTTAGCTACATAAAACCCGCAGAAGGCAAAAATATCTGCAACGAAAAAGAGGCTGAGCAGAAAGAGGACTGTTGTTTTTTTAAATGTGTTCATAATAGAATTGTTTATTTGTTTAGAATATTTGAAAGGTCTTTTTTTGTTTATTTAACTGTTGATAATGAGATGTTCTGCATGGTGCTTTTCCATAAAAAGTGATTGGATGGAAATAAATAAGTAATGATTGGCGTAGTAAAAGCGAAATAAAACAAAGCCCAAAATGGTGCGGATGGAACATAATAAAACTCTTTTAATACAAAAGCAAGTACTACGATGCCAACGGCCCAGAACTTACGTGCAGTCTTATGCGCTGGCGTAGAAACAGGATCCGTAATCATAAAAAAAGTAAAGAGTAAAAAACCACCATTGGTAAATACTTGTTGCAGATGATCTAAGGGCCATTGTAAATAAATGACTTGATAAAAAAACTCTAAAAGAAAAAAGCCACCGAGAAATAATATTGATAAGTCTATCCGATTGACTTTATAAGTAACAATAAAACCAAGGCAACCAATGATAAAAAAAAGTAGCGCCATATTGCCCCACTGCCCAGGCGATATCCATACTTCATCGGTGAGTAGTATGGCGGCTATAATGCCAAAATTAGCGGGATTGATAAAATGCTTGCCTTTGAATCTAAAAATAAAGGAAATGTAACGCTTATTGGTAGTTAAAATTTTGATTAGAAAGAAATAACCCCGTACATTTGTTGATACGCAAATATCATTAAACAAAATACGAGGTTATGAACTTAATTCAAATTTACAAACAATTTCCGACACATGAGGCATGTATAAACCATTTAGAAAAAGTAAGATGGGATAATAAGCCCAAATGCCCTTATTGCAAATCAGACCGAAACACTCCACTTAAAGAGAAACAGAAGCGATACCATTGTAATAATTGCAATACTTCCTTCTCGGTAACTGTGGACACTATCTTTCACAATACTAAGTTAGATTTACAAAAGTGGTTCTTGGCTCTCACGCTAATACTAAACGCTAAGAAAGGAATATCATCAAGACAACTGGCACGAGATATTGAAACACGCCCTAATACAGCTTGGCGTATGCAAATGCAGGTGCGCAAAGCAATGATTGAGCAAGGTGATTTATTAGAGGGTATTATTGAAGCAGATGAAACGTTCGTAGGTGGTAAGGAGAAAAACAAACACAAGAATAAACGCACTCCCAATAATCAAGGACGTAGTAATAAGACCAAACAGCCCGTTATAGGTGCTATTCAACGTGATGGTAAGGTAGTGGCACGAAAAGCCAAGGGAACGGACGGTAGAACGCTTAAAAGTTTCTTGAACACCAATGTAAAGAAAGGATCTACTATAATGACCGACGAATGGCAAGCATATCGTGGACTATCTAAAAACTTTGAACATTATGTAATCAAACATAACGCTGGCGAATATGTAAATGGAGATATTTATACTAACTCCATTGAGAACTTTTGGTCATTATTGAAGCGTGGTATTACTGGACAATATCATTGGCTATCATCAAAATACTTAGGCAAATACATTGACGAGTTTTGCTTCCGTCATAACCATAGAAACAACGAGAAAGTATTTGACCTTGTTTTATTAAAATCTGTAAATCTTAGAAGTAATTATGAGTAAGAAACTACCAAAGGCTACACATCAAGGAGAGCTTAATATTAATGGTTTAAGTATAAGCTGTGCTGTACTCGAAGATGGCACACGAGTAATATCAGAACGTAGTATATCTAATGCTATAGGGGTAAAAGGTTCAGGTGCCTATTGGCAAAAAAGGCGGCAAGGTAATTCTGTCAAACCAAGTTACATATATGCCAAATTTTTAGACCCATATATATCTGAAGAATTAGCTATAAAGCTTTCACAATCAAGACCTTATAAGGCAAAGTATGGTTCAGATGCTTTAGGGTTGGAAGCAACAATATTACCCGAAATATGCGATGTTTGGCTTCAAGCCAGCCAAAAAGGCGGCATACCCAAATCAAAGGAAAAAGTAGCTGATAGGGCATATACTCTCCTTAAAGGTTTTGCAACCGTTGGTATAATTTCATTGGTTGATGAAGCAACTGGATACCAAGATGTAAGGGTAAAAAATGCCCTTCAAGAAATATTAGACCAGTATCTAAGAAAGGAAGCAAAGAAGTATGAAGTTACATTTCCTGTTGAGTTGTATAAAGAATGGTTTAGACTTAATAAATGGGATTGGCGACCGGAGAGTGTACAGAAAAGACCTAAAATAATAGGGCGTTGGACAAATGATTACATCTATGAAAGAATAGCACCGGGTTTACTTAGTGATTTAAAGAAAAAGAACCCTAAGAATGAAAAGGGTGTTAGGAAATATAAGCATTTTCAGTTTTTAACTGATGAAGTAGGCGAACCAAGATTGCGTGAATTTTTTGGTGGCTTGATAGCTTTGGCTAAAGCCACAACAAGTTGGCGCAAATATGTGGCTTTAGTTGAAAAAGCATTTCCAAGACCTGGAGATCAGTTAAAAATTTTCCGACCAGCAGACGAAGAAGAATAGTTTACCGCGCCTAATCCTTCTTCATTACTTCTGATGTAATTGGTAGTAATACAATAGATACTTCTTTATCTCTAAAAATAGTAATGTTTCCAATGGGGTGGTTATACTTGTTAGCTATAGCAATAACCCAATATTTATTGTCATCTCCAATAGTTTCAAGGAATAATTTATCGTTCTTCCTGTGAACTTTTTTTATAAAATAAGTGTTTGTCCTTTTTTTACTTGTAACAGTTACTGTACTGACATCATCGTCTATTTCGAAAAGTGTTGTTTCCTTCCAACTTTTACAATAATCAAATTTATCCTCAGCGGAATTATAGCCGCATACCGACCTGTTTGTTGCCATTATTCTGACAAATTGAGCATTAATAGAGTTACTTAAAGTAAGCAAATAAAATGCCATTAGAATTAGAGTTTTTTTAATCATAATACTGTTTGTTTTGTGGCAAACAAATAAGAGCGTAACTAATTACCTTCTTGTCAATACTGGCTCTCCAAAGCCACTCTAATCAAAAAAGCATAGCTACGCTCTCATTTGAGCGCACTACACCATTAGACTAATTAGAGAATGAATTTTGGAGATTCGTATTGATAACCTATGGTCGTACTATCAGTATGTTTTTCTTATTCCTTTACTCGGGTATAAAAATTGCGTTTTAGTGAAATGTAAAGATATAAAAAACCCACCGCTTTTTAGTTGGTGGGTCTAATCTATCAATTTCTAATTTTATTTACTACCAATAAGCGTTACATTGCCAAAATAAATTTACCAGCAATAGCAATAAAAGCAATGATGAAATAAATATATAACGCTTGCCCTTGTACCAATATACTTAAGCCTAGAGATGTAATGAGCGCACTTTTGAGCGAGCTAATATTGAGTTTAAAAAGTACGGTTGCCAATAACTGAAATGCTAAGCATGAAGAAATAAGAATAGCATATTTATCTAAATCAGCATCCCAACCTAGATTAAAAATCCCTAAAAGTAAAAAGGAAGTCAAAAAGAGAATTTGATAATCCCTAGCATCAATACTGAAGCCTATTTTCTGAGGTAAAACAAAAGTGCGCATACTAACCAGATGCGCACTTTACCTAATTCCATAAATTCAAGATGGAATATTTTTATTATCTCCTAATGACAAGCCATAAATGCCAGCTGAAATAATTTATCATTTTCTAAGCCAGACTTACGACGAGCTTCTATTTCATTAATATTCAAGGTCAATAAACCTTTATAGTATCTGTAACGCTTCGCAATATTGAGCAGCTCATCTTTCAAGGCATTTTTCTTTTCTAACTTACCCATATCAAAATCTCTAATATTGGCTTTTAAATTTTTGGCCTGTTGAAAAAAAGACAGCGGGCTTAACTCATCTACACAATAGGTGCTTGCATCTTCTTGGGTAAGAATACTAACCTTAAACTTACAGGTTGTAAATACCATTTTTTCCTCCTCTAGATGAATGATATATAGAGACTTGTCATTACTTGTAAGTTTTTCGCTCATGGCATCTTGCAAGGCATCACCACTTGCGCCGGTATAGCGTAGCGTATCATTAAACTGCTTAAAGGAGAATAGCAAATCAATATCTTGTAATTGATTGTTTAATCTCGCTTTGGCCTTTACACTTACCAAATCGCTGTCGTCAAATATTACTTGTGTTAATTGTAATGCTTGAATCTCCTCTTGTACTTGAATGAATGTGTCTGTCATAATCGTAGTTTTTATCTTGTGATACAAATATTTCATATTTAGTGCGTAACCTGTTTACGTAGTAAATATATTTCTTTATCTTTCCATTATAATAGACGCAAAAAAGGGTCGAACGTTAGATAGAGATTAGTGATTTGACATAATAATGACTTGATTTTTGGTTGGCTTTAACAGAAATGTGAATACTTACCACCGATTGACCCAATAGTGACATTAAGATTAGTTAAAAGAGATAATATATGAAAAATAAGAATGCATACGCCCGCTACCGCTTGATAGATCAACGGTTAAATAATACCTCCATTCCTGCACCAAAGCTGCAAGACTTGGTTGATTATGTAAGCGAAAAATTGGATATGAGTGTAAGCACTTCCAGCATTCAAAAAGACATTTATGCCATGCGTTACGACTCCAACCTAGGCTTTGATGCACCCATTGAATATGACCGTTACTCTCGTGCCTATCGTTATACTGAAGAGAATTATTCAATAAGCAATATTCCTGTTTCGGCCGATGATCTAAAGGGGCTGGAATTTGCCATTTCCATACTAGAACAATTCAAAGATATTCCCGCCATAAAAGTATTTGATGATGCTATTGCTAAAATAGCCGCTAGTGTTAAACAAAATGTACAAAATGACGCTTCGCAAAATGAAGTATTCGTATTAGACCGTCCCAATTACTTTCAAGGCGTAGAGCACATGCCACTCATTGTTGATGCCATCAAAGGAAGAAATGAAATGATACTAAAATATCAAGCCTTTGGAAAAGATGAACGTAAGCATAGAATACACCCTTACTTTATTAGAGAATACAAAGGGCGCTTATACTTAATTGCCAAAGCAATACATGCTACTAAAGAGGCAAAAACACTTACTTTTTCATTTGACAGAATAAATGATGTAATCAAAATGCACGAAACATTTTCTGAAGAGAGCATTAGTAATAAAGCATACTTTGATTCTGCCATTGGAATTTCCTTGACAGACAAAGGGGCAGAAAATATTGAATTAAAATTTACACCCGCTCAAGCCAACTATCTTAAATCACAACCCCTCCATCATTCTCAAAAAATATTAGAGGACACCCAAGCAGCATTTAGCATCAGCTTAGAAGTGGTAATAAATTATGAGTTTATGGAAAAAATTAAAGGCTACGGAGCAGCAGTACAAGTCATAAAACCTCAATCCCTGATTAAAATAATTCAACAAGAAGCGCAAGAAGTTCTCAAATTGTATAAATAATCCTAATTCATATTGAATAAAGGTAGAAACGCTTATTTTTATACCTCGCGATAAATCGAGACATCATGAATACAGCGTTTAAAGGCAAAATTAAGAACACACTCATAGCCGTAGGTATTTTTCTAGGATTGGCACTAGCCTATAGCTACCCTGCTTTTCAAGGAAAAATATTAGCTCAGCATGATAATGCGCAGTGGCAATCTATGGCGTGGGAACCAACTAAACATTATGAAGAAACCGGTGAGCGACCGTTTTGGTCCAACTCAATGTTTGGAGGCACAGCAACTTACACAACAACTATGGGAGGTAGTTGGCACATCATGTATTCCATTCAAGACTTTTTTAATAAAGCATTTCCTAAGCCAGTAGCCTTTTTATTCTTTGCCATGATTGGCTTCTTTATTTTGCTTCGAAGTTTTAAGGTTAATTATTGGTGGTCCATATTCGGTTCCATCGTCTACTGTTTTGGTTCCTATAATTTACAGATAACCTCCGTAGGGCACGATACTAAGATGCTTAGTATTGCCTTTATGCCTATTGCCATTGCAGGCATGATACAACTTTATCGAGGTAAATATAAACTGGGTGGGATGCTAGCTCTTTTAGGCTTATGCTTAACTATTCAAAATTCGATGTTCCAAGTGCAGTATTACCTACTCATCATATTATTCTTATTAGGTATCGGCTTTTTTATAAAAACCATCATGACAAAAAAATTCAAACAATTTGGAATCGCAACAGCCATCATGATTTTTTGTGGGCTATTATCCATCGTTCCTAATATACTAGGCATAGCTCTTACCAAAGAATATGGCAAGTACACCATGCGCGGTGGAAATAGCGAATTGACCATTAATAAGAAACAAGATGAGCCAAAAAAGAATGGCGGACTAGATAAAGATTATGCATTTAGCTGGAGCCAAGGAGTGGGCGAAACCTTTACATTATTTGTACCAAACCTCTACGGCGGCGAAAGCACACAAGGACTATATTGGGGCCCTCAACCTTTCTTAGCAGGACCTATTTACTTTGGTATTCTTACCATGCTATTTTTAGTTCTTGGCTTATTTGCTATTAGAAACAGATTAAAATGGGTCATTTTTTCCATTGGCATGCTAGGTGTATTCTTAGCCATGGGAAAACATTTCTCAACACTTAACTACTTTCTCTTTGACAATCTTCCATTATACAACAGTTTTAGAACGCCAAGTATGGCCATGGTTATTGCCGCTGTAGCCTTTGTATTCTTAGCCGTATGGGGTGTGCATGCATTTATCGATTCAGATTTTAGTAAAGATGAACGTTGGGCTGCGTTGAAAAAATCATTCATTATTGTAGGTTCCATAACACTTATACTCGGTTTAGGATCTTCGCTACTTTTTGATTTTAGAGGAGACAATGCTGATCAATTAAAAGCACAAATAGCACAACAGTACAAGCAATCTGGCGCGGGTGAAGCACAGATACAGCAAGGAGTAAATAGTGCATTTGAAGATATTGTAGAAAAACGTGGAGACGCTGCTCGTAATGATGGCTTACGTTCATTATTCTTTTTACTAGTTGGTGGTTTGCTTTTATATTTATTTACAAAAGAGAAATTAGACAAACAAAAACTCGTTCTTCTCTTAGGATTATTCTTTGCAGCAGATGTAATATTTATAAGTTGGCGATACTTAAATGAAGACAGCTACATGGATGAAATGGAATACGAAGCGCAGTTTGCACCGCGCACAGTAGACCAACAAATCATGCAAGATCCGGATCCATATTATCGTGTGTTAGACCTGTCGGTTAACACGTACAATAATGCAACACAAGCCATCTTTCATAAATGTATAGGCGGTTATCACCCGGCAAAACTCGAGCACTACCAAGATTTAATTGATGTACAATTAACTCCAGGTAAAATGCTTAATGCGCAAGTATTAAATATGTTGAACACCAAGTATATCATTGGTCAAAATCAACAAGCGTTCCCTAATCCTGAGGCTTGTGGCAATGCGTGGTTTGTCAATAATATTAAAAAAGTATCAAGTGCAGATGAAGCCATGCTATCATTAAACGCCAATCAAATTGGTGATACGGTTGGTATGGCCAACGCATTTAAACCTAAACAAACGGCTATTGTTCGTGCGCAAGAATTAGAAGGAAACGCAAAACCACTTGCATTCACAAAAGATACGAGTAGTCGTGTTACACTAACGGAGTATAGTTTAAACCACTTAAACTTCGAGTCTAATAATGCGCATGAAGGCTTTGCTGTATTTAGCGATATTTATTATCCATTGGGCTGGAAAGCTTACATTGATAATAAAGAAACCCCCATTATTAATACGAACTATGTGTTACGTGGTTTATTTATACCAGCAGGAAACCATAAGATAAGATTTGAATTTATGCCAGAGACTTATAAGAAATTAAAGTGGTTACCTGGCGTGAGTGGCATGATTATTCTATTAATAATCTTGGCATTGGGCGGGCTCTTAATAAAAGATGAATTGAAAGCTAAAGAGGCATAAATGAAAGAGCAATTAAAGACATTACTCTACAAATCACTAGGGCAGAAAAAATTTATACAATTACTTTATAGCGGTTATAAGCTATCCTATAACTTAGGATTACTAAAAAAAGATCCGATATATAAATATCATTATTACTCCAAGAAATTAATTAAAACTGGAGATCATGTGTTGGACATTGGCGCCAACGTAGGTTACTATACCTACCTATTTCAAAAATGGGTAGGCGACAAAGGGCACGTTTATTCTGTTGAACCAGTACCTCAGTTCATGGCTAACCTTCAAAAAAATCATGGAGGTCATACGAATGTAAGCTTATTAAATTATGCTTTAGGAACTGAAGAGAAAGATGTAGAATTAATAGTACCAGGTGAACAAGAATACTTACGCACTGGATTAGCTCATATTAAAGAAGGAGGCAGCCAGGAGAGTAGCCAATTTACTTTTCAAGCTAAGATGAAAAAAGCGAGCGAACTCTTTAGCACCTTAGAAAAAATTGATTTTATAAAAATTGATATCGAAGGCTATGAAGTCGTGGTACTTCCTGAAATGAAAGAAGTAATAGCCAAGCACTTACCAATAATCCAAGCCGAAACATATGGCGAGCAGCGTGAACAAATAGACAGCCTATTAATATCGATCGGATACACTGCTTATGAATTAGAGGATAGTATTCTTAAGCTTTCAACTGAAAAAAGAAATGACACCCATGGGGATGTCATTTATCTTACAAAAGAACACGCTCAACGCGTTCTTTAATTATCTCTTTTCTCAAAAGTCTCTTCGCCTTTATCCTCAATACGACGGACCACTAAATATATAAGTAGCGCAATTACAGTAAAAAAAACAAAGCCTTCAACTGCAAGAATTCCTATGCCAATCGTCTCCATATTAAGCAAGTTTTACTGCGGTTCCGTAAGCTAATATTTCCGAACACCCTTGCATAACCATTGAAGTACTTAATCGAATATTAATCACCGCATCAGCTCCATGCGCCTTGGCATCCTCAACCATACGCTGCATGGCCTGTTCACGACTCTCAGCTTGAAGTTTTGTGTACTCACTTATTTCGCCACCAACAATATTCTTTAATCCTGCAAAAATATCTCGTCCAATATTTCTTGCACGCACTGTACTGCCACGAGCTACGCCTAGTATCTCCGCCACTGTTTTATTGGGAATAGTATCTGTTGTTGTAAGTATCATAGTTTATCTGTTTAAGTAAAGATAGTTTCTGAATTACAGTTAATGAATGTTTCTATTACGAATGGCATTAGAAATAGGATGAATGGTGTTTAAGCATTTTTTAATCGGAAATATTATTTCGGGCTAACACGATATTTTTTCCCTTTTAAAAGGAATAAAAAACCTCAGTGTCTTAAGCACTGAGGTTAATTTAATTGAGAAGTTGAAAACTTAATCTTGCTTTCTGACCTTCTCAGATTTTATCAAGCGATTGTTTTCATAGACTTGAACAAAATAAATGCCACTTGGAAGATCATGCGTTTTCAGCTTTAATGAGTTCATTCCGGTTTTGCTTTTAAATTGAACATGCTGAATTATTCTTCCGCGCATATCAGATAGTTTTACTTTTAGATCACTGTTATTTTTACTTGACCAGTCTATTTTGATAAATTCTGATGCGGGATTCGGGTAAACTTGAACCACCTTTAAATCATCCCAGAAAACATACTTTACATTGGACAACGTACTTTTTTCGTCAAAATCAACTTGTTTTAATCTGTAATAATTATAACCTTGTTGTGGGTTTTGATCAATGAATCGATAGTCTAATGTATGATTACTATTTCCATTGAGCGCTTTAGATTGTACTACTCCTATTTCTGTAAATTCTATTCCATCCAGGCTTCGTTCAATACTAAAGAGCTTATTATTTACCTCAGCATCGGTTGTCCATTCTATAACGTCGGTTGATGCGGTCTTGTACACTTTGAATACCTTTAAAGTGATGGGCAATACGGCATTGTTGCCGCCAACGATATTGAACTGAGAAAAGCTTATAAGTCCTGTTGCGCTATAATTTCCCAAAGTATTGGCACAAGGGTTACCAATAAACTGTCCATCTTTTACAAAGGCATCGTATAAACTTGCTGCTAATAATGAGGTGTTTGCCCCGGCTGGAATCAATGTAATATCATAATCATAATTACTGTTTACTCCATTGGAAGTAATTGTCCATGTACCACTTTGTACATTAAAGGCATTTGTATCTTGACAGGCAGCTTTAGTTGCACTACCTGCTAAGGCATCATCGTAAGAAGCGCTTATTTTATTTCCACCGCCCGTATTATTAAAAAGGATATTGAATGATTGGTTGCCATGATTTACATCACCTACTGGCATGGAATAATTTGTGGCAATACTTACGTCACGCTCCAAACTGCCAGATATATATTTATCACTACCGCCAGATAACGATGCTCCTTGTATGGCATTGACTGCACTGTTTTTGACATAAACATCACTTATGCTTAATACAGTGCCGCTTTCAAAAACAAGACGTTCATCTACTTCTAAGGTATCATGAACGAACAAGAAGTTGGCGCTACCTGCATTAACTATAACGTTATACATGTCATTGGCTCCTTTAAAATTTCCAACAACGGCATTGTTAGGCGTTGTTCCCGCAACAAATACATCATCGCCTGTAGAAGTGTAAGTTCCATTATTTACAACAGAATCTCCGTATTGTATTTCCCCATTGTTCGTAATGGTACCGTAATTAATAACGGGTATTTCTGAATATAGTTCTGGGGTCGTGTTACTCACTCCATTGGATGTGCCGGTTACAAATATATTTCCGCCAGATTCTATATGTACTTGAGACATGGCACTATATGCCATACAAAGTCCGATTAGGTTAAGAATTATTATTTTCATAATCTTATTTTTAATCGGTAATGATAACCAGAACGTCATAGAAACTGTTTTTATTATAATAATTCACCGTTCCCGAATACACACCCATACCTACTCTGTAGGATCCAGCGGGTAATCCAGAAAATTGTCCAACACAGCTATATCGATTGACTGTACCAGATGCTAAAGTTTGTCTTATTTCAATAGTTTGACTGGTCGGTAGCACTGGCGTAACAGTCCCACCTGTAGTGGCTTGGCGAACAATACTATGGCGCACACCTATGCCACTCCTTGCCGGAAATGTGCCAAGCCCCGCATTTGCAAAGACTAATATTTTTTGACCAGCAGTTATAGTCACGGTGCGATACCCTAATATATGCCATTGATTCTGCATAGAAGGAACGGGAGAAAAGCCTCCCATGCCATATTCAGTTTGTGTTATTCCATTGGACCCTTGCGGCCCGGCTGCGCCCGGATTGCCCTGCGGCCCTGTTGCACCTGCCGCACCTGGAGGTCCTTGTGGTCCTGTTGCACCCGGATTGCCCTGTGGTCCTGTTGCGCCTGCTGCACCTGGAGGTCCTGTTGGACCCGGATTGCCCTGTGGCCCTGTTGCGCCTGCTGCACCTGGAGGTCCCGCAGTACCTTGTGGTCCAGCTGCACCCGTTGCACCTGGAGGTCCTTGTGGTCCAACCGGTCCCGTTTGCCAAGAAGCATTTCCTTGTGCATCTGACACCATAACTTTTCCTGCACCCGCATTGGGCGTTATTTGTAATACTTGCGTTTTTACAGAGTCGGCTTTTACATTTCCGGTTACGTCTAATTTTTCGGTAGGATTAGAATTTCCAATACCTACATTTTGCGCTTGCGTGGTATATGCCAATCCAAGGCATACGACTACACACAAAAATTTTAATTTGTTTTTCATAAGATTTGATTTAATCCGTATAAATATAAAAGAATTTACGTGAAAGTCAAGGGTTTATAAAAAAATTCTTCCCCTAAAATAAAGTCTTGTAAATCCATGTTCAAAGAGGTTTTTTTATGCGTTTTCTTTCTTTGTAAGCATTTCACCACGAGTTTAAACATGATGACAAATAGCAGTATACAACTAAGTGCTAATAATCTGGTAATATTTATTGCCAACCCTTACAATAAATAGTAACTCAACTCGTTAGTCTGTAACGAACAATGCGCATAAAATCAGTTCTAATCTATACAATCATACTTCTAGCTAGTCATCAATTTGTTCAGGGTCAGAATTTTCAAATGGGAGTATTGGCCGGAGCTAATATCGCTAAATTTAATAACCGAGACTTGTACCATTATACTGGAAGGAAAGCTGACCTTAGTGCTGGCATTTTTGCCAAGGTAAAACTTTATGAACGATGGACGCTGGTTTCTGAAATGCTATATAGCAAAACGGGTAAGTTTCTGCGCACAGACGACATTAATGATATAATAACCCACCATGTTTCGTATCGTTATATTGAACTACCTCTTCGCATTTCTTATTTTATAAATCCTAAAGACCAATATTATAGCAATAGTCTTAGCCTCGGTGTTTCATGTAATAAGTTAGTTGGCTTTACCATTTTAGATACGGCAGGTAATAACATATCAGAACGAGTTAACTGGGCGAAACGCCACGCACTTTCCTTTAATGCAACAGTTACGCAATATTTTACCCCCCGTTTTGGATTGGATATTCGTTACAGCCTATCTATATTAAAACCATATTGGACCAGCACCTATTCTGCCAGATTATTTTATACTCTATTTCGAGATAACGCATAAAAAAATGGTCTTCTATATATCTTAGAAGACCATTTTATTATTTTAAGAAATTGCCTTTTTCAAAGCCATAATATATCCTAAGTGCAGTGATTCGTGAAAGGTTAGAAATTGAATGGCAGTGTCAATTGAATCAATATCGATTCCTGTCATTCCATGATTCCACTCCCTATATTCTTTAAATACTCCTTGGCTAAAGTCACTTTCCATTATGTTAGTTTGTTCTTCAAATAAGCTTTTTAAAGTATCCAACTCTTCCGTTGTCAAATCCGCTTCGGGTTTTGTTCCACCTTTATACAATGGAAAATACTTCTCATCTAATTTAACCGGCAAGCCAGAACAACGGTATAATACACTTTGCTGACTCACTAATATATTACCCAGGTTCCAAGCAATATTATTATTAAACCCTGCAGGAATTTCGTTTACCTCATTTAAAGACAAATCATTTATTGATTTTAAAATAGTCTTTCTAACTTTTACTAATACTTCTATACGATTCATAATTATTAATTTCTTCCTGCACGTACACCACCGTCAGTATCCCATATGGCACCTGTAACCCATGACGTTTTATCAGAGAGTAAAAATAATATACTATTTGATATATCAGCTGGTGTTCCAATTCTACCAATTGGATGAAAGCCATTAAAGCCCTTCAGCGCTTCCTGAGCTTCATCTTCCCCGCCAAATACTCCGTGATATACAGGCGTATTTACTACGGCTGGAGATACGGCATTTACTCGAATATTATCTTCCGCCAATTCCATTGCTAGGTGTTGCGTTAATGAATGTAGTCCAGCTTTTTGCATAGAGTAAGCACTTGAAGGAGTAGCCTTTACTGCTTGTTTAGCCCACATAGAACCAACATTGACAATTGATCCAACTTTATTCTCTTTCATTTTTTTTGCGACTGCTTGTGTAATAAAGAAAAATCCGCGGTTTAGATCTAAATAAGAATTATAATCATCCTTCGTATGTTCAAAGAATGGTTTTGGTCCAAAAATACCAGATGCATTTACCAAATAATCTACTCGTGACAAGTTAGAGATAGATTCTATTAGATCATCAACTTGCTGCTCATTTGATATATCAATTCGATGTTTATGCAGGTTCTCCTGATCGCTGACCTTATCGATACTGCGACCCACAATATGCACGATTGAGCCATTGCTTAATAATTGTTCTGCGGTTTCTTTTCCAATGCCGCTTGTTCCGCCAATAATAATGGCTACTTTGTTTTTAAATTGTTTCATATTTGTTTTTATTCAAGAGTAAATAGACAGACCTTTCTGTCTAATATTATAAATATTTTTTTAGCTTACCATTTTAATTGCCACCTTTCTACTTTCTTTAATTGGCCAATCTGCTTTATGTAAGTGACTCTCTGCAACTGCACTTTCATATAATAGATAAACCTGACGAGCCATTGTTCGTTCTTCTTTTTTGGTTAGCCCGTCTATATTTTTAATAACTAAAGAGTGAATTAAGTCTATCAATTCATTCTTCTGTTCTTGTATTACTGATCGTATTCGCTTATTATCATTTGGTATTTCTGCCACGGTTTTAATGCACCAACAACCATTGAAATCTTTGTCTTTAAAAAATTTCAATAAGAAATCAAACACCCCTAACACCTGTGCATCTCCCTGTTTCTTGTTTAAACAATAAGTCGAAATGTCCTTTATAAAACGAGCATGTTTAAACCCTAAATAGGCCAAACAAATATCTTCTTTAGATTTAAAATGATTGTACAGCGTGGCTTTAGCAATCTTAGCCTCAGCAATAATTTCATTAATACCCGTAGCATTGTATCCATTCTTATAAAATAGATTAGATGCCGTTTCGATAATATGCTGATGAATTGCTGTGCCTTTCACAAAGCAAATATAGTTTCAAATGTCGAAATAGACAAGTCTGTCTATTTATTTCATTATGCATGCTTCATTCCAATACAGCAATGAGCACATTTTCACTAAATAAAAAGACTGCGCTAGGTCCAACGAGGAAGTTCTGGCTGAGTATAATTAGCCATTTGCTCTAATAGATTGTCAATCGAAGAGCTTACAATCATCAAATCAAGATTTACTGGACGTAAAAATTTCTTATCTACCATTTTATGAATAAAAGCCAATAGCTCATCATAATAACCATCCGTATTTAATATACCAATGGGCTTTTGATGCCTATTTAATTGTGCCCAAGTCAGTATTTCAAACAATTCTTCCAAGGTGCCGAAACCACCAGGTAGTGCAATAAAACCATCGGCTAACTCACTCATTTGATGCTTGCGCTCATGCATACTTTCTACCTCAATTAATTCAGTAAGACCGTCGTGCACCACTTCGTTCTTCTTAAGAAAAGTTGGTATAATCCCAATCACTTTCCCATTGGCTTCTAAAGCGCCGTTCGCAAGAGCGCCCATTAGACCAATTTTTGCTCCGCCGTATACCAAGGTACATTGTTCCTCAGCTAAGCGCTGACCTAATAATTGCGCTTCACTTTGGAACTGGGCATCACTACCCAAACTTGAACCGCAAAAAACTGTAATGGATTTCATATGTCTGCTAATGTAATTTGATAAAATGATATACGCAGCAGTAACTAATCTACTTTTTTATAAGTAAGCAATACGCTCCCTTCTTCTGACATCAAGTGGAGCAGCATACCCTCTCGCTTATACTTTTTTACCTTGTATAGAGATTGTCCAATTTTATTACTCACCTCATCACAGTACATTTCTGTAGCATTAATATCTGCAAACTCTAGTATCATTTGATCAGCATTGTGCATACTGATTTTTCCGCCAAAATCATTGCAACCATCATTACCCATCATCTCCATCTTGCTAAGATTTATTTCTATAGTAGCTGTCTTATTCGTTTTTACTTTTTGCCCTTCAGCTTCTACTAATACATATATATCATGTATGGATGCTTGTGCGGTGGAGGGTTTCATTTGCATAGTAGTACAAGAACAAATAATTAATAATATACTGAGCCATTTCATTTAATAAATGTAAAGGAAATAATTCTTATGTGTATTGACTTTGATTCAAAATAACGAATCACTATTTCTTCTATCCGCGTCTGCGTTCAAGTAATACCATCATCATGAGACCTAAAACAATTCTATCATCGTCATCTGCATCAATCTCACCTAACAATATTACCTCAAACTCTTTTCCGAAGAAAGATGGTTTTTTCTTTAATTGAACAACAGGATTGCCATTTAAATCCGCCAATATATAGGTAGGGTTAAAAAAGTAACCAGTAAACATGCCTATGATTGGCACTTCGCCTAAAAGGGAATCCCATACTTTAACCCAAGCATTTTTTTCAGTAATAGTATACTGTTGTTGTTGCTGCTGATCAATAATTTCATAAGAAGCTTTCCAAATACTGCGCCAACCCTTTCTTACAATCTTTCCTAACTCTTGATCTTGAGCATCATAGAATGCATAGGCTGCCGAAAAATCTAACCAGCGATCTGCTTTAATTCTGTAATTGACTTTTGTTTTTGAACTATCGTTAAAGATTTCAATATCTTCCTTTAGCTTAAACATTTTTTGGCGCACATAAGCAATTGTATGGCCTGTAGCATCGGTAGCAGTAAAATCATTGGCTAATGAAGAAACCTTAAAAGTAAAATTGACGGGAAATTTAATTGCTTGCATAGTTTGATTGGATGTTTTAGAATAAGCAAGATATAATTTATAAAACAAACAAAAGACTTATCGCCCTTAATTAAATTACTATTCCTCTCGATAATATAACAGCCCATCAAATCTCATATAGACGGGTTTTGTTGCTTGCCCTTTTACATAAGGAGACCTTAGAAAAAATAAGGTCGGATAATCTTTAGCTCCGTATGGCTTAGCAGTCATGATTAATTTAAATGGCTGCTCTTTCTTTAAATAAATGGCGGTGTCTGCTCGCGAAACAAAGTAAGCATACTTACCTCCTTGATGTAAATTATATAAGCGATAACCTTCATCATTCCAGCCTTGGCTCATTTCTATACTATCATACATTGTTGGCACAAATACAAGGCCGTCTGGATTCATCAATCCACTTTTATTC
>CALIIL010000091.1 GCA_938017685.1 uncultured Chitinophagaceae bacterium
TTCGTTTTCTTTTAGAGCCTTGATGATCTGGCTCTCGTTAAATTTACTTCTTTTCATGTTTTACAGTTTAAAATTAAAGATTTTCTGATTTTTAAACTGTCCAATTTTTAGGGAAGGCTACAATTTGGGGAAGGCTACACAAGAACCTTATCAACCATTAAGCTTGAGCTTTTAAATCCTAAATCTCAGAGAAATAAAATTAGTAAACTCAGAGAGGAATTTAGCGACCCTATTGTTGCTATGCAAGACCTTGATTGGGAACTACCTTCACCCGTTGAATTGACTTTTTACGCAACTCGAAACTTGTTGGATAAAGTTAACGGAGAAGAAGTTACAGTCTTTGACGAACCTCAAATTTATGTCGTAATAAATCAGGCAATTGACGCCTTATCACAGGAAAAGATAATGTCAGACGTAGAAATTAAAGAACTTTTGAAAAAATATAAAAACGGTACACTCCTTCTCCGCAATGTCTCCAAAAAGCGAAGCGTTTGGGACGTTGCGGGACTAGGTGCAAATAATATCTTAAAAACGAAGCGCAACGTCCCCAATTGGCTAAAGCGAAAAGGGAGACATGGCTGAGAAAACAAAACACCTAACTTACTCCCCACTCTTCACTCTTTACTAGTCACTCTTCACTCAAAACAAATCACTCAAAAAACCTTACAATATTATTATCATTTTAATTGATACTACAATACCCTAAGAGGTTGTAAATTTGCCGTCATATGTCAGATTTTATAGCCGTTCCTTATGGACAAACAGTACACGGGCAGGAAGAGATTGATGCCGTTGTAAAAGTATTAGAAACAAGTACCCAAATGGGTAAAAACGTGCGCGAGCTTGAAAGTAAGGTTGCAGGACTTTATGGCAAAAACTATGGCCTCGGCGTAAACTCTGGTTCTAGTGCATTATATCTAGCTGCTGAATTATTAAACTACGACGCAGGTGCTGAGATTATCACACCAGCATTGACATTTAGCACAACAGTAACTCCATTGGTACGCAAAGGCTGGATCCCAGCCTTTGTAGATGTAGAGGAAGGCACCTATAACATAGACGCCAATAAAGTGGAGGAAATGATTACGGAAAAAACCAAAGCATTATGGATCCCCAACTTAATGGGTAACTTACCCCAGTGGGCACAACTGAGAGAAATTGCCGACAAGCATAATTTATTCGTGCTAGAAGATAGCGCCGATACATTAGGTGCCGAAATTGATGGTGCAAGCAGTGGTCGTTATACGGATATGAGTACAACGAGTTTCTATGGTTCGCATATAATTAATTGTGCCGGTAATGGCGGTATGCTTTGTGTAAATACAGACGAACATATGGAGCATGGTAAACTATTACGTTCTTGGGGTCGCTCGTCTTCTCTATTTGTAGAAAGTGAAGCGATCGAAAATCGTTTTAATGTGGAGGTAGATGGCATTCCTTATGATGCCAAATTTGTATTTGAAGAGCCTGGTTTCAATATAGAGCCAAGTGAGTTGGGTGCTGCTTTTGGTCTAGTACAGCTGAGCAAGCTCGCTGCTAATATTGATTTAAGAACCAAGCATTACAATGATCTATGCGACTTCTTTAAGCAATATGAGGAGTATTTTATCATGCCTAAACAATTACCTAATTCTCGCACGGCTTGGTTAGCATTTCCTGTTACGATTAGAGAAAGTGCTCCCTTTAAAAGACGCGAGTTACAAATATTCCTAGAAAAAAGAAATATCATGACGCGTACTGTCTTTACTGGAAATATATTGCGTCAGCCAGGCTTTAAAAATATTGAGCACAAAGCAAGTAAAGACGGATATAACGAAAGTGATAAAGTCATGCGTGGCGGGATGCTCATCGCTTGTCATCATGGATTAGTTGATGCTCAGATTGCGCACATGAAAGAAAGCATTACGCTTTTCTTAAAGGATAATGCTTAGGTGTTAGAACTATATGAGCAATATCATCTTCTTTTTAAAAGCATAATAATATTAGCTTTTGCAATAAGCCTACATTGGGTGCTACGCAGAAGTATTCGAATGATCCTAAGTCGTTTAAATGATAAAGGATACCAGACAACTAAGATTAATTTTATAAAAAACTCCTTGGGTTTTATTATTTATGGCGTGGCTATTGTTTTAATTATTCAATCCATTCCAGAATTAAAAAGCGTTGGTTCTTCATTATTAGCCGGTGCTGGAATATTTGCTGCGGTCATTGGGTTTGCGTCTCGCGAAGCTTTTGCTAATATTATTAGCGGTGTATTTTTAGTCATCTACAAACCTTTTCAAATCGATGACATTATTGAGATTGAAAATGGTCAAAAAGGCACGGTAACAGATATTACTTTTCGTCACACAATCATTAAAGACTTTGAAAACAGGAAAATAATCATCCCCAATTCCAAAATTGGAGAAGCTACGATACTCAATAGCTCATTAGATGGAGATAATATTCGTAAGCAAATAAACTTTACAATAAGTTATGAAAGTAGCGTTGATCTTGCTCGAGAGATTATTACTCAAGAGATAGAAAAGCATCCTAATTGTATTGATCATCGTACCCAAGAAGAATTGAATGGAGATGAAAATTCTCCAAAAGTATTAGTACTAATGACAGCTTGGGAAACCTCCGCAATAAATATGAGAGCTTGGGTATGGGCTAATTCCAATGCCGAGGCCTTTCGTTTAGAATGTGATGTGCTAGAAACTATCAAAAAACGTTTTCAAGAAGAAGGAGTAAGCATTCCTTATCCTCAGATGAAAATTCATCAATGATGAATTTATCTACTTGAATTTACTCTTATTAATATTTAATAATATCTAAATATTCCATCAAGGATATATTACATTAGAGCAATGAATTTAATTCAAAACCCAGCTGTTCAAGAAAAATTCAAAACATACCCCGCAGCCTTTAAATCAAAAGTTGCGTTCTTAAGAGAACTTATACTCGAAGCTGCTAATGAGGTTGAAACGCTTGATGAATTAGAAGAAACATTAAAATGGGGCGAGCCAAGCTACTTGACAAAACACGGCAGCACCATAAGACTTGACTGGAAGGCCAAAACACCTGAGCAATATGCCATTTACTTTAAATGCACCAGCCTTTTGGTTGAAACTTTTAGAGAAGTCTATGGTGACTTATTTCATTACGAAAACAATCGTGCAATCTTATTTAAATTAGATGACAAAGTCCCGATTAAGCAACTCAAGCAATGTATTAAAGCAGCCTTGAATTATCATAAAGTAAAAAAACTTCCATTACTCGGTATGTAATTATGGAATGTTATGAATAATTGCATCTTATTCAATATGAAAGCAATATTCACAATCCTCGGGCTGGCTGTTGTAAGCCTTTGCTCAGCTCAAACAAATCTTAAACCTTCGCAAGTAGACTTTGATGGTTATATTTCTTTAGCCAAAGAAGTACAGCAATATAGAAAAAACCGCGTTATTCACTTAAAGAAGTGGCTCAAAATGAGCAAAAAACCTAAGACGATTATCTTAGACACACGTTCTAAAGTCATGTACGACCGTAAACATATTAAAGGGGCTGTGCACCTAAACTTTTCAGACTTTACAATGGAAAAATTATATCGAATAGCACCAGATAAGAATACTCGTATCCTGATATATTGTAATAATAATATTTCTAATGAAAATGTTGCTTTCATATCTAAGATGTACATCCCTCCTACGCCCACAGAAACCAAACGCTTGCTCGCCTTAAATGTTCCCACCTTTATTAACCTATACGGATATGGCTATAAAAACATCTACGAACTGGCAGATTTAGTAGATTATAAATCTGGGCAATTAAGCTTTGAAGGCTCCAGTATTCGAAGAAAATAAGCAATTAAACATCTACGAAAATCAAAGCTGTATCGACAAAACAAACATTATATTTGTCTGATGATTTTAGCTAATCGATTGGACAGAATTGAGGTACCACAGACTATAAAAATGGCAAAATTGGGTCGCGCACTAATGGCTCAAGGCAAGGATGTAATTAATCTAAGTTTAGGCGAACCTGACTTTGATACACCCGATCATATTATAAAAGCAGCTAATGAGGCGATGGCTAATGGCTTTACGCGATATACACCCGTTAGCGGTTTGCCAGATGCAAAGCAAGCTATTTGTACAAAACTTAAAAGAGACAATAATTTAGATTATTCAATAGATGAAATAATAATCAGCACAGGAGCGAAACAATCGCTAGCTAATGCTGTGCTATGTATAGTTAACCCAGGCGACGAAGTAATTATACCTACTCCCTATTGGGTAACTTATAAAGGCTTAATAGACTTAGCAGAAGGTAATACTGTTGAAGTAAATTGTCCCGCTGAGAATGGATTTAAAATAAAACCAGAACAACTTGAAGCTGCGATTACAGATAAAACGAAGCTGTTCATGTTCTCAAGCCCATGTAACCCAAGTGGTGCTGTCTATTCTCATGAAGAGTTGGCAGCCTTAGTTACAGTCTTTGAAAAATACCCACATGTCAATATTCTCTCCGATGAGATTTATGAATATATCAATTACGTAGGCAAGCATGTAAGTATTGCAGAGTTTCCTTCTATTAAAGACCGTGTGATGGTCGTTAATGGATTATCTAAAGGCTTTGCCATGACAGGCTGGCGACTTGGCTATTTGGTAGGACCCAAAGAGTTAGTTGCCGCATGTGACGAAATTCAAGGACAAATAACCAGTGGAGCCAACTCCATTACGCAGAAGGCAACTATAGCAGCCCTTACCCAAAGTCTTGAACCAACGCTTGCCATGCAAGCCGATTATAAGAAAAGAAGAGATTTTGTTGTGGCTGAATTACAGTCAATACCTGGAATAAAATTAGAAGCACCTCAAGGAGCTTACTACGTATTCCCTAATGTAACAAGCTTCTTTGGAAAGCATGGCGTAGAAAGCTCATTAGACTTTGCCATGTATTTACTAAATAACATTTACGTTAGTACAGTCGCTGGAGAGGCTTTTGGCAATAGCAATTGTATTAGAATATCCTATGCAGCCAGCATGGAACAATTGGTTGAAGCCATGGACAGAATTAAAAAATTATTAAATGCCTACTAGAAAAACATACAATTCCCCAGCAGAAATAAAGTTTTTAGAAGGACCGCAAAGTCGCTGGTCTGATTTTAAATTTACCCTTAAAGTAGTGCGCGAATTTGTCAAAGGATTTCGTGTATTGCACTTTACAGGACCTTGTGTAACCATCTTTGGTTCAGCTCGTTTCAAGGAGGATCATCCTTGGTATAAAAAAACAGTTGAACTTTCAGGTAAGATTGCCAAACTCGGTTTTACAATTATGACAGGTGGTGGTCCAGGCGTTATGGAAGCTGCCAATCGGGGCGCACGAGAAGCCGGCGGCCGTTCTGTTGGTTGTAATATTGAGCTTCCTTTTGAACAAAGCGGTAACCCTTACTTGGATAAATGGGTATCAATTAAATATTTCTTTGTGCGCAAAACGCTGATGATGAAATACTCATATGCTTTTGTAGTTATGCCAGGGGGTTTTGGAACTATGGACGAATTATTTGAAGCACTTACCTTAGTTCAAACAGGTAAGATCGAAGACTTTCCGATTATTGTATTTGGTAAAGAGTGGCATCAAAAACTCATGGATTATGTACACTGCTTGAAAGATGCAGGCACAATCTCTCCAGAAGATATAGACCTTATTCATTATACCGATGATATGGATGAAGTCGTAGCCATTTGTCAAGGGTTGATTTCTAAGTATGATTTAAAGTACGAAAAACGTCCGAAACATTATAAACTATTAGGCGAAAACAAAAGCCATTAATATGCTCTCTATTATTCTAGTAGCAGCTGGGTCGGGTAAGCGTATGCAAAGCTCTGTACCAAAACAATTTATCGAGTTAAAAGGTAAGTCGATACTAGAACGCACCTTAGAATCTTTCCTTTTTCTTAAAGAGACCAAAGAGTTTATTATTGTATTACATCAAGATTATATAGCTCAAGGCGAAAAGCTTCAAAAGAAATTTCCGGCAGAAAAAATAACTATAGCACAAGGTGGTGACGAACGCTTCCATTCCGTACAAAATGCTTTAGAAGCTGTAAGTACTGAAACATCGCTTGTATTAATTCATGATGGGGTAAGACCATTTGTACCACGTCAAATGATTGAAGATGGCATTGCTTGTAGCCTTAAAAATGGCTGTGCTATACCGGCTATTGATTTAAACGACACCATTCGTAAGATAGAAAGTTCAGGCCAGTCCGTACACAAAGAAAGAAAGCATTACAGACTAATTCAAACCCCTCAGATATTTAACTATAAGCAAATACTTGCTAGTTACAATGCCGGATACAAAAGTCATTTCACAGATGACGCGTCCGTATTTGAGCATGCGGGCGGTCTTATAAGTCTATATAATGGCGACAGGAAAAACATCAAAATTACACAGCCTGAAGATTTAGACTACGCCCACTTTCTATTGGAAAAATAAAGGAATTTTTACTTTAAGCTTCTACCAGCGAAGTTTAAGTTTCTCGTCAATGTACTGTTCTGGATTGAGTCCCACGTTTTATCTGTATAAGGAAGGAAGCCAAGTCTTCGTGTACCAATGGTAGAGAATATACCAATAACATCCTCTCCTATTAGATTGGTAAATATTGGTTTAATTTGATCATTGGTTAATCCGCCTTGAGCAGTATTAATATCAATATACCTTTTTAAATCTTCACTACCTCCAACAAAAGTTAATGTTGGTGTATCAATATATCGGCGAATATTATTACCACCTGCACCAAGAGCTCCAGTCAAAAGAGAATAGAATTTTGAATTATCCATTTTATAATTCATTGGACCTGTTCCTTCAATAAATTTACCCAATGGCAAATCTGCAAATTTGTACAAATCTTGCTGTGTAGTAATATCTTCTTCCCAATAATAAAAACGCAAAACGATGTCAAATAAAGTAGCATCCGGTGGTCCGTTCCAAGTAAAATTGTAATTACCTAAAGGATCGCTAAAGCCTAAACGGTCAAACTGTGAAATAGGATAATCAATTTTAAATACATTTGGCTCTGAATTGATAATAGGCGTTTCAGCCGTTACAACCTTGCCTGTTTCATTATTAGTAACCGTAAGTTTATATCTATGTTCAGGATTAAGATTAGCCTCTAATTCGTAAGCGATATTTGGTGACACGAGAAATACACCGTCTTGCTTTTTTTCTGTCAAAATAGTATCTAAATCCACTTCATTTAATATGAAAGTTTGAATAGCATTTCCATTTTGCAACTCTTCTACTTTTACAGTAATATCATTAAAGTATATCGAGTCCTTGATTTTAGCTTGTAATAGATTATTTTCTGTTTCGCTAAAAAAACCTCGCGTTACCTTGATATAATTTTTATTATTCAACTGACCATCATCTAAGAGGCCATATACAACCGTTACTTCTTTATAATCTGCTCCTACCTTAAAGTCTTCAGAACATGCAGCAAAAAAAAGTACGCACAATGCAAAAAGAAAAATATTTTTCATGAACATCAAAGTTAGCCATTTTTAGAATAGCTTATCCGCATTCCTTACATTTGTTGGTAATTTTTTAGTAAAAAATGAGCTTAATACAAACAATAAAGGAGATAGCTGTTCAAAGTGTTAAAATAGCATTTGATCATGAGGTTACAAGCCAAGATATATCGGTAAATGACACCAAAGCAGAATTTGAAGGCGAATACACCATTGTAACTTTTGGATTAACTAAAATACTTCGCAAAAAACCAGAGGAAATAGCTGAGGCTTTGGGTGCCGAAATGAAAAACAACAGCTTAATTGCTGATTATAATATTATCAAGGGTTTCCTAAACCTAAGCATCAGCGATGCTAGTTATTTGGATTATTTAAAGAAATCGCTTCATCAAGATTGGAACTCGATTATACCAAAACAAGGCAAAAAAATAATGGTCGAGTTTTCATCACCTAATACGAATAAGCCTTTGCATTTTGGTCACTTAAGAAATAACTTTTTGGGCGATGCTGTTTCTAGAATATATGAAGCGGCGGGTTATAATGTTTGTAAGGCCAACCTTATTAATGATAGAGGCATACATATTTGTAAGAGCATGCTGGCTTGGCAAAAATTTGGAGAAGGAGCCACACCAGAAAGTACGGGTACAAAAGGAGATCATTTGGTGGGTGAGTATTATGTGAAGTTTAATAACGAATACAAAAAAGAAATTGCCATATTAACAGAGCAAGGTAAAACAGAAAAAGAAGCCGAACGCGAAGCTCCATTATTTTTAGAAGCACAAGAAATGCTACGTAAATGGGAAGCAGGCGATAAAGAAGTTGTAGGACTTTGGGAAACAATGAACCAATGGGTATACGATGGTTTTGATAAAACCTATGAATCATTGGGTATAACCTTTGACCGTGTATACCATGAGTCTAAAACCTACTTATTAGGTAAAGCTCAAGTAGATGCCGGACTAGCTAAAGGGGTATTTTTCAAAAAAGAAGATGGCAGTGTATGGATAAATCTTGAAGCGGATGGACTAGATGAAAAATTAGTCCTAAGAGCAGATGGCACTTCAGTATATATTACACAAGACATTGGAACAGCCGAGTTAAAGTTTGAAGACGAAGCCATGCAACGTTCTGTATACGTAATAGGCGATGAGCAAAACTATCACATGAAAGTGCTTAAGCTTATTTTAGAAAAATTAGAGAAGCCATACGCTCCGGGTGTACACCACCTTAGTTATGGCATGGTAGAGTTGCCTCATGGTAAGATGAAAAGCCGTGAAGGAACAGCTGTAGATGCTGATGACATGATTGCCGAAATGCTTCAAATAGCACAAGACAATACCGAAGCCTTGGGTAAGGTAGATGGCTTTACTGAGGCAGCACTCTCTGAATTATATAATACTATTGGGCTAGGTGCTTTAAAATTCTATTTACTTCGTGTAGATCCAAAAAAGAAAATGATCTTCAACCCCGAAGAGAGTATTGACTTTCAAGGTTTCACAGGACCTTTTGTACAATATACCCATGCGCGCTTAAGTTCTATTCTGAGAAAAGCCGGTGATATTGGCACTACAATGTCTGAAACTATCAATGCCGACGAAAAAAGCTTAATCTATCAGTTAGAAAAATTTGCCACCGTAATAGAACAAGCAGCCGAAGAATACAACCCAAGCCTAATCTGTAACTATATTTTTAACTTGGCTAAAAACATGAATAGCTTCTTGGCCAATAATCAAATATTAAATGCAGATAGCGATGCGGAGAAAAACACTCGCTTATACATAGCTCAACATACAAAAAATACAATAGCCAAAGGTCTGAATGTATTGGGTATAAGTGCTCCTGAAAGAATGTAGCACATACTCAATGAGTCTGTATCTTTAAGGCATGAAGTCAAATGTCATAGCTGGATCTCTTATAGCTACATTACTGCTAAGTGCTGCCTTATTATTTAATATTAATGTATCTCCGTTAAATTACTTTACTCAAAAAAATATCGAGTCGTTAGAAAAGAAACAATGGGAATATGAGATGTTACATGACCCAGCAACTGGTCTAATCCCAAAGGGTATTCGTTATAAAGAACTTTCCTTCCTTAAAAATAAAGCACAACCTAATTATAAGAAACGCGGTGCCGCTTGGCGCTTGCGTGGACCTTGGAATGTAGGTGGTCGTACAAGAGGAATGGCTATAGATGTCCGTGATGAAAATCATATGATTGCTGGAGCAGTTTCGGGTGGTCTATGGCAAACGAAAGATGGCGGTAACACTTGGAAGAAAGTAAGTACGCCCAATGCACATCCTGGCGTGGTTAGTATAGCGCAAGACACACGTGCTGGTTTTGAAAATATATGGTATGCACTCAGTGGTGAAATATCAGGGACTAGTGCGAGTGCACCTGGAGCCTTTTACTTAGGTGATGGTGCTTTTCGATCATTAGACAATGGGGAGACTTGGGAAAGTCTAGGCTCAACAGCCAATGGTAATCCAAATGAATTTACAACCAACTATCAAGGCGGTTGGCGAGTAGTTACCAGCCCAAAGGATGGCAGTGTATACATAGCCACTTATGGTAACATTTATAGTAGCGCAGACTCTGGCAATAGCTGGCGTAGCGCACTCAATGGAGGTAACTCTTATTATTCAGATGTTGCAGTAAGTGACCAAGGTGTAGTATATGCGACCATGAGTAATGGTGGTTTTTACCGCTCACAAACGGGTGCTGGATTTACCAATATCACACCCTCCTATCTCAAAAATTTTAACCGATCAGTTCTTTGTATTGACCCTAATAATGACTCTATTGTATACTTTCTTTCTGAATTAGCAACGGATAGCTCGGGCGGTGTAGCAAGCAGTAATTATCAAGGCGACCCTGAATACGTATCCTTACAAAAATATACTTACCTCAATGGCAGTGGCCGACCAGCCAATGGAGGTGGTCAGTGGGAAAACTTATCGCAAAACTTACCCGTAACCGGCGGCAATCAATTTGATAAGTTTAACTGCCAAAGCGGTTATGATTTATGCATTCGAGTGCAAAAAGATAATAGTAATAATATCGTAATAGGCGGCACTAACTTATACCTGAGTACCGACGCATTTTCAAGTCCAAATAATACTAAACAAATTGGTGGCTATGGCGTAGCCACTGTGACCCCTTTCTTTGAAATATACCCCAACCATCATCCTGATCAACATGATGTAATATTTTCTAGAAACAATCCTAATGTACTCTACTCTATCTCTGATGGCGGTGTGAAAAAGACGGATAACTTCCTAGCTAATTCAGTAGCATGGAGTGACATTAGTTTGGGCTATGTAACATCACAATGCTATACAGTAAACATTGATGAAAAAAATGCTGGTAACAACCGTATGATGGTCGGCTTGCAGGACAATGGAAACTTTGTAACAAGAACCGACAACCTAAAACAAAATTGGGTCATGCCAGTAAATGGCGATGGTGCTTATGGTTATATATCTTCAGATAATGACTTCCTAGTCACCAGTATACAATTAGGGCGTATTGTAAAAATAATTGTAGACGAGCGCGGCAATTTAGTTCGTCGCCGACGTATAGACCCTGCCGATAAGGTCACATCAGATTACAGCTTTATTAATCCATTTGCCATTGATCCGAATAACGAGAATATTATGTACTTACCTATTGGTCGTAAATTGTATCGCTTGGATAATTTAAAAGAGATTGAAATTAATAACGATTATTCTAAATTACAGAACAGCTGGGTTGAACTCACCGATTCGATCAACACGCCAAACTATACTAATAACAATAATAATATTATACAATCAAAAATTAGTTGCATTAGCATTTCTAAAAGCCCTGCCAACATAGTTTACTTGGGAACAAACAACGGTGATGTATGGCGTATTGAAAATGCTCACTCTAATGCACCTATTTGGACCAAAACTAATACAGCTAATTTTCAACAAACGGGGGCAAATGTTATTGATGTAGCCATGGACCCAGATGATGCTAATAAAGCCATGATGGCTTATTCTAATTACGGGATTTCTAGTTTATTCTATACCGAAAATGGTGGCAAAGATTGGAAATTTATTGGTGGAGATTTAGAGTCCGATACCAACTTTAGTAATGCAGCTCCATCCATACGCACATTAGCGATTCTTAAAAAAGCCGATGGTAACAAAGTGTATTTTGCAGGAACCAGTATTGGACTTTATAGCACCTTGGCATTAGACCAAGACACTACATCCATAGGTAGCGCTACCAAGTGGGTACAAGAAAGCCCAGAAAGCATTGGGGCGAATGTTATTACGGATATTAAAATTAGAGAAAGTGATGATTTTGTAGCTGTAGCCACGCACGGCAATGGAGTTTTTGAAACCTATTATTCAAGCTTAACGCAACCACCTACCGCGCAAATAGAATTGCTCGATAAAAAAACGTTCCCAATACCTGCATCCAATAAACTGAACTACAGCTTTGCTTTAAATACGGATGCTAATATAACCGTGGGTATATATCAAGCTAACGGACAACGATTACAACAGGAACAATTAGGTTTGCACACCAATGGTCAGTTTAATTATCAGATGGATGTTTCTCGCTTACAAAATGGCATGTACTTCTTGGCAATAACAGACAATATTTCAAAAAATACTTCTACTCAAAAAATTATAATTTATAGATAATGCGATACACCCTCTTTATCTTATTCCTCTTTTCATTAAGCGCAACAAGTTGTCGCGAACCAATTTATACACCGAAACCGCGTGGGTATTTTCAGGTAGATTTTCCTGAGAAAAAATATACGCAGTTTAATAATGCTGGCTATCCTTATACTTTTGAACATCCGGTTTATGGTACGATCGAAAAGGATACCATGTTCTTTAATGAAAAAACAGAAAACCCTTGGTGGATTAATGTAAATTTCAAAACCTTAGGTGGTGTAGTTTTTATGAGCTACAAACAAATCAATGGTTCCAACAGCCTAAATCAGCTATTAGAAGACTCGTATAAACTAAGTCACTATCACACCAAGAAAGCCGATTATATTAATGAGCCAGTATTTCATACTGAAAATGATGTACACGGTATTTTCTATGATGTAGGAGGTGAAGCCGCTTCGGCTTTTCAATTTTTTGCAACAGACTCAACTAAGCATTTTATACGTGGTGCGCTGTACTTTGATGTCGTTCCCAATGCCGATAGTTTAAAACCTGTCAATGAATTTTTAAGAGAAGATATTGTCCGTATGGTGAAAAGTATAAAGTGGAAATAATGATTATAATAGACGACATATTAGTTAGTGAAGACATTGTAGAAAAAAGATTTGTATGCGACTTAACGAGTTGCAAAGGTGGCTGTTGTGTAGAAGGCGATGCCGGAGCACCCTTAAACAAAGACGAATTAAAAGAAGTAAAAAAAGCATTTAAAGAAATTAAAGGCGAAATGAGTGCTGAAGCATTAGCCGAAGTAAAGCGTGTGGGTACACATACAACAGACGATGATTTTACATATGTAACACCAACCGTAGGAGATGGCATATGCGTGTACGGATATCACGATGAGCAAGGTATTGTAAAGTGCCTCATTGAAAAAGCACATAGAGAAGGAAGAATATCATTTAAAAAACCGATTACTTGTCACCTCTTCCCAATCCTACACACTAAAACTGACGAGGCCGAATTCTTAAACTACCAACCAAGAGAAACATTATGTAAGGCCGCTTGTACATTGGGCGAAAAACTGCAAGTCCCTGCATACGTATTTCTCAAAGAGCCTTTGATTAGAAAATATGGCGAAGGCTTTTATAATGCTTTAGATACTATATCTAAGGAGCATTTTAATCCTGAGTAATTCACTATAGCTCCTAGCATATTACACCATAAGAGACGGGGTTTGGTGTTAAATAAAAAAGGAGCTAAGCATTAGCTTAACTCCTTGTAATAATGACTGAGTTTAAAATTTACTTCAATATAGTAATCTTACCACTTTCAACTTTCACATTGGTTTTAATTTCATATATGTAAGTACCTGGCGCCACATCTTTAGTATCCCACACATGTAATCCACTCAATATATCCTGTAGCCTTCCCCAAATTAGGACAGTGATAAATTCGACAAAATTGGATTGCTAGCCTCGGAAAAAGTGTCAAATTTTAATTTGATACTTTTTCTGAGGAAAAATTCTCGAGGGCTTTTGTCTCCTAATGATTTGTGCGGGTGATTGTTATTGTAGTCTTCTTTCCATCT
>CALIIL010000092.1 GCA_938017685.1 uncultured Chitinophagaceae bacterium
TGAACAAAGCGGAACAGTCAAGGAGATAAAGTCTTATCAAATAAATAGTGTAAATAAAGAAGAGTGCTTCATTGCTTATGAAGGACAAGGAGAGGCTATATTGTATGCGCGTTCTTTTAATCCATTTACCTATAAGTATGAATGGAAGGATATTACACCATCCATTGTTCGAGAAAAAAAAGCAAGTATTAAAAATATAGTTGTTGTAGATTCTTTTTTTAAGCAGCTCAAAGTGCTTTATGAAAATGGGGAAACAGCTCTTATTAAGTTATAAGTTTACTCCTGAGCTTTCGCTTTCGCCTCTAGCTTTTTCAACTCCTTTTCCCAGCGTTTTTCATTTTTGCTGTGGCGTAGTTTAAATAACTTGTCTGCTTCTTTCTTTGTGGAAGTCAAAAGCTTGTTTACTTTTTTATTTTCTGCTTTGAGCCATTCGTCGTCTTTTTTAATTTGCTTGCCTTCCAATTCATTTCTTTTTTCTTCGGCCATATTCATGAGGCGAGTATATTCTAATTCTCTGTCATGTGCTTTGGTTAAGACATCAAATAATGCTATGTTTTGTCGCATGGCTGCATCATAATCATTTAATAACGCTATGTAGTTTTGGCGTACTGCTTGTGATGCAATGATTTGAGTATTGTATTTGCCAACGATTGCTTTGTTCTCATCGTTTTGTTTTTTGTATTGCTCTATGTTTTTAAAGTTGGTTTTATACGTTTGCTCTTGTTGTGTATTTAGCTTAAGCACGGCTTCGTATACTTTTTTCAAGCTGTCGTAACTCTTGAAGAAAGCATCTAGGGTAGGGTTTAATTGGTCAAAGCGTGTGCTCGTAACTTTAGCTTGTGGTATTTTAACCTCAGAGTCATAATCGTCATGCATTTTAAAGCGTGCCTTGGTTTCTGTATATAACAGAGAGTCGCAGCGGTTGTAATATTGTATTACTTCTTCAACAAGATTTTTATTATTTTGGGATAAGCTTTCTATTATATTTTTTTTCTCATTGAACAATTGTTTCATGCCTTCAATACGCTGAGTTCTTTGCGTGATAGAGTCGGCTAGTCTTACCAAATCAGGGCTGCTTATGTCTTTAACAGGCTTAATCGTTTTGATGCCTTCAATATTTTGAATGGAGTTAGGTGCGGGCTTTTTCTTTAAGTCATTACGCTTTTTACTAATGAGTTTCAGTGTGGTTTCTGCTTGTTTTTTTCTTGTTCGCAGTGCTGTTTTTTTCTTCTTATTATCCTTGTCTAATCGTAATTGGTACTTTTTAAATACGGCGGTTTTCTCTTTGTTTTTTTGTTTTAAGAAAGTCATTTCCTTTACAATTGCTTGCTTCTGTTCTAATTGAATGTCCTTTGTTTTTTGTAATTCTTTTTTAGCTTCCGTTAAGAGCACCCGTCCTTGTGTTTTGTTGTCTTCATTAATGGCTTTCACAATATCAATCGTTGTTTCAACATATTTCTTATGCGCAAGCATACTTGTAAATCGCGGGTTGTATGCATAGGTTCTATCGGCACATTCTAATATTTGTTCATGATCGTCTAGTTTATTTATATCGCTCAACGCAATAGAGAAACGGATGGGAGTGCTTACATTTTTATTGAATGTTTTCACTGATTTATCTCCAGCTTCAAAAACATTTAGTGGCATAGTTGTATCCGTTAATTGCCAAAGTAGATCCGCTGGCATGCGTTCTAATTTAAATTCTTCTACATCAGGTAAGAATGTTTCGGTATCATATTCTTGTACAAATTTTGGTTTGTTGGCGGTATAAAGTTTTTTCTTATTAAGTTGACCTTTTAATCGTTGAAACCAATTGGGTGCTAATGTTATAAAGCCTGCACCGGCTGTTGCATCTATATATTCCCATTGATTATTAATCATAACGGCATTCCATGCATGATTTGGTTTAAAGAATTTATCTCCTTCATCAAATTCATGGTTTTTATAGTATCCCGTTATGGTTTGTGCTCTAATACCCATTTCCTTACACATGGCTGTTATTAGATCTGCGTAGCCACCGCATATTGTCTTTCTGCGTTTTAATACTTCGTTGGGCTTGTCAGTTCTTAACTTAGCATGCTGCACAGATTTAACATCGTAGGCTATATTATAAGTAACCCAATTGTAGATTGCATTTACTTTCTCGTAATCAGTATCTACGCTATCGCATATATAATGCGCCAATGTTTTATAATCTTGACTTATTTTTTTTGGAGCATTTCTACCTATTAAGGAGTCTATTTGCGCATGGCTGCTAAGCCCTAGGCCTAAAAAAAGTAGATTGAGTAAATATTTCATAAGATGTTAGGTGGTTTAAAAATAGCAGTTTTGTGCTGAAAATAGGGATTAGCGCAATTGAAAAAAATAGTTTTAGATAAAAGTGTAGAATATCTTTTTATTTTTCACTTTGTGTATATATTTGCACTCCTTTGAGGGTCTTTGCTCTCCCGATAGCTATCGGGATGGTTCAGTTCACTCTCAAAAAATTGAGGGAGCTTAGCTCAGTTGGTTCAGAGCACCACGTTTACACCGTGGGGGTCACAGGTTCGAATCCTGTAGCTCACACCCTCAAAATAAAAACCTCCTTTTTAGGAGGTTTTTTTAATTGAAAGTGTTCATCTTTGAAGAGCTTATAAAGGGTCATTAGCTCTCACGATAGTTATCGGGATGGTTTAGACAAAATAGGGTCATTAGCTCTTCCGATAGTTATCGGGATGGTTTAGACAAAATAGGGTCATTAGCTCTCCCGATAGTTATCGGGATGGTTTAGACAAAATAGGGTCATTAGCTCAGTTGGTTTAGAGCGCTACCTTGACAGGGTAGAGGTCACTGGTTCGAATCCAGTATGACCCACACAATGGCTTACGTCTATATTTTATATTCTGAAAAAATTGATAAACACTATATTGGAAGTTGTTTGGATTTAGAAAGTAGGATAGTCGAGCATAATCAACATGCTTATCCTGGTTCATTTACAACGCAATCAGATGATTGGGTTTTGTATTTCTCTCTTAGTACTGAAAGTGAAAAAACTGCAAGGGACATAGAGAAGCATATCAAGCGCATGAAAAGTCGAAAGTATCTATTGGATTTAAAACGCTATCCTGCGATAGCCGAAAAATTATTGATAAATTATTCGATATAAGTTATTCGCTCTCCCGATAGCTATCGGAGCAGTATGACCCACAAAAAATATTATAAATCTAGTTCAGGTCTTAACTTATCTCCCAATCAATAATGGAATTAACACGATCTGCTTCATAAGGAATGCTTACTTGAATATAATTATCTGAGTAGCCTTGCATTTGTCCATGCTTATCCTTTTTCTCAAAAAGTACAGGGCGTTTTTGACCAATGAAGTGTTCCTTGAAGTGGTTCATTTTCTTTTCGGAGAGGTTTCTTAAAATAGCATTGCGTTCATGACGCACATTATTTTGCACCGCATTAGGCATAGTGTCTGCCAAGGTATTTTCTCTTTCACTATAGGTAAATACGTGGAGGTAAGAAATATCTAAGGCATGTAAGAAATCATAGGTCTCTTGGAAGTGCGCATCTGTTTCGCCAGGGAAACCTACAATGACATCAACACCAATACAACAGTCTGGCATGAGGCGCTTGATTGTTTCTACTCGATCTTGATATAGCTCACGTTTGTATCGACGACGCATCTCGCCCAATACCTCATTAGACCCTGATTGTAATGGAATATGAAAGTGAGGCATGAAACATTTGCTTTGGGCTACAAAAGAAATGATTTCGTTGTTTAATAAATTGGGCTCAATAGAAGAAATACGTACTCTATTGATCAATCCTTGCTTTTCAATGGCTTGTGCTAGTTCAAGAAAAGATTCTTCGGTGCGTTTGTTGCCGTCATATCCTTTGCCAAAGTCTCCCAAGTTTACCCCTGTCAATATTATTTCTTGTACACCGTTTAACGACAGTTCTTCAATATTATCTAACACGCCACGAATGCTATCGGAGCGGCTATGTCCTCGTGCCAAGGGTATTGTGCAAAAACTGCAATTGTAATCGCAACCATCTTGTACTTTTAAGAACGTGCGTGTACGATCATGTGCTGAGTAAGAAGCGTTAAAACCTTCTACGGCGCTTATGTCGCAGCTATGTATTTTCTGCACACCATCTTGCTCAAAAAGCTCAATGTGTTCTTTAATTTTAAATTTTTCTTGAGCGCCCAATACTAAATCAACCCCTTCAATATCTATGATTTCATCGGGTTTTAATTGCGCATAGCAGCCTGTTACTACTACCGTAGCATGGGGGTTTTCTCGTTTTATTTTTCGTACGATCTGGCGAGCTTCTCTATTGGCATTATTAGTAACACTGCACGTATTGAGTACAAATACATCGAGGTCATCTGTAGGTTTAACTTTGTCATATTCTTCCTTTTCAAATAAGCGGCTGATTGCTGATGTTTCTGAAAAGTTGAGCTTGCAACCCAAGGTTTGAAATGCGATATTTTTTTTATCTGCCAAAGCAAAGCAAAGGTAAAGAAGACTTGCAATCATTTATCCTTTTTTTTCGCCGTTTATCAAGAGTGATTAGATACTTGATGTCGTCTAAAAGTATATTTGCAAAATGTCCCGAATGAAAAAACTTTTGTTTTTACTCTTTTTTGTTGCAGCAGGTACAAATGCTCAAGCGCAAACTACTATTCAAGGTGTATTAAAGGATACCCTAGATATTAAAGCAGTACCATTTGCATCTGTAAGTGTTATTGATCAGAAGGATTCTAGCTTGGTTGCTTTTACACGATCTGCTGCTAATGGTAAGTTTGCCGTGCCTAATGTGGCACCAGGTAACTATTTGTTACTAATTGTACAGGCTAAATACTCTGATTATTTGGATCGAATTGAAATTAGCGAGAATGTTAAGACAAAGAATTTAGGAACTATTGAATTAACTCAAATTGGTCAATTATTAAAAGAAGTTACAATTACTGCAAAAAATGCTGTGGTTATGAAAGGAGATACCTTAGAATACCTCGCGGATAGCTTTAATGTAAGGCAAGGTGCTGTGGTTGAGGATTTATTAAAAGTATTACCGGGCTTACAAGTAGATAAGGAAGGAAGCATAACTTCAATGGGGCAAAAAGTACAAAAAGTATTAGTAAATGGTGAAGAGTTTTTTGGGAATGATCCTACAGTAGCTACACAAAATATACAAGCCAAAGTGGTTGAAAAAGTGCAAGTCTTCGATAAGAAAAGTGAGCAAGCTGCCTTTACAGGTTTTGATGATGGAGAAGAGGAGAAAACGATTAACCTTCAATTGAAAAAGAATATGAACAAAGGTTTCTTTGGTAAAGTTGAAGCTGGTGGCGGTTGGGAAGATCGTTGGAACAACCAAGCCATGATTAATTGGTTTGAAGGGAAACGACAAATAAGTGCTTACGGATTTATGAATAGTAATGGTCAAGCAGGTCTTTCTTGGCAGGATAGAAGACAATTTGGAAGCGGGTCTAATATGCGTATGTTCGGAGGCAATGGAGATGATGCGCAAATAATATCTAGCTTCTTTGAGGATGATGATGATGATCAACAGATTGGAGGATTTGGCGTAGGCAATATGAAACCCGGTATTAATAAATCTTGGACCGGTGGTGCACGATATGCTAATAAATTGGACGATGATAAGCATCAAGTATCGGCCAATTACTCTCAAGGAAGATTGAATAGAGAGTTAGAAAAAAGAGATTATACAGAAACAATATTACCTAATGGTTCTATTCTTCGTGATGATACAGCCACATCCTTTAGTACAAAAAATACGCATAACTTAGATGCACGTTACAAATGGGAAATTGACAGCACATTTACAGCTGTTTATAAATTAGATGGGCAGCTTAGATTTAATGAGAGCCGTTCTAAAATAACTACTTTAAATAAGTCTAATAATGAAGTACC
>CALIIL010000093.1 GCA_938017685.1 uncultured Chitinophagaceae bacterium
TTTAGAGAGTACAAAGGTACGGAAAAGTGAACTGTAAAGCTTTTTTTGACTAAAATTTAAGTTTTACATTGGCTATAACGATTTGTATATGAGCCGTGGCGTTTTCGGATTGGGGTGTTTGGGTTTGTGATAATGTTGCTACGAAGCATAAAAGTAGTCCCTAAAAAATGATGAATTTTTTCTCCGTAGGAGTCCTTTGGACTTAAATCATTTTTTAGGGACGGGTAGTTTGTAATAATTTAGCCATGGATTATATACCTTGTTGGCAGGAGTTACCTCTTCTTATTTTATATTCAAATTATCCTATCGGTCGTGTCAGACGCTTAGATGGTAGTAGGAGTAACCTTTTATATTTTTATATTCAAACAAATGCCTATTAAAACAAAGGTAGAATTAGTATTTGTCATAAAGTTGCTTTGCCAAAGGCTATTGTTTTCCATAAATGAGAATGATCCATTTTGAGTTTTATCTAAAGGACTAAGTTGCAAATGAGAGGTAGCAAGCAACCTTATTTTTTTATTAAATTTGAGTAATTGATAGTCGACGCCTAAATTAATGATAGGTATAAACATCTTTTCATTGAAGAATTCAATTTGAACATTTTGTATGGAGTAATTGTTATTTGTTACTTTAAGGGAGTGGCCAAATTGGTATTGCAGACCTAGATATAGCATAACATTGAAATTATCAAATAATTGTGACGTATTTCCTAAAAGTATATTCAGAGATTGAGACTCAATCGAAAAATCGGAATTTTGATTTGGAATATTAACCGTTTCAATTCTTTGCAAAGTAGAGCTACTTACTAGCATGCTCGGTTTGAAAAATTTATTTCGAGAGTATTGATATTGCAATTGGTAATTAGGTGCATTGTTAATTGATTTATTGCTTTTAATTTGGGACTGAATTAGAATCCCTACGGAGATGTTATTTTGTGCATAACAATTTTTTAAAGTAGCAAAAGATAAAATTGAAATAAAATATAATAAGGAATATTTCATGTTATTTATTTTATCTTGTATTGATTGATTTTCCTACTGCAACTCCAATTGAAAAAGGTTTGGGTTTCCAGATTGCACTATGACTATATTGGACTCCTTTATATTCCCAATTTGAATGATATTTAGTAGAGTGTTTACTAATACTGGATAGTTGCAAGTCCGACGTAAAAGTGAGAGTAATTCCTCTTTCTTGAATCAAATATGTACCCACACTAAGAATCAAACCAACTCCCAATTGCGATTGACCTAAATTATGACTGATTGAATTAGAATAAAACAAGGTGTCAAGTGAAGGTTGACTTTTGGGACTGTTTGTACCTTTATAAGAAATAGAACTTAGTGTGTTCCAGTTTATATAGGGAGTAGTCTCTATCATAAAAGTCCTTCTGAAGTTTGCTGTTAAATATTGAATACCTAATCCCAAGAAAGGTGAAGTGAAGTTTTCAACGTAGCTTTCTGAGCCTGATATTGGTAAATTGGGTTCGTTTATGGAATATATTAATTTGGTAGATTTGTTTTGAACACCTGAACAAGGAAAGAGGAAAACGTTATTTAATAATTTAATGTTGTATTGTAATCTTAAAAAAGGATTAACAGTAGTGCCAAAGTGAAAGTGATTTTTGTCAATATTTTTTTTATTGGAAATATTACGATAAACACCAAATCCTGCTGTAAACGTCACATTGTTCTGAGGGTATACCTTCAAAGACAATAAAAGAAGAAAAATTAGCAAGTATCTCATTCTGTAACTATGTAAAATAGCCCTACACTATATGTAGGGCTAAGAGATTAAATTTATTGTTTGATTAATTTCTTTAAATAAGTTTCATTGCTTGTTGCAAAAGTGATAAAATATATCCCTTTGTTTAGTTCGGTTATATCAAAATTTTTATTAATTGCGCCGTTGACAATGTTTCCATTGTAAAGCGCACGAATTTTTTTCCCCGTGTAATCATAAATTTCAATGCGTATCTCATCTGAGTTATCAACATTAAAGGCGCTGAAATTAACATTTACCTTATTATTAGCAGGGTTTGGATAGCAATCGAATTTAATATGTTCATTAAGAATGTTATTTTCAGTTTTCTTTATAGCTTTTTCTATATTCTTAGTATCATTCGGGGCTCCGTCTCCTTGTAATACAACAGTGATGTTCTCCATATCTAAAGTCTCATCTATATCAATACTGAATCCTAAGTTGTTAAATTCAACAAGAATAGTTTCGCTATTTATTTCCGTTTTAATCAAATTTGAATTGTCAACTTTTTTACCATTTATTAGCACTTCATCTTCGTTTATTTCAATGGTAAGAGACCATAAAATTTCATCTTTGTCTATTGTCTCATCATCTTTTTCGTTTATGTCATCATCGCTAGGGTTCCAAACTAATAATTCAACATTTGATTTATAACCGCTATTTCGGTTAAGTTCTATTTTGCCGGAAAACTCAGAAAGGTAGACTTTATGATTTCTATTGTCAAATTTTATATTTTTTAAATTTACAATTGATTCTTCAATTTTATTGTCACCATCGTTATTGGAATACTCGTTAAGTAAGGTCGATTGCAGGGCTGAGATCACTTCACCTCTCGCACAAATGTTTTGTGTGATATAACCGTATGCGCTTAATCCTGACCAACCCGCTTTAGCTTCTTGATAGCCGCAATTTTTATCACATTTTGTCGATACATAGCCACAATCTCCACCTGATTTTAAGCAAATAGGAGCACCTATGGAAATGCGAGAGAGTGCTTTAAATCTTTTAGAATACCAACGGCATTTGTTTCGTTGTTGAGTAGTCCAGCCTGCTTCTGCATTGATTGATAATCCCATTATGGCAATAAGTAAAATTGCGATAACTTTTATACTTCTTAATTTTTTCATGTTTGTTTAAATTTTTAATTGTTATAAAATATTCAAACTATTCGGGGAGTCGATCATGAGGGTTTTTCATGAGGGGGCTTCCTACGGTAAGTTTGCAACCGTTCGGCTTTCGTTTATCAAACTTTGGTTCTTCTTCTTTCCCAAAAGTAACTTTTTATTTGTTCCTTTGGCGATTACTCCGAATTGCGAGGTCTTTCAAATTCCTGCCAACGATTTGGCTATGCCCAGTGCTGGATTGCGAAGCAGAGTGTTAGGGTTATTGTGTTGTAAGTCAAAGCTAAGGTTTTATCTTATATTTTTCTAAGGTCAAAGCTTGGCTTTGACGTTTTCGGAGTAGGAGGGTTTCGGTTTGTAATGTTGCCAGCATTGGGTATAGCTCTTGTTAGCGGTAGTTTTTCTTCCAATATTCGTAAGTTGTCTTGTAAGTGTTAATGGGTATAATCTTAGCTCCATCCTTATCAAATACTTTTTCTTCAATCAATTCTCCTTTCTCATTATATTCAAAAGTGAAATGCCTACTCTTATTTGGATAGTCAGCCTCGCTGAACTCTTCTTTCATCAAACCATTATTATTATATTGATAAATTAATTTACGGTCTTCCTTGCCATTTTCAAAAGTTGTTGTTGAAACTTTTTTATTATGTAAATAGGAATTCACTTTAAAGTCGGAAGTATCAGTCTTGTTCTCTGAGTAAAATACTCTGAATGATTTTATGGAATTATTATTCTTGTCCAAGAATGAATAATCTTTAAAGTCATGAGTCATTCGGTCTTTTAAATAATAGTATTCGTTTGTAATAAGTTCATCTGAATAGATATTTTTTATATAATCGGTAGTGTCGCCTTTGTGGTTTAAAAAATATTCAATTGATGGTTTGTTTTGTTCATTAAGGAGAGTGATTTTTTGTAAAAACCTTTTTTGCTTATACACGTCTAGAACTCCTTTGAAGCTTTCTAAATCATTTTTAGAATTTATGCTTATTATATTGTTGAAGGCATTGTATTCGAATGGTTCTGCCACAGCTGAGGTGAAGTCATTGTCGTCATAAATGATTTCTACAGTGTCAATTGTATAAGTATATAGTTTAATCAAATTTTCAGAATAAACAGTTTCATAGATATAAAATCCTACGTTAGAGTGGGCAAAGATTGTTTTAATTTCTCTTCCCTCTTTGTCATAGTCCATGCCCCAAATGGCAGTAACTTCTCCATTTAAACCATCGTTTTTTATGAAGTAGCATTTTCCGTTGGTGTCGTATTCTTGAAAAAGAAGCATCTTATCATTTTCTGATTTCTTTACTGTTTTAATATTTGACTTTTGTGGTTTGAGCCACATAAACTCGAAGTCAGTATTATATTGTTGGGCAAAGCCGAATGTACAAAATAGAAGTAAGGAAATTGTTATTAATAGTTTTCTCATTTTAATTACCGCTAACATCTGTGTACACGTATGTCGCATATATCTACTTTGTACGCAACCCAGATCATTCTGCCCAAATTTATACAAAAGTATTGAATATCTCAAAGCGGGTAAGCCTTTAAGCCGTAATAGGCGTTTATAAGTATTTACAATCGACTACAATCAATGATGTAATCCTGCCACAATTGATAATTAGTTAAGTAGCAAGCTTAATCCAACACCGCCAAACTCTTAGCAATAATACCAACGCAATCATCGATCTCTTCTTTAGTAATAACGAGAGGCGGAGCGAAGCGTATTTTGTCACCATGGGTTGGTTTTGCTAACATGCCATTTTCTTTTAATTCAAGGCATAGCTTCCAAGCAGCATTAGCATCTTCATGTTTTATTATAATGGCATTTAATAATCCCTTACCGCGAACTAATGCAATGTATTTTGACTCAAGCTTACGCACTTCTTGTCTGAAATACTCGCCCATACAATCTGCCATGCTAGCCATGTTTTCATCTACTAACACTTGTAAGGACACCTTCGCTACTGCACAAGCCAATGGATTACCGCCATAGGTACTTCCGTGCTCTCCTGGTTTAATAGTAAGCATAATATCATCATTACAAAGTACCGCACTTACAGGAATTGCACCACCACTTAATGCTTTACCTAATATTAGAATATCGGCTTTGATATTTTCGTGGTCTATACATAACATCTTTCCAGTACGAGCTAGGCCGCATTGAATTTCATCGGCCATGAATAATACATTGTGTTTCTTACAAAGATCTGCACAGACAGATAAGTAGCCATTGTCTGGCACATTTACACCAGCCTCGCCTTGGATTGGTTCTACAAGAAAACCAACAATGTTTGGGTCAGAAGCCAATACTTTTTCTAATGCGCTAGCATCATTATAAGCTATCATCTCATAGCCCGGCATATATGGTCCAAAACCTTTACGTGAGTCAGGATCGTTACTAAATGATATTACGTTAAGCGTTCTTCCATGGAAGTTGCCATCACACACAATTACTTTTGCTTTACCGTCTTTAACTCCTTTTACATCGTAGCCCCAACGTCGCGCCAACTTAATAGCCGTTTCCACAGCTTCTACCCCAGAGTTCATGGGAAGTACTTTGTCGTAACCAAAAAGCTCAGTAATGTATTTGGCAAATTCACCTAGTTTGTCAGAATGGAAAGCGCGAGATGTCAACGTAAGTTGCTGTGCTTGCTCTATCAAGGCTGCAATAATTTTAGGGTGGCAGTGACCTTGATTGACTGCACTATAACCACTTAAGAAATCATAATATTCTTTCCCTTCTACATCCCACACTTTCGCACCTTTTCCTTTAGATAAAACCACTGGTAAAGGGTGATAATTATGCGCATTGTATTTTTCTTCAATTGATATGTATTCTTGACTAGATGTAAGTGTTGCTTGCATGGTACAAATTTACACATTATCGGCCTTTAGAAAAAATTCTTTTGCCCTTACACTCTTCTACTTCGCTTAATTTGTCTAGTTCTAGAATAGTGCGCTTACTTTTTTCATCATTACGGAACATGCGCACATACTGTACATCATATTCTATTTCCTCATACATATAAGAAGTCCTTTGTTGCACGTATGTAGAAAAGTATTCGTCATATCCTTTAACCAGGATAATGATTTCAACCTGAGCCTCGTCAATCTTTTTTTGAGATAGATTAAAGAATGGACTATTCTCATCGATAATATGAACCACGGTCCAATTGAGAACCAATTCTTGAATACGGTTTATTTCAAGATCAAGTGGAATAAATCGATTGCTCGTTACACCATTTTTAGTTTGCGCAAAGGCAGCAACAACCTGGCAGCTTACATCTGTTAAGTCATTATTCTTACTAAGTGGCCATCCTAAACATCAAGGCTTTGCCCTCTTTGAATGGTCTAATAATGGCTTGCTTGCTAAACTGTAAGTGAGCACGAGGTTTTGAAAAGCGAGCGTATAACAAACCGGTTATTACCGCAAAACTCATTAAGCCAAAAAAGGCTTCAAAGGATGCAATGCTGCTCACTAAATTATTAGTTGGGGCTAGTAAGCCGTAACCTACAGCTGTTAATGTTTGACAAGAGAAAAAGAAGCTTTCAAGAAATCTATCTATTGTAGACAATTCATTTGAAATACCTAAAAAGTCAGCGCCACATACAAAGTATATTGTGCCAAAGACAAGATTAATGAATATAAAACCAATGAAGCATACTGACCCAAAAAGCCAAATGTTCATTTCAATAGGTGTGTGAAATAGGCTAAGGTGTTTGAACTTGCTGAAACCAGTTTTTTCTTACATTACCTTTGCCATTTTTTGATAAAATGCGCCCGCTAACATCTCCAATATGATCGTCAAAACCAGTATTGTCAATAAATCTATTTTTAAAGCGTTCGAAATATTTAGGCATAACGTATTGCGTAGAATGTAAAAATAACTAATGCGCATTGCAGTATCATCAAGCCATCAATGTAGAGTAGGAAGTTATAGATATCCCTATTCGTTTTTGTTTTTCTAATACTAAATGTAAGCGCTATATTACCTATTAATAAAGGAACGATATACGGTGATAGGAGGTTGGACCTATCTGTCATTAAAAAGTAAAGGAGGATAATTAGTGATATTTCTAAGAAGCTAATAAAGAAGTAACTATTAGTTTCTCCAAATTTTGTGGCCAATGAGGATGTTTCCTTTTTTTCGTCGAGCTCAATATCTTTTATATCAAATAAGAAGTTGAGGATGAAAATAAAGATAAACTGATGCAGTGCGAATAAGTAAAAAGGGATACCTAGTGGAATAAACTTACCAAAAGGTAAAAACACAACAGCTAATATCCAGACAGCGGTCAGTAAGCAAATTTTTACGGTTGAGTAAGTAAATAATTTAAAAGGAAGAAAGCGCGAAAATGTATACAGACCGCCATAAATACAAAGCAGTATAAGTACGCCCCAATGCACATCATTTACAATAAAAAGAAAACTAATGAATGCACCAATAGCGGCTAGTATCGTTGTAGCTTTATGATAAGGGTAGACGGGACGTTTTAAATCGATGTAATAAATGCTATAGGCAAATAGGGTAGCACAAAATACAAAAGCACAAAGACCTATTGAAGGGATTTGTGCTCTAAGTAATAAAGAGCTTTGCACGGCTAACAACATAGCTGCAACGGCGATATAAAAACGCCCATGAACAAAAAAGGATAGAACTTTTTTTAGCAATGGCACCCTGCAAATTTACAACGGAATATTACCATGTTTTTTCTTCGGAAGGGTACATACTTTATTTTCCAACATTTTATAAGCTTTCATAAGCTTTACACGAATATCTTCTGGCACAACCACTTCATCTACATAACCATGAGCTGCTGCTCTATATGGGTTCGCAAATTTTTCTTTGTACTCTGCTTCTTTCTCAGCTAGTTTCTCTTCAGGGTTTTCGGCTTCAGCTATTTCTTTTCTAAAGATAATTTCTGAGGCTCCTTTAGCCCCCATTACAGCAATCTCGGCATTAGGGAATGCGTAATTCATATCGGCACCAATATGCTTACTATTCATAACGTCATAAGCTCCACCATATGCCTTACGCGTGATGACCGTAATTTTAGGAACGGTCGCTTCACTTAGAGCGTATAATAACTTAGCTCCATTAGAAATAATACCATTCCATTCTTGGTCTGTGCCCGGTAAGAAACCTGGGACATCAACCAAAACTAAAAGAGGGATATTAAATGCATCGCAAAAACGTACAAAGCGAGCCGCTTTTTTACTAGAATTAATATCTAATACACCAGCTAGTGCAGCTGGCTGATTGGCCACTACACCAATACTGCGACCACCAATGCGCGCAAATCCTACAATAATATTTTCGGCATAATCTTTATGTACTTCGTAAAAACTATCACCATCAACAACTTCAGCAATAACCTCCTTCATGTCGTATGGCATGTTGGGGTTTTCGGGTATCAAGGAGTTTAGTTTTTGTCTTTTTTCATTGCCTAATTCATAAGGGTAATTCGGGGCATCTTCCTCACAGTTCTGCGGGATGTAAGACAATAGTTTTTTAAGTTGTTGAATACAATCGGCTTCATGCTTGGCTGTAAAGTGAGTTACACCACTTTTGGTTGCATGCGCTTCGGCGCCACCTAATTCTTCGCTTGTTACTTCCTCATGAGTAACAGTCTTCACCACATTAGGTCCAGTAACAAACATATAAGAACTCTGTTCTACCATCATAATAAAGTCAGTAATGGCTGGGCTATAGACAGCTCCACCAGCACAAGGTCCCATTATGGCAGAGATTTGTGGTATTACTCCAGATGCTCTGGTGTTTTTATAGAAAATATCGGCATAGCCACCTAAGCTTACAACACCTTCTTGTATTCTGGCACCACCACTATCATTTAAGCCTACGATGGGTGCACCATTTTCCATGGCAAGGTCCATTATTTTACATATTTTCTTAGCATGTGTCTCACTCAAGCTTCCGCCAAAAACCGTGAAGTCTTGCGAGTATACATATACTAGGCGTCCATTAATTGTGCCGTAGCCTGTTACAACACCATCGCCGTAGAACTTTTGTTTTTCCATACCAAAGTCAGTTGAGCGATGTGTAACTAGCATACCTATCTCTTCAAAACTCCCTTCGTCCATTAAAAGGTCTACTCGCTCGCGGGCTGTGAGCTTTCCTTTTTTGTGTTGCGAGGCAATTCTTTTTTCGCCGCCACCTAATTTGGCTTGGGCTATTTTATCTTGTAAATGTTGTATGTTACTCATTGGAAATGCTAAGGTAACATAGCTTATTAATTTATGGAATAAGGAAATACAGAATGTATATATTTTTTTCAAATCTGCTCCAACTATCCGAATAAAGTCTTAAATTTGAAGGAAATATATAAAATCATGAAAAAAATTTTTACTCTTTTCGCGCTTGCCTTAACTTTTGGTTCTGTTGTACAAGCTCAAACGCAATTCTCAGTTGTTATTCAAGAACCTGTTGCAAATGCTAATTTGGTTTATGGGACTCCTTTTAATCAATTGGCTGTAGTTACAGTAACTTCTGGTTCTGTTTCTACAACCGATACGCTAGCTTGGATTGATCCAGCTACTCCTGCGAATAACGTAAATTTTAGATTTGTTGACGTCGCTAAGAATATGGGTGATACTATTCATATTACAAGAACAGGCTTAACCTTTGCAGCGGGTTCTGGCATGCTTGATTATTGTGTAAGTGCATTTGTTCTAGCGGACGGAACTTTTGCTCCAACATTTGATACAACGGGAGGTACTTGGGGTACTTGTACTTCTGTAAACGTTTCGTTTGCGGCTGGTTTAGGAAAATATGGTGATTTGAAAGTTGTAGAAGGTGGAGCTACTCAAAAAGTTCAGCTTGGTATTTCTCCAAATCCGGCAGTTTCTGATGTAGTATCTTTTGATTTCCAAGCGCAGAATACTAGTGATGTAAATGCAGTTGTTTATGATCTTACAGGTCGTAAAGTAATGACACATAATTACGGTCGAGCTACAAAAGGAAAAGAAGGATACACTTTAGATATTTCGCACCTTAATACTGGAATATATATTGTGGAATTAACACAAGATAATATTAGAGCAACTGGCCGTATGGTTAAGTAGTCTCATAGTTTATTTAAAGAGAAAGCGCTTCATTTATGGAGCGCTTTTTTTGTTTAAGAAATCAGCATTATTTTATGCGTTGCTCTATATTTCTTGCAGCCGCTTGTCATGCTGAACTTGTTTCAGCATCTTTTGCAGTTAATTATTACCTTAGTTTTATGAATAAATATTGGGTTTATATCATTTCAAATAAAAATAATTCAGTGCTCTATATTGGAGTAACGAATAATATATATAGAAGAATACTAGAGCATAAAGAAAAGCGTAACCCACGATCTTTTAGTGCTAATTATCATTTAAATAAGCTAGTGTATTATGAAGAGTTTGGTGATATTAGGTTGGCAATAAAACGGGAAAAGCAACTTAAAAAGGTAGTGTACAAAAAAGTGTGTAATCGATTTGATTAATTTTACTTTCAAAGCAAACAAACTTGTTGTGGGAAGTCTGTCTGTCTTTGGAAGTTTTTTGTTTTTGCATCGTAAATATAATTTGAGTTTGTTTAATGAAA
>CALIIL010000094.1 GCA_938017685.1 uncultured Chitinophagaceae bacterium
CTATTCCTTTGGTTGTGTCTCCAATTAACGACTTAGGTTTAGAGCGAGTGTATGAATAGTTCTATGGAATTAGTCTATCAAGTGCGTTGCCCAAAAAACCTTGAAGTAAGATATAAAATAAAATAATGCTCAATAGAATGCTACATACAATACCTAGTAGTATTCGATACGCAGGTTTTATTCTTTTAATTTGCCAAGTAAGTGTCAAGATTATGATTGCGATTGTTAATAATAATATGTAAAAACCAAAATCAGGTAATAGTAACGTCATATCTAAAAATTAGACCGCGGTGATGCTGCCAAATCTAAGCAAGCAAAGTCTTTTTCAAGAAATTTATAGTAGCCTGTAATGCCAATCATAGCTGCATTGTCTGTGCAATATTCAAAGTTTGGAATGTAAGTTGTCCAATCACGTTTTTCGCCCTCGATTTGTAATGCTGTTCGTAAGCCACTATTGGCAGATACGCCACCTGCAATACAAACATGTTTGATACCCGTTTCTTTTACGGCTTTCACTAATTTTTCCATCAATATTTCTACAATGGTATGTTGTACACTCGCGCACAAATCATTTCTATTGTCAATTATAAATTGTTGATCCTTGCGCATCTCTTTTTGCAAGAAATAAAGAACAGAAGTCTTAAATCCAGAGAAACTAAAATCTAAGCCATCTATCTTAGGTTTGTTAAAGGTGAAAATGGTATGGTCACCTTCGCGTGCATATTTATCAACCAAAGGTCCGCCTGGATAATCTAGCCCTAGAAGTTTGGCTGTTTTATCAAAAGCTTCGCCTGCGGCATCATCCAAGGTTTGTCCTATTAGTTCCAAGTCTGTTGGTGACTTGCATATAATGATTTGAGTATGCCCACCGCTCACCGTAAGACATAGAAAAGGAAAAGGAGGGCGAGGTTCTTTAATTAAATTAGAAAGCACATGCGCATGTAAATGTTGTACCGCAATGGTCGGAATATTTAATACCTGAGATAAGCCTTTGGCAAAATGCACGCCTACTAATAATGAACCCATTAAGCCTGGACTTTGGGTGTAAGCGATTGCATCTAAATCTTCCAGTTGTGTATTGGCTTTTTTTAATGCGGCATCTACCACCGGTACTATGTTCTTAATATGCAAGCGACTGGCAGCTTCTGGTACTACGCCACCATATTGTTCATGTACAGCTTGAGTATAGGTCTCGTTAGACAGAACAAGCTCATTATTTAGAACGGCTGCGCTTGTTTCATCACAAGAACTCTCTATTGCAAGGAGCTTAATTGGAGGCACTGGAATTGTATTTAGAAACGTAGAAACTTCACAAACTTACGTTGTGGCTTCTTGGTTGATTTGTTCTTTTTACGGAAATCCATACCATTTTCTACGACCGTATCATAAGTAACTAAAGTTAGAATAACACGACGCTTACCCATAATTCTATTGTCTTTATAGAGGGCTTTGTATAATGCGTCTATTTCTTTTTCGTCAGTCTTAATACGTATGCGAGCTTTATCTGTAATTAAGTGTAATACAAGATTATCCCACTCCACGGTGTCAATAACACCTTGGAATGTTACAGAACCATAATATTTACGTGCGTCAAAATCGATGCTTTCGCAACAGTTGTCTGCTTTGTCTGCATTGATAAAATCTTCTTCAACATTGCGATATGTACTATAATCACAAGAATAAAAATTGCCAGAGTTTCTATCAAAAAAGCCACAAACTCCTGGCATACCTGGGAAGGTTAATGTCTGGAAAAAACTTTGATCCACTACTTTAATAGTAGCAGTTTCGTAACCCATTACATATTCTTCTTGCGCCGAAGCACTGATTGCAATTGTAAATAATAAAAGTATAGTACCTAATACACGTTTCATAGTCATATGGCTTCTCGCTCAAAGATAGTGGATTAGCCTTATTTTTCAATTTTATTAGGCAATTTGTATATTTTTTGTTTCTTCACTAACGTTTCACCTCTTAGCCACGTCTTTATAGCAAACAATTAATATATTTAAATTATGAAAAGAGGAATAATATTAGCACTTACAGCCATATTACTAGTGGGGTTAGGAGCTTGTAAAAAAGATAGTAATGGTAACGGTAGCGGCGGATCAGCAGGAACGGAAGATTTGCCCTTTATTTATAATAACTTAACTGAATTCCCTGCCGACGCGAATACTTTTTATCAATTTGCTCCAGTTGGTCAGTATCTTGAACCTTATAGTGGTTCATTTGCATCTCAAACTGAACAATATTTACAAGATAAAGGTTACACAAAAAATGATGTAGTAAGCATTAAAGGAGATAGTCTATCTGTGACCATAACTAATAACCCAGGACAAAATTTTGATTTTATGGATTCAATTCGTGTTTATGTTGATAGCGCGAACGGAACAGGAGCCAATAGAATATTATTTGCCAAAAGATATGCTTATCCAACAGGCTTGCGTACGTTGGAGTTAGAATTAACGGGTGCTGATGTTAAAGATGTATTTAGAGCTGATTCAGTTAAGATGACTTTTGGAGGAACAAAAAGAGCAGGTAGTCATACTATAATGGCCAATACTAAAATATTGTTTAGAACTAGAATGATTGCAACAGTTAATCTGCCTTAATGCAAATAGATTAAAATTAAAAAGAGCCATTTTTTAATGGCTCTTTTTTTATATCTTAAATACAATTCCAAATTGTATCAATGCTTCTGGAATAAAATAACGTTCATAAAGTATCCAGCTTCTACCAATCCCTGCTTCAGCTGTTAAGCCCAAATTTTTTATTGGGAAATATCTTGCTCCAAATGTACATTCAGCACTAATAGGGTCTGGAAATCTATAATTAGCATAAAAGGATGGGATAGGTGCTTCATTATATGTTTCTGCATTAATGAAACCATAACCACCGCCAACGCCAGCATATAAGTCCCAATTATTTTTTCTGTAAAAATGGTAGTTAATTCTCAAATTTAAGGCTAACTCGTTAACTTCAACACCATAAAGATATTTGCTCCAATTTCCAAGGCTGTCTTGACCATCGGCCTGCCAAGATACATTAGAGGTGTTGTAGTATGCATTTACTCCTATTCCTAAGTTATTGAATATCATAAATTCAGCTTTAACAGAAGCAGGTCCGAATCCTTTTATACTTAAATCATCCTCATTAGTTTCTCTTCTAAGAAAGGTGCGCAAGATACTTGGCGTCCCGTAGCCCAATGAGAGTGTGAAGTTACCTCCGTGAATTGTTGGCTCAGAACCCATGACATCTTCATAATTCTGGGCTTGTGTATTGAAGGTCAATAGTATAAGTGCTGCTAATAAAAGGATTGTTCTCATCATGCTGTATTTAAACGTACATATAAAAGACGTAAAAAGTGGTCGAAATGATAGTGAGTTTATATTTTTTTCATGCCCAAACGATTTTTTGATATTAGACCTCGATTGTATATAATTAAATTATTTCCAAATGCTTAAAATAGAAGCCTTTCGCGCCGTATTTTCGCACTCTAATTTTTACAGGCTATGCTCAATCAATTAATAGAAAATCAGAAAGCAGAATTCATTCCACGCCATATCGGACCTAGTGCCGAGGGTACGCGAGCCATGTTAGACTATGTAGGCGCAAGCGACATGGCTGACCTTATTAAAAAAACCGTTCCTGATGCTATTAGAGCCGATAAGGAATTAGACGTTTCAGATCCAATGAGCGAACAACAATACTTGGAAATGATTACGGCCATGGGGCAAAAAAATGAGTTGAAGAAAAGCTTGATTGGCATGGGCTATTACGGTACTTTAACACCATCAGTTATTCTGAGAAATATATTTGAAAATCCAGGTTGGTACACGCAGTACACGCCTTACCAAGCAGAGATTGCTCAAGGTCGATTGGAAAGTTTATTAAACTTCCAAACCATGATTAGTGACTTAACAGCTTTGCCTATTGCTAATGCTTCTCTATTAGATGAGAGCACGGCTGCTGCCGAAGCCATGAGTATGATTTATGGTAATCAAAGAAAAATAGAGCGTACGAAGTTATTTGTAGATGAAGCTATTTTCCCTCAGACATTAGATTTATTAAAAACGCGTGCTACTCCAATAGGTATTGAATTAGTGATTGGAAACTTAGCGGATGCGCAATTAGATGAAACATACTTTGCAACCATTATTCAGTACCCAAATAGTAACGGAGAAATAGTTGATTATAAATCATTTATTGCTGGTGCCAAAGAGTTGGGCATTTCTACGATAATGATATGTGATATATTGTCTTTAACTTTATTGACACCTCCCGGAGAACTCGGAGCTGATGTAGCTGTGGGATCTGCACAACGTTTTGGCGTGCCCATGGGTTTTGGAGGACCACATGCTGCTTATTTCGCAACAAAGGATACATTTAAAAGAAATATTCCTGGACGTATTATTGGGGTGAGCCTTGATATGCAAGGCAATCGTTGCTTGCGTATGGCGCTGCAAACTAGAGAGCAACATATCCGTAGAGAAAAAGCAACTTCAAATATTTGTACGGCCCAAGCGTTATTAGCTAATATGGCAGCCATGTATGCAGTATATCACGGAGCCGAAGGCTTAAGAACGATTGCTAAGCGCACGAGCCTTTATGCGAAGCAAATGGCAGATGCTCTAGGTGATAAACAAGTAAATGCACACTTCTTTGATACACTTAAGGTTAAAGTAGAAAACGAAGAAGCTATTATAAAAAGCTTAGAAGAAAAAGGATTTAATGCACGTTCATTTGGAGATGGACATATAGGTTTATCATTCGATGAAACAACAACAGAAGCGGATGTAGTGTTAATTGCTGAGGTATTAGGTGTGAGCTTATCCAATGATGCAACCTTAGAAAATATTCCTGCTTTTGCAACAAGAGAGAGTGATTTCTTAATGCATCCCGTATTTAATTCTCACCGCAGCGAATCGCAAATGATGCGCTACATCAGAACATTAGAGGACAAGGATATTTCTTTAAATCGCTCTATGATTTCTCTTGGTAGTTGTACTATGAAATTAAATGCAGCAAGCGAAATGATGCCAGTAAGCCAACCCCATTGGTCAGCCATTCATCCATTTGCGCCAGCGAACCAATGGAAAGGTTATGCCGAAATGATTGCTGATTTAGAAAAAGATTTATCAGAGATTACAGGTTTTGATGCTTGTTCGTTGCAGCCTAATTCTGGCGCGCAAGGCGAGTATACAGGCTTATTAACTATAAAGGCATATCACGAAAGCCGTGGAGATACGCACCGTAATATTATCATTATTCCAGTTTCGGCACATGGTACTAATCCTGCTTCGGCGGTTATGGCGGGCTTTAAAATAGTGATTGTTAAGTGCGACGAGCGTGGTAATATTGATGTAGCCGACTTAAATGAAAAAGCAGATAAGCATAAAGAAAACTTAGCTGGCTTGATGATTACTTATCCTTCGACACATGGTGTGTTTGAAGCTTCAGTAAAAGAAATATGTCAGAAAATACATGATAACGGTGGCCAAGTCTATATGGATGGTGCCAATATGAATGCACAAGTAGGGCTGACTAGTCCTGGCGTAATTGGTGCGGATGTTTGTCACTTAAATTTACATAAAACATTTGCCATCCCACATGGTGGAGGTGGTCCTGGTATGGGTCCAATTTGTGTACGTAAGCAGTTGACACCATTTTTGCCAACACACGTAATACATAAAGTAGGAGGTGACCAAGCGGTGAGTGCAGTAAGTGGCGCGCCTTATGGTAGTGCAAGTATCTTATTAATCTCTTACGCTTATATTAAAATGTTGGGCGCTCGTGGTTTAAGAGAAAGTACAGAATATGCCATATTAAATGCTAACTATATGCGCAAGCGATTAGGTGAAGCATATCCAATTTTATACACGGGTGAAAATGGTATGTGTGCGCACGAATTTATCATAGACTTACGTCCATTTAAAAAAGACGGTATTGAGGCGGAAGATGTGGCAAAGCGTTTAATGGATTATGGTTTCCATGCGCCTACGATGTCTTTCCCAGTAGCAGGTACGTTGATGGTGGAGCCAACAGAGAGTGAGGACAAAGCCGAGTTGGATCGTTTCTGTGATGCGATGTTAGAAATTAGAAATGAAATACAAGAAGTGTTAGATGGCAATGTTGATGCTGCAGATAATGTATTGAAGCATGCGCCACATACGCAAGCAGTCATTACAGCTGATAATTGGGAGCGACCTTACGGCAGACAAAAAGCAGCTTTTCCATTAGCCTTTGTCCAATCGCAAAAATTTTGGCCAACAGTAGCTCGTGTAAATAATACACATGGAGACAGAAATCTAATCTGTACATGCGAGCCTATTGAAAGTTACATGGAAGAAGAAGTTGAAGCTTAGTCTTTAATTAAATATTTAATACAGGAACCTCCTTGCTTTTAGCTTGGAGGTTTTTTTATTCGATTGTACAAGTGCCGCTATAAGAACTTAAGGCGTACTTTCCTGCAAAAGAGTCGCATTCATCTTGTGCATCACTGATAGACTGAGCTTTCACTTGTGTTGTTTCTTCCTTATTATCCATGGTGCCCAAATAGGTGCACTTGCAATCAAACTTCCGCACACATGAGCTTAAAGAAATAACCGCGATTAGTGTAAAAAAATACATATCTCATCAATCAAATGTAGTAACAATTCTAATTTTGTTTTGTTGGTTGAGATAGCTTTTCTGTTGAAGTTTTTTGTAACCGCACGAGAGACCATGCTAAGACTTGCGACATATTCCCGCGCGTTAAAAGTATTCTGTTCTAATATAAGATTAGGGTAGTTACTTTTTGTCTTCTACTTCTTTTAATTTTGCTTCTATAAATTCTTTGTGTGCTTTAATTTCCGAGTTCACAATTTGAGTTATTTCCTCTTCATTTAGTTGATCATGGTAGAATTTTTGATATCTAATACTACCATCATGATTAGAAACATAATAATGAATATTGTTAAATTGAATGGAAATTATTGATTTGTAAAATAAGTCTTCAACTTTATTATACTTGAATGTATAATGTTCATATTTAAGATCTATTTTACTTATGTTTAATTGGCTAATCTTGAACCGAGATTTATTTAATAGGTTTGAAACATCTATACCCTCGGTAGAATGCTCTGTACTATTATCAATTATCATTGATTTTAATGATTTAAAGTACAGCTCGTCATAATTTTTTGATTTAGAGCAAAATGAATTCATTAATTGAGTAATAGACTTATCATAAATTGACAATATTGAATCAACCGATTTGCGAATAGAAATAATTGGACCCTTACTCTTAACTCGCTGTTTCAATAAAGCAATTTCCTTATCAATGTCATCGGCTTCTTCTATGCTTTCTCCTTTGGCGCCTTGTATCATTATTTCTAATGAGTGGTTTAAGTTGGTAGCTATGTAATTTATAAATGGGTTTATATCGCCAGCATCTGCTAATCGCAAGGCGGCAAAGTAGTTTTCTTTTTCCTCAGTTTTTATAATTACGGGTGGGTAGTTGTGTTGTAACAGAATAAAATTCATAAGTATTCGAGCGGTGCGTCCGTTGCCATCGTCAAAGGGATGAATGCGTATGTATTTATAATGGAACTCTGCGGCTAGTAGTATTGGATTTATATCGTCTTTACTACTGCTTTCCTTATACCAAGTAAGTAATTCCTGCATCTTAGCAGGTGTATCTTCAGGAGTTGCAAAACGAAATATTTCGCCTGTAGCTGTTTTTACATGATTAGGTGTGCTTTTGTACTGGCCTACTTTTACTGTTTTTTTTGTGGGCTTACCGTCTGGTGTAATCGCGTCTATCTTATAATCTTCTTTGAGGATTAGTTTATGTAATTCGCGTATGAAATTTTCGGTCAGAGGCCTATCTTCTTTTACAATATCTAGTACCCATAGTAAGGCTTCGTTATGTCCTTGCACTTCAAAGTGATCTTTTAGTGATTTCCCATTAGCGGTAATACCATGTAGTATAAGCGCCTTAGTTTCGCCAAAAGTGAGCGAGTTGCCTTCTAAGTGATTGGAGTGGTAGTTCCAATCTAGGCGAAATTTTTGCATAATGCGTTGCTCATCATCTGCGTTTAAAGGGCGCAGTGAATCTAACTCTTTCTTTAGTGCAATGCAATTTTTGATTATCTCCATTTAGGTATAATTAGTTCATGCAATATAATTAATATTATCTTATTACTTTATACCCACTTAAGTAAGCATGGTATAAGACGAGTATACATCCTCTATTTCAACAACACCCCAAAATACTTAGGAGCTGGTGTCTCAAAGGTCATATCCTTTTTTGAAAATGGATGCTTGATTAATAAGGTAGCAGCGTGTAAGGCAAGGCGCTTACTCTTGTCTTTTAATCCGTAAAATTTATCACCCATAACCGGATGATCTTTTTCGGCGAGGTGCACACGTATTTGATGCTTGCGCCCAGTTACTAATTTAATTTCGAGCAAACTTGATTCAGGACCTTCTTTAATGACTTTGTAATTTGTTTCTGCCAGCTTTCCTTGGAATGAATCGGTGGAGTATACCCGATAGGCTTTGTTTTCATTTAAGTAGGACTGTATCGTGCCTTCTTTTTCCTCCAAAGTGCCATGCACCACGGCGTAATATGTTTTACTAAAGCTGTTCCATGTCTCTTGCAAATAATCTTTGGCCTCCGCACTTTTAGCAAATACTAATACCCCGGAAGTATCTCTATCCAAGCGGTGCACAATAAATACACGATTTTTAGAACGAGGGTTTCCCTTTTTTACATACTCTTTTAGCAGAGCATGAGCTGTTTTTTCATTGCCATTTTCCGTGGCTATGGTCAATAAGCCAGCATGTTTATCCACGACAATAATATCGTAGTCTTCATGTAATATGGTTAAGCCTTTTGGGTGATATTTCTTGGGCGACTGCTTAAAAGGTTTTTTTGGGGTGTTCATTAATAATCAATTATTATTTTACAATAATAAGTTGTTTTATGGTGCGCTCACCAGAAACATTTACTTCAACAAAATATTGACCATTAGGTAATGCCTTACGATTGAAAGAAAATTTATTTCTACTAGAAGGCAGCTTATCGTTGAATAGTTCTTTTACCTTACGACCACTTACATCATAAAGGTTTATAGATACGAGACTTTCAGTTTTTAGTTCAAAGTCTATAGTAAAAGTTTCAACAACAGGATTAGGATAAATGTCTATTTGTTGTTTGCTCGCGGACTGCACATCATTTACTTGAACGGGTGCATCATTCGTAAGTACTTGTGCTATCCAATTGCCATAAGAGGCTCGGCGCGGTAAGGTATTAGCACCATAGCAACCGAATAACCATGCTTCAGGTCTAGTCTCGTTATATTTTCTTTTAATATCAGAGTAGTCACCCCAACGTTCGGCTTGACCACCAATAATATTTACGATTGTGTCTCCAGCTTTTACTGTTTGTCTTGCACTCCACACTTTATTATTATCAATAGATATTAAATCTACTTCGGGTAATGTATTGGTATCTGCTCTTACAAAAACCATGGCAGTATTTTTATCTTGATCATTGTAACCTATGGAAGCAATGGCCGGATAGGCCATATCTGTACCAGCTACGCTATAACTTGTATAGTCTGCCGTTGCGGCCGTCAAGTCTAACTCACCCAAATGTACGCCACACCAGCCACCAACATTGGCGGAGAATGTAAATAGAATTTTATCGTCTAATTTAAATGCATTTTGTACCCAGCAAGAACCAGTAGACAAGGAATCAATATTCCCACTTGGGATATCCTTCATATAAGCATCAGCGCAAGCAGTATAAGCAGGAATAGTATACTCGGCGCTATCCAAACTCACTGTTGGGGAGTTCATAGTATCTGTAATGGTGAATCTGTTAAGTGTGTTACCTTGACCAGGGTTCATCATTACAAAATCCATAGAATTGTCAGTTGTATTTCCATGCCCTTCTGGTGCGGGTACTAAGGTTATATATTTATTTTCATTAAAACCTCCCCACGTCATAAACTGCATATTGCCACCAGCATACACACTGTCTAAATCAATTTGTTGTATGTAGGTTCCTTTATAGTTATAATTTGGAGCTGGTTCAAATAAGTTACAATTAATAAATAGTTCATGCTCATTAACAGCCATACTTGGGAAGTCAGTCCAAGCATTATTAGCAAATGGATTGCCATCTAAATCATAGATGTACCAACCTTGTGTTGGGTTGTTTGTGGCCGAAAAGGCTAATATTATTTTCGATCGAGCGACAGTTCCGGGTCCGTGTAAAATACACATGATGAAACGATCATTGTATGGATCGTAAATGACTCGAGGGTCAAATTTTCCTAAATTATAATCGGGATCATTTACTAAGAAAGTATTCCAATCTATTCCCGTTACAATAGCATTTCCATTTTCATCATATACTTCCATCCCTTGATTAATGGCGCTCACAATCCAACCGTCATTAGATATGGCAATGGCATTATCCGATGGTGTCCATGCTTTTAATTGAGTGCCGATAAAGCTCTGCCCAATGATCGGTGCAGCGCCTGCCGTTTTGTTGGAAGTAAATGATGGCGTAACCGTTGAGTTCAACTTGATATGTTTATTTCTTAATTTTACTTCTTCAATATTACCAAAACCTTCCTCAACAATATTCGGAATAGATTCAAGGTTCAATTGCCATAAATTCTCTCGTTTAGCATCTAAAACATGTACGCTGTTTTTCAAACTACGTGTTTGTATAGCTGAGTGCGTAATCTGCGCTTGCGCTTGCGTGCATACTAATAGCGTGATAAAAAGTAAAAGGTTTTTCATTGAAAAATGTTTGAGGTGAAGTTACGAAAAAAAATGAAGGTGAATAGTTATGAGAAAAAAATGGATACTATCATGACTAAAAATAATTGATATAACCAAAGTGTATCTTGGAATTGCGAAACTGTATACCTGTATCACCCAGAGTTCCTGCCGCATAGCTTAAGTTAAATAGGCCTGCACCGGTTTCAAACACCATGCCTAGCCCAAGGCTATAAGGATTATCTCTTCGTTCTAGCCCGGGGTAACTTCTATTAATTGTGCCAAAGTCTGAGAAAAGGAAGAAGTAAGAATTTTGAGATATTAAGTAACGGGTTTCGATACTCCCCAGGTGATAACTGTTCACAAATAAACTGCCCTCATCAAAACCACGTAATAATCTAAATCCGCCGATTTGAAATACTTCGTTCCTGTACAATGGGTTGGCGCTATACATCTGACCAAAATTGTATCTTGGTTGTATTACTATTCTTTTGCCTACGGGAAAATAATAGGCCACTGATCCAAATACTTGAAAGCGGTAAGAGCGTAACTCCAAGCTGTCGTAGAGGTAGGCAAATGTTTGCGCCGAGTTTGGTACTTCTGTATCTTCTATTGTAGAGTTTTTTATAAAGTCTCTTATACTGGCCGATCCATTAATGGTTGCTTGCCAGCCTTTTCTGGGGTTCAAACGATAATCTACTCGGTTTAAATTACTTTCTAGACCAAAGGTTTTTAGTTTGTAATCTGCATTTTCAGGTAGCCGGCGATTGCTTATTAGTTGAGGAACATTGACAAAAATTAAGCGTGAGCTTCCTGTTTGATAATATGCTTTGATTTCTTCCTGCGCGCTAAACTGATATATGAAACCCAATTCGCCATTCACGGTTCGGAAAGTAGTATCTTTTTTATAGTAATCAAAGGTGCCACTTAGGCCTATTTGAGAATTTAATATGTAGGGGTATTGTGCCTTAATATTTAATCGAGGACTTTGAAATTGGAGGTTTTGCCAATTGAATTGTAGCTGTTCACCTTTACCCAGCGCATTCATAAATCCTAGTTTTACATCCCCGGTTAGCAGGAATTTATTGCCTATTTCCGCATTATTAGGCAATAGGCCAATAAGGATATCCGCTTGATTGGCATTGCGACTTTTTAAGAATAAGCGCAGTGAATTCTTAATAATCGTAAAGTTCATTTTCCATGGAATAGTTTCTTCAAGGAATGAAATTTCTTTAATGCGATTACTAATCGCGCGCATTTTTTTCTCATTGTATAAGTCGCCTTCTTTTATGCCAATATATTTTTCAATAAAGTCTTTGCTTATACCTGCATCTTCATTAATGATGATGGTATCCATTTTAATGAGTGGCCCACGGGTCAAGTTTAGATGCCCACTTACTTTGCCAGAATTAAATGTTAGACTATCTAATTGCGCCGAGGCAAATGGATAACCATTATTCTCATAATATGTAATCATATTATTGAGTACTTTATTTAACCCATTTGGGTTCAATGGTTTTTTATAAAATGCACGTTCGTTAAAACCGCTTAGTTGAATAATGTGTGCTGGGATATTGCTTGTGCGTATTTCTGCCCATTCATATTGCTGTCCTAGAAAAACGTAGGCAGTTAATTCATTACCTGCGGTGCTAAATGAGTCTATGGCTGCAGCGAGGTAACCTTTTTTATAAAGCACTAACTGTTGCGCTTGTAGTGCCGCTTGTGCACTTAATAGATCATTGTATTTTTCGTTTAAGATAATTTGTTTTTGAAATGCGGCAGCTTCTTTTCCTTTTAAACGAATTGTAATGTTCTGGGCATAGCTTTGTATGGCGCCGAAAAGGCACAAACAAAAAAATATATGTCCGATGATTTTTTTCATCTTTACTTTACAAAACTAATTTATGGCAGGCATTTATATTCATATTCCTTTTTGTAAGCAGGCTTGTCACTATTGCAATTTTCACTTTTCTACTTCCTTGGATCTAAAGAACGAATTTATGCAGGCTTTATTGGCTGAAATTAAGCTCAGAAAGAACGAATTGCAGCAAGAGGGTGTTAAAACTATATATTTTGGGGGAGGAACCCCCGGAATATTACATGCTCATGAAATAAAAGATATTGTAGATTGTATTCAAGAACATTTTGATTGTGCAGCCTTAGAAGAGTTGACCATAGAAATGAACCCAGATGATGTAACAGCCAAAAAGCTTTTGGCCTATAAAGAGCTAGGTATTGATCGAGTTAGTTTGGGTGTGCAAAGTTTTTTTGAAGAAGATTTGAACTATATGAATCGCTCGCATAATGCCCCAAAGGCCTTAGCGAGCATTGAGCTTATTGCAGCACATTTTAAAAACTTTTCTGTTGATCTGATATATGGTTACCCGCTATTGACTGATGAAAAGTTAAAGCAAAATATTGATACGCTTTTACAATTTGATCCGCCACATATTTCTATTTATGGTATGACGGTTGAGCCTAAAACAGCCTTGGCTTCTTTTATTAAAAAAGGAAGGGAACAAGATATGGATCTAGAAAAACAAGCGAAGCAATATGCTTATATAATGGAACGTTTGGACGGAGAAGTTTTTGAGCATTATGAGATTTCATCTTTTGCTAAGAAAAACTTTCGTGCGAAGCATAATACGAGTTATTGGCGTGGTGAGAAGTATCTTGGTTTTGGTCCAGGTGCACATTCATTTGATGGAATGAAAAAGCGCCAATGGAATATTGCTAACAACGCACTTTATATTAAAAGTCTAGGGCAAGGGATACTTCATGCTGAATCCGAAGAATTGACGGCAATGGATATTGCCAATGAGTATGTCATGACGTCATTGCGCCGAAAAGAAGGCTTAGATTTTGATCAGTATAAAAGTTTGTCTAATACAACATTATTAGACCAACTTAAATTAAATGCGCTGCCTTACATAAACAAAGATTGGCTAACTGCCGATGACAAGGGTGTTCGATTAACACCGAAGGGGAAGTTGATGTGCGACGGCGTTTCGGCTGATTTGTTTATCGATTGAGGTTCCTGAAAATCAGGATTAATATGAGCGAAATTGAAATAAGTCCAAATCCAATTGGGGCTAATTTCACAACAGAAAAGTCTAAAAGTTGCATGGCAACAATAAGTACTAAAGTTATAAATGTTCCTATGGCAAATTTCTCCGCTCCACCCAACTTGGCAGGTTTATTGAAATAAATTAATACTTGCTGTATGGCATTTATAAATAAAATATTCCCTGCTAATAAAACTAGAATAGGAGAAAGTATATAAGAGAATAGCATATTTATTTTAAAATAAAATGCCTAAGAATAGCCAAAACAAAACAATAAAGGGAGCGGGAATTTTGGTAAAATATAGTGTGAGTGTGGTTGAAAGAATAACGAGAATATTTACATACTCAAAGGTCATTTCTCTGAATAACACAATAGCCGAACCCCATAATATGCCAATAATTACAGCATGTACGCCTTCCAAAGCACGAAAGATTACACGGTATTGTTTTAAATTTTGATATAAAGGGAAGAGAAAAAAGAGAATTAAAGCACCAGGAAGAAAAACGCCAATGGTGCCAATAAAACAACCCAATACTTGATTAACAGGATTGCTATCCATACACATACCTCCGATATAACTACATAGTGAAAACACGGGTCCCGGTATAGCATGTACCAATCCAACACCTGTTAATAAATCTTCTTTGCTAAGCAGAGCAGCACCGTACACTTCATTGGCATGATGTATAAATTGATCATACATCATGGGTATAAGTGCATGACCACCACCAAAAACGATACTGCCAAAACGATAGAAGTTTTCAAAAAGATTAAATGCACGTGCATTATGCCAGCCTTGTAGGCGGGCTGTTTCGGATAATATACCGGCAACAATAAAAATGGCAACAAACCAACCTAGGCGCTTCCAATGTATCTTAAATTTACTGGTGTCATGTGCAGGAAATTCGTTATTTGTGAAGTTGGTAATGGTCCCTCCAGCAAGAACCGCTATTGGAAATATTAATGGACTGCGCACAAAAACGGTGGTTAGTGTCCCTAATAGCATAATGATTATGCCTACTTTTCCTTTGATGGATATTTTCATGGCCCGCAGAGCAGCATAAACAATACAGCCAACCGCCATAGGTTGCACGAATTGAAATACGTTGTTGTGCAAAAACTCAGCATCTATATATTTAATAGAAAAGCTGAGCAAGGACATAATGGTTGCTGCTGGCAAAATCCATACGAGTAAGGTAAGGACGCCTAATTTTATACCGCCACGCTTATAACCAATTAAGGCTACTGTCTGTGAGGAGGACGGTCCAGGTAACATTTGACAAAAACTCAAAAAATCCATGAGCTCCTCCTCGGTTATATCTTTTCTCTTCTCAACAAAAGAGCGCAGCATCATACCAATGTGTCCTTGAGGACCACCAAAAGCTGTAAGCGAATAACGCAATACTTCTTTTAAAAAGGGGATATGGCGAAGTAGTTTCAAAAAAGTGAATTTACAACCCAGCTTTTAGAAACTCATAACAGTGCAGGACTATTTTTTCAAGTAAATTTGAAGGCATGAAGTCGATTATTTTAAGTTTTTCTATACTTGTTACATTATTCTTCTTTAGCGGCTGCGTATCACAAGATGTGCGCTATGAAAACAGACAAAATCGCATTTTGAAAAAGATCGAACGTGAAGCGAAAAAGGAAGAGGAGCGCATTAAACGCAATTCTGTTCCGGTTGCTCCAGGAAAGAAAAGTATGTTAAATCCTTCGAAGGCCAAAACTGCACCCAAGATTTTGTATGATAAATAAGCTTTAGTGTATTTTAGTGTTTGAAATTTTTCTATGGGAAAGAAGTCAAGCAAAAAAAAGCTAAAAAATAAGGTCGCGGATCAGCAAAAAAGTAGCGTTGAAAAAATAAAGCCGGTTCAAAAAAAGGCAACATTAAGTGTATCCAAAGCATTGTCTAATAAAATGTTGTGGGGGCTTACCCTTTTTATAGCCTTGGTAGCCTTTACTTTAAATACCAATACCTTTAATCATCGTTTTGTGCTGGATGATCATGGTATCATTAAGAATAATAAAATTACCAAGGCGCCAGTTAGCCTTGAAAATACTAAGCTCATATTTACAACTTCATTGCGTAAAGGAGATTTTTCAGATTTGGAAAATACTTTGTACAGACCTTTTACCAAATTGCTTTTTAATATTGAGTGGAATGCTTTTGGTGGAAATGCACATCATTTTCATAAAGTAAATGTGTTGTTGTATGCCATTCTATGTGGGCTCATATTTTTGGTGCTCTATGATTTATTAAAGAAAAAATGGGCGGTGCCTTTTCTAGCGACTTTGCTTTTTGCAGTGCATGCAGTTCATACCGAAGTTGTTGCTAATGTGAAGTCTGGCGATGAGATTTTAGGCCTATTGGGTATCGTATTGGCACTTCGATGTATTCAGCTTTATTTGAGTAAAAAGAATATTATGTTCTTGCTCTTGGCTAGTCTATCTTTTCTAACAGGCTTGTATTCTAAGGAGTCGTCTGTTGTGGCTGTGGGGATATTTCCTTTTTTTGTTTATTACATGAGCGATCAATTAGATTGGAAAAAGATTGGAATTGTTTCTTCAACGATGTTGGCTTGTGCGCTTGTATTTATTTATTCAAGACATGTAGTTTTAGGGCAGTATCCACCAGCTAATCCTACCAGTGCTATGGATAACTTCTTGGTGTTGTGTGAATCTGGAACGCAGCAATTTGCCTCAGCTGTTATGGTAGTTGGTTATTATTTGTATACTTTCTTGGTGCCACACCCTTTATCTTGTGATTATTCTTATTCCACTTTTGTACCGTCGGATGTTTCTAATCCTATATTCTTACTGACCTTTTTACTATGCTTAGGTGCATTTATTTATGCCATTAAGGAGTTGAAAAACAAGAGCATTAGAGGCTTTGGTATTTTGTGGTTCTTTATTAGTTTTTCATTGGCGTCTAATGTGTTTTTCTTAATAGGTACAGGCTTTGGTGAACGTTTACTATTTATGCCATCAATGGGTTTGTGTTTAGTATTTGTTGGTTTGTTGGCAAAGTTTTTTAAGAAATCGACAACAAGTTCTTCGATATTGGATCATGTAAAAGCGTCGCCTGTGTTGTGGGCCGTTGTTTTGATTGTAAGTATATTATATGCTGGAAAAACGATGTCGAGAAATCAAGATTGGCGCACGGATTATCAATTGTTCTCTACAGATATTGAAAGTTATCCTGATGCTACACATCTATTATTTTATATGGGTAATCACTTATCGGGCGATGAGCGTAAAGAAGTATTGACGGAGGAATTGTCTAGTATTGGATTTAATCAACAGCAAATTACGGATTCGATTGCTAAGGAAAGTGCTACATCTATTAACTATTTTAGACGGTCATTGAGCATTTATCCTGCTCTTCCATCGGATGGTTATAATCAATTGGGTAAGGCTTATTTTAAAACAGGTCAGTTAGACTCTGCATTTAAATATTATAAACAAGCGCTTGACTTGGATACGACCAACGGCATTTTTGTAAATAATGTGGGTACTATTTATTATCAGAAACAAGACTTAAATACGGCCATGCCATACTTCCAAAAGGCCCATAGTTTGGATACGGCTGAAGCAGATTTTATGAATAATATGGGTGCCGTATTTGGTCAGAGTGGTATGTATGACAGCGCTATTTATTGGTTTTATAAAGCCAGTATGGCTGATTCTTTGGATTTAACCTCGGTTAAGTTTCTTGAAATGACGTATCAAAACTTAGGTAATGCTGAACAGGCAAAAATCTGGGGGCAACGGAAGAACTATGTAGCTAACCGCAGAAAGCAGTTGTTGAAGTAGATGTTTGATTTGATAATTTGCTGATTTGATGATGTGTTTAATTTCCTATTCTTATACTTCATTTTAACATTTTCAAATTGACTAATCATCAAATCATCGGTGTACATTTGTGTTGCATTGGGGCCGACCGGTTTTGACAGCAAAGGTTCTTTGAAAGTAAGCAAGTAGTGCGTTGTATAATTAGCACTTAAATATGAATATTCACAATTTCAAATGGCGAGAATAACTTCGCTATGGCAGCCTAGTCTTTGATTAGATGTCATATATGGATGAACCGGTAACCTGTCTGTGACTTACCCTCATCTTAATCATAAAAATCACAGAATAGGAAGAACAGTACTAGTATGTTTTTCTGAAACTTTCCGCTTCGGCCGAGAGTTCACTAGATAAGGTTGCGTTAAGTCTGTTTATTACTTGCAGCAACTCGAAAATTTGATTATAAACTCAACTTGAAGAAAGCTTTCCGAGATTTTGTTTGGACAGGGGTTCGACTCCCCTCGGCTCCACTTTTTTTTCTATTAGATACATTTAGAATGAACAGTCAAAATTGAATAGCGATCATTCGCATTTTTATTTTAAGATTGTATTTCTTTAGATAAAATAAAAAAAAACGCGCCTTGTCTTCAGAGTAAGACAAGGCGCGTTTATAGGCTTTGACACCTAATTTGTTGTTTTATTTATTCAGTAATCAATACTTTGTGTGTGCTGATTTTTGTATCAGATTTTACTCTTAGAAAATAGATGCCCGGTGAGAGTATTGATGTGCTCAAATTATGCTTACTTTTTGTCGTTGTATTGGCAATACTTTTAGTTGCATGTATTTTGCCTAATTGATCTATGAGTTCAACTTCATATTGTCCTATAGTTTTCAATTCTATATTGATCATTTTATTATTACCGATTGGGTTAGGATAGATTGAGATATTATCATCTTTAACTATATCATTCACAGCCGTGGGTGCTAAACCATTTTCATACACTCTTACATAGTCTACGAATAAAGTATCTTGTTGAAAATTACTTGCAGGGCCACCTGGCCAGTTACCGCCAACAGCCATGTTTAAGATTAGGAAAAAGGGTTCATGAAATTCGTCAGTGCTATTGATATTATTTAAAATATTGGCGCTCCAATATTGAGTATCATCGACGAACCATTTGATCGTTGCAGGGTCCCACTCAATAGCACATGTATGATATTGGCTCACATCGCTTACTGTTGTACTACCTCCATAGGTGGCATATCCATTGGCATTCCAATGTATCGTTCCATGAATATCGTCGTTGGTATTGATATGTTCCATGATATCAATTTCGCCGCAATGCGGCCAACCTACTGTGCTAAAACTCGAACCTAAACCCCAAAATGCAGGCCATAAGCCTTGTTGCTTAGGTATTTTTACTCGGGCTTCAATCTTGCCATACTTCCAATCATGCTTAGATTGAGTAATCATTCTTGCTGATGTATAATCGCTTCCTTGATAATTTTCGCTCTTAGCTATAATAGTCGTCCCTTAAAAAGAGCAGGAGTTGAGTATTTATGCACATTTAGAGGCTAAAATGATGAAAACTAGTATCATATAATTGCAAGTTATTCTTTTTTTTCGCTAAAAACCTTGTCAAATGTATCGAAGAACTGAAAG
>CALIIL010000095.1 GCA_938017685.1 uncultured Chitinophagaceae bacterium
CATTACTTTGGCAGGAGCATCAGTTGGCTCTAATTCTATATTTAAATTACTGTCTTGTATCTTAAATTCCCCTTTTAGATCTTGAGCAATTTTATTGAAATCAGTTGTGTAATTATCACTACTTACAACAACGGTTGCAAAGCTCTCACGAGGTATAGCATTGCGCAAGCTCCCACCATTAATAGTTACAATACGCAAGTCGTGCGCTGCACCTGCTAACATGATGCGGTTCATAATTTTATTAGCATTACCTCTTTCTAGATTAATATCTACGCCTGAGTGACCACCTTTTAATCCATTGACCGTAATCTTATAAGCTACATATCCAGCAGGGCAATCTTCTTGCGTATAATCATAAGATGTATTGGTATCGCAACCACCAGCGCAACCAATCGAAAACTCATCGTCATCCTCAGTATCTAGGTTCAATAGTATTTTGCCATCCAACTTGCCTTTTTCTAATTCGAATGCACCCGTCATACCCGTCTCTTCATCAATGGTAAACAAGGCTTCCAATGCAGGATGTTTTAAGTCAGCAGAACTTAGCAAAGCCATAATAGCCGCAACGCCCATACCATTATCAGCACCTAAAGTCGTTCCGCGCGCTTTAACCCAATCACCATCAATGTAAGATTGTATACCTTGGGTGTCAAAATCAAATGCTGTATCAGCGTTTTTCTGATGCACCATATCTAAGTGCGCTTGTAAGATCACCGTCTTACGATCTTCCATGCCAGCACTAGCTGGTTTTTTAATAATTATATTGCCTACTGGGTCTTGGTAAGTATCGAAGCCTAAGCTCTCACCAAAGTTCTTAGCAAAAGCAATGACACGCTCCTCTCCTTTTGACGGACGAGGCACTGCATTTAAATCTTCAAAATGATTCCAAACTACTTCTGGTTCTAGGTTTCTTGCTTCTGACATATTTTTTTTTTAAATTGTAATTAATTATTTAGAAATTTTATCACCGCTTTCCAATAAGCTTGATGATCATCAAACTGTCCCCATAATGCTCGCGAGCCATGGTTACCTTTTGTTCTTGGTTTGAAAAAGGTTTTATTCTCCGAAGCAATTGCTTTGAAGATACTCTTTGTACTTCCAATTTCATTTTTAGCACAAGTGATAAATACCGGTTTGTTTAAATCTTTAATATTATCAACAAGGCTCATTGCTTTTCCAAAATATTCTCCTGGGCTGAAGCTGATTACTTTAGACACCGCTTTTTCTTCCTTGGCTACTTTTAGTACCAATGATGCTGAGTACGAACTACCCCAAAGTATAATCCCCTTTTTAGGACTATTCAGTTTTGCCCAACGAACTGCTGCCTTAATATCTTGCTCAGCATTTATATATTCGGTCGGCAGTTTTTGTTCTTTGGCGCGTTTGGCTGTTTGGTTAATAATCTTATTCATTTGACCACCTGATCGCTGATCTAGTACAAGGCAGTTATAGCCCATCTTATTCAATTTTGGGGCTATTTCCATATATTCACCTCTACTCGAACCTGCTTGATGACACATAACAATAATCGGTGCACCAAAATCAAGAAAATAGTAGTCTGCCTTCATAACCAAACCGTCTAAGGACGGAAAGTCTAGTAATTGTATAGAAGCTTGCTTTGTTGATGGTGCAGGCGTGGTAGATGTTGCGTCTTTTACTTGCGCATCGGCCCTACTAACCGTCTTACATGAGAATATGATTGAAATAAAGAAGATAAGAATTAATAATCGAAGGTTTTTCATTATTGAGCTTGAATAAATTGTATCGTTTGATCCACTACAAACTTAGTCTCTGCAGGCAGATAATCATGAGGCCAAGGGTGTTTTCTACTAAAAACATGATCACCTTGGCATAATAAAATTTTCGAATATACCGGATTAGCTGCATTTAATTCTTCAGCACTTTCGTAAGGCACGGCCGGGTCTTCTTTTCCATGTATGAATAACATAGGCTTTTGCATAGCATGAACTGCCTTTTTCAAATCTAATACATCTGCATTGGCTTTATAATCTTCATATATCTGATAATCAATTGGCAATTGTTGGTTCGTTCTTTTATTATCGTAATAGAAGGTTCCCTTTTCTTTCCAATCAGACATTTTTTCAACCGTGAATCTTGACCAAGGTGAAGTACATTGTGCAATACTTGCCCAAGTAACTAAGCCAGCAATACGCTTATCTTGCGCAGCTAAAATACTAGTGGCACCACCGCGGCTGTGCCCTAATAGATATATATTATTTTGCGATATGATTGAACTATGTTTGAAATCATCATGGCAAACATGCTTTACAACCGAAAGTAAGTCACTTAATTCTTTACTATAATTATTTTTTCTATATAAGTCTAAATCAATAAATTCCATCTCACTTCCTAGGATTGTCCCATTATGAGAAAGGTTATATTTTACGAATAAAAAACCTGCTTTAGCAAAGGCTGAGGCAATCTTATTAAAATTTCCCCAATCTTTAAAGCCGTTAAATCCATGGGTATAAATAATTACAGGCAAGTCCTTTTTCCCTTCTGGAAAAATATAATCAGTGGCCATGGATAAGCCATCCTCATTAAGAATAATATTATTTAAGTCCTGCTTTATTGGCATGGATTACTGTACGCTTACTTTACGCACCAATTGCTTACCATCGACTTCTAAATGCAACAAGTATAGACCAGCCGCTAGCTCTGAAACATTTATTTCAAAGGTAGCATATCCACTCCCTTGCATAAGCTGCTGACCCGCCAAATTACTTAGGTAGTAATTGACCTTGCCATTCTGAGCATAGCTAATATTTAATATGTTTTGAGCCGGATTAGGATAGATAGCTATTTCTTTTTCCAAGGAAATATCATTGATAGCCGTTGCAAAACAAGGCTGTGTTGTTACCCATTGCGCATCTAACCAATTTAATCGAGCTTCTATAAAGGTCTTTAAGTTAGTAACTTCCGTTGCAAAATCAGTAGCCATAGGTGTTGGCTCATTAATAATAGGTGATCCAAAAATTGGATAAGTTGTAAAGTTTCTGCTTTGAGCACCTTGTGCATTTAATACATTAGCAAAACTATCAATATGCGCATAGATTAATGCTTTATCCAATGGTTGTCCAGGCTGACGAAATAAATGATAGCGACATTTCAAATCCTTGACAAAAAGAGTGTCACTCATCAATTTCTCCCACCAGAATGCTGGCAAATTACTTTCATTACCACAAACCGCCCCTAACTTATAAGCCCAACCTGTATCAACGGCGGCTTCGCAATTCGCTGTATTGGCAAAAGAAGCATCACCACCCCATAATGGCCCTGGTCTCATTTTCTTTAATTTATTTTTATATAAATACATATCAATACGATAAGCATCATAATTCTTAGCGACCTCATTGACCAAAATATAATCTATAAAGGCATTATTGGCTCCAAATGGGCGCCATCCTAAAATTGTATCTTGAAAGTTTGCACCATTTAAGCCATTTTCAAAACTATCAATATACGATTCAATGTATGCCTCTTGCGATGGAGTTATATCACCATTGCTTGGATATTCAAACAGGAAGCGTACTTGCTGCGTACCCAATGCATAAGGAGGTGCGTAATTACTATTAAAGCCACCACCCGTCTCATTATCTATGTTTAAAATGTAACCGCCTGTAAGCTCATCACCAAAGTTATCTTGTATGCGCAAGTTGGCTAAATCAAGACGAGCACTATCTCTTTTAATTTTTTCTCCAAATAAGTACACCCCTTGATATACATTATCTATCATGAGCTCGCAGTACTTTAATCTTGGCGCATATCGATCCATATCATCGTGCAACTCCAACAATAACTTGCCGCGCATTAAACTTCTGTCTGGATAAGCTGCCAATAGTACCCAATCATTTTCTATTGGAAGGTTTAAAGGGCTAATGTTATTCGAAACATTAAATGCTGCAGTCCAAGTTTCTACCGAATAGGACTTTTTTACATAAGACTGAGCCGCGGCATCACCTCTAAGTTTAATCCCAATATTTGAACTTAATGTAGCAGGGTCAGCAATATTGTTAGTACCTGAAACATTGTCAATAATTTCTAATTGCGCTTGAGCATAAGTATCAACAATGGCTTGGGTTGTTTGTACTTTTAATATTGGCAAATTAGTTGTTGTTAATTGCGCAGATGCACTTAAAGATAACAAAATTAAAATACAACAGCTTAAAATGTTCTTTGTCATAATTGAATAATTATTCTATACAATATTACCATAATATTACACAAATGTTAATATTATTTTTGTCATATTTCCAACCATGGGCTAACTTTAAACGTTATATATAACAAAGTTTCAAATGAAAAAGATTTTTCTGGTTCTTAGTATCTTATTATTCGTACAATCTACTTACGCGCAAGTAGTGATTAATGAATATTCATGTTCTAATATGAATACCGTATTAGATGCTTTTGGCGAACGTGAAGATTGGGTTGAACTCTACAATACTGGAGCCACCAATGTCAATCTTACTGGCTATTTTTTAAGTGACGATGCGACTGACTTACAGAAATGGGCCATCCCTGCTGTAACAGATATTGCGCCAAATGGTCGAAAAATGATTTTTTGTAGTAAAAGAGATTTGGTGCACCCAACAGGACAAATTCATCCTGATTTTAAATTAAGACAAGCTGACCAAGAATGGTTTATACTTTCTAATCCAATGGGTGTAGTTGTAGATTCAATTTACCTTACTTCTAATAAAACACAAATTAATCACTCAAGAGGTCGTACAACCGATGGCGCTTTAACATGGTCCATATTTGACACCCCAACGCCAAATGCTGCTAACGTAAATGCTAAAGATGGTTACGAGCCAGCTCCAATATTTTCAGTAGCACCGGGCAATTATCCTGCGGCTCAAAATGTGGCTTTAAGTTCTCCAACAGGAGCAAGTATATACTATACGCTCAACGGTTCTATTCCATCTGCAGCTTCTACACCTTATGCGGGGCCTATTAATGTCGCGGCTAATACATCCATAAGAGCTATAGCCATTAGTGCTAACCCATTGATACTTCCTAGTCAAATAGAAACAAATACATACTTTATTAACGAAAATTCTAACTTCGATGTAATATCTGTCTGTGGTCCTTATACGGCAGCATCATCTACTACGGCGCAATGGTTATTCTCATTTGCCGCACCAAGAATTTGGAGCTCATTCGAATATTTTGATAATAACCTTAATTATCAAATTGAGTTATTAGGACGTGCATCGCGTCATGGTCAAGATTCATGGGCTTACGCTCAAAAAGGGATTGACTTTGAAGCAATGGATGAAACAGGAACTGAATCCTCATTTAACTATAAGTTCTTTGGCACGTCATTAAGAGATAAGTTTGATCGTGTTATGATGAAAGCTGGAGGTTCTGATAACTTCCCAACAGGCTTTCCTAATAACGGTACACATATGCGTGATGTATTTGCTCAAACACTTTCTGAGAAGTATGGATTGGAAATGGATTTTCGTCGTTGGCACCCTACCCTAATGTTTGTAAATGGTCAATACTACGGCCTATACGACTTACGTGAGCGTGTTGATGGAGACCATTTTGAATATTATTATGGCAAGAAAAGAGATAAAGTAGACCATCTATCATATTGGGGAGGCTTACGTGTGCGCATTGGTAGCGATACCGGTTGGAATAATTTGTACAATTTCATTACGAATAATAATATGGCTAATCAAGCTAATTATGATTATGTAAAAAGTGAGTTGAATACTAAATCATTTATTCAATACTTTATATTAAATACCTTCTTAGTTAATCATGATTGGTTAAACTGGAATACCATGTGGTGGAGAGCTCGCGGTAATAATAATAAAGTAAAATGGCGCTACGTATTGTGGGATATGGATGCTATTACAGATTTGGACAATGCCAACTTCTCTAATCTTGGAACCACAAGTTTTGAGTTTGATCCTTGTGAGCCAACCAGCATGTTCCAAAATAACTCTAACATTAAGCACACAGATATGCTTACCGCTTTATTAAATAATGCAGAGTTTTCTCAAAACTACAGACAAGAATGGATTAATATGTTTAATGGTCCATTGGACTGTGATAATTTACTAGCACATTACGACTCTGTAGTTAATATCTTAACACCAGAAATGGCAAGACAGGCTACTCAGTGGGGCGGCACATTTGCCGATTGGCAAACGAATGTTGCGCAATCACGCTCCTTCTTAGTTAGTCGATGTGGTGTTATTGGTCAGAAACTAGATAGTTGCATGAGCCTTAATCCTCAGCGTTTAAAGCTAAATGTATCTCCTACAAATAGTGGTATAATCGCCTTAGACGGTTCTGTAAAATCTCCATACGTATGGAGCCAAGTGATAGAAGCAGATTCGTTATATGAACTAACAGCCACACCAACATTAGGGCCCTATTGGAGTTTTGACCGTTGGGAGTTAAATAATGCTGCCAACGTAGTTAATCCAAACGCTACAACTACACCAGTCAATTTTGGATTTAATGATGAAGACTCGGTTATTGCTTATTTTAAATATTACAATTACGATTCAATAGATGTTACATTTGATGTACAACCAGTAAACACGGGTACGATTAAGTTAGATGGCAACTTATTGCCAAGCTACCCTTACACCATTCGATTAAGCAGATTGAATAGTTACCAAATAGAGGCAACACCTAATGTGAGCCACATATTTAGCGGTTGGGATAAAAACAATACCACCACAACTATTTTAGACTTATCAAATCCTAATACAAGCTTTAAATATGACACAACCGATATTATAACGGCTAACTTTACATACATACCGCCACCTCCGCCACCACCAAATATTCCTGAGATTGACCGTTCGGTATTTATACCAAATGCATTTAGTCCAAATGGTGATGGTAACAATGATGAATTCCATGTTCAAATTGGGCCAGACGTTACTGGTTTATTATTGACCATATACGATCGTTGGGGACAAGAAATATTTAGAACAACAGAATTAAGGGCAGGATGGAATGGAACCTATGGCGACAAACAAAATGCTAATATTGGAACCTATCAGTATGTTTTAAAACTAAGATATCGTGATAATTCGCAGGATATGCATAAAGGAGATATTAACTTAATTAGATAATAAAGTATTGATACATATTATGAAATAAAGAGCGGTTATACCGCCCTTTATTTGTTATTTTTGATATGTAATGAATAGAAATATACTTGTTGTTTTAAGCTTTGTACTTGTAGCTATGCTCTCACTTTCTTGCGAAAAGAACAATAGAGAAGAATTAGATGACACCTCTAATTGCGACACAACGAACGTTAGTTTTGCCAATGATTTAGTGGCCGAAATTGACGCTAAATGCAATACATCAGGATGCCATTCCGCAGCATCGCAAGCTGGCAATTATAATTTAGTAGGCTATGCTAATGTAAAAGCTGCTATTGATGGCGGTCGCTTCCAAGGTGCCGTTAATCATGAAACCAACTTTAGCCCAATGCCTAAAAATGCTGGCAAATTAGATGCCTGTTTTTTACTAAAACTAAATACTTGGATTGCTCGCGGGAGTAATAATAACTAAGATATGATTATCAAAGGTCTATATTAACAATTGCTCTTTAACTAAAACAACCATCTGCGGTCTTACTTCTAAATAAAATATTGAAATCATGAAAAATATACTCCTAGCTATTCTATTATTAACAAGCATTACAGCCTCGGCTGACAAATACTTTACCAAAACTGGTCAAATCAGTTTTTACTCTTACGCTTTGTTAGAAGATATTGAAGCAACAAATAACAAAGTAGGTATATTATTAGATACTAAAAAAGGCCAACTCAATTTTTCACTTCTTATAAAAAACTACGTGTTTAGCAACTCGTTGATGCAGCAACATTTTAATGAGAAATATTTAGAAAGTGACAAATACCCTAAATCTATTTTAGCTGGTAAAATTAAAGATTTAGACAAAATAGATTTCACCAAAAATGGTACGCATAAAGTAACTGTTACTGGTTTTCTAAAAATTCATGGTGTTACTCAAAATATTTCAGAAACAGGAACCATCACAATCAAAAACGACCAGGTTAATATGAAGGCCGACTTTAAACTAAAAATCAAAGATTATAAGATAAAGATACCTAGCCTTGTAGGTCAAAAAATAGCAGAAGTTATTACAATAAAAATTGACGCTGACCTGAAAAAAATATAACCTAACACACTTATGAAAAAACATTTCCTTTTATACTTTTTACTCTTACCTATATTATCCCACGCACAAACGGGTGTAGATGAATTAGATAACCTTATGGGTGATGAAGCTCCGAAACAAGAGCTCGTATACAACGCATTTAAATCAAGCCGAGTAATTAACGGACACTCCATGGAAATGCTGGGTGAAGGTGTTTTAGACTTTCGAATCTTGCACCGTTTTGGCGTTGTAAAAAATGGCATCAGTGATTTATTTGGTTTTGACCAAGCAAGTATGCGTATGGGCTTTGATTATGGTATCACCAAGGATTTAACCGTTGGTATTGGTCGAAGTTCTTTTCAAAAAGAGGTAGACGGATTTGTAAAATACAGATTAATGCATCAACAGGATGGTATTAAAAAAAGACCAGTTTCCATTATATGGGTAAGCGGTATGACTATCAAAACAATTCCTTTTTCAAATGAATTATTCAATAGCTTTTCTAATCGTTTAGGTTACTATCATCAAGCGATAATAGGTCGTAAGTTTAGCGAGCAATTTACACTACAACTGTCCCCTACTTTAGTACACCGCAATTTGGTAGATTATATTGCAGATTTTAATACTGCCGTAGCTCTTGGTGTTGGCGCAAGACTTAAATTATCTGGCAGTACGGCATTAATATTAGATACTTACCCCATGTTATACGGTAATAATAGTAACGTAAATAAAGTGCCGATTTCAATAGGACTAGATATTGAAACGGGTGGTCACGTATTTCAATTGCACTTTAGTAATGCACGTGGCATGAATGAAAAAGCTTTTATTACAGAAACATATCAAGATTGGGCAAAAAGCGAGTTCCAATTCGGTTTTAACTTGTCCAGAGTATTTACAGTAAAGAAGAATACGGCTACTTCTTTTTAGTGTTATCAAATTATTAAATTCCCCGAGTGATTATAGTATATTTATCGTCCAATAGATAAATTATTTAATCACTATGAACAAAATAATGGTGGCGCTTTGCGCTTTAGTACTTATAGTCTTTTCATCTTGCACTAAAGAAGCGGGTTTTGGTGGCTTATCTTCGGTTAGCGGAAAAGTATATGCACGAGATTTCACTCCAGGTAATGATGTAGTACCAGAAGCTGAAGGTTATACTCCCGATATGAAAGTAGTGCTATCCGTAAAAGGTAGCGGTAGAGTGCTAAAAGAAACAAGAACTGACTTAAACGGCGCTTATAAATTTGAAGAGCTAAGAAAAGGTACTTATGAAATTTGGACATTTACCGAGTGTGACCTTTGCACAAATAACGAAGATCCAGTAATACAGGAGTTCGAAATTACTGAACGTAAAGAAGACAAAGTTCTTGCTGATTTTGAAATAAAAATTTAAATGTCAGCACTAGAAGCAGTTTTAAACAAATTTGAATCAATTTCTCTTGAGGGATTGAACCAAGTGAGCCTACTTAATAGAGTAGATACTAAGTTTATACTATCTAGTGAGCAATTACCGCAGGTATTATCCGAAATGCTAGATCAGCAACTAATCTTGGAGATTGAAGGTTTAAGGAAGTTTAATTATCGTACACATTATTACGACACGGATGACTTTTCATTCTATCGTGATCACCACAATGGTTATGTGAATAGAATTAAAGTGAGAACACGCGAGTATACTGATTCAGGCTTAATTTTTTATGAAATAAAAAATAAACTACGCGGCACTAGAACGGATAAACAACGAATTTCTTTAGACGTTATTCCAAATGCACTTGGTGCAGGAGAATACGAAATGATTAGTTATAAACGCTATCATGGAGATGAGTTAGATGTTCAATTAAGCAATGATTTCGACAGAATTACATTTACCAATAAATCCTTTACTGAGCGTATTACTATTGATACAAATATTTCTTTCATAAGAAATGAAAAAAAAATAGCCTTGCCTCATGTAGCTATTATTGAAGTAAAGCAAGGAAAAACAGACAACTTTAGCCATACAATACAGGTATTAAAAAAGTACGGTATAAGAAAGTCTAGCTTTAGCAAATACGCCATTGGAGTAGTTATGCTCGTCGATAATATCAAAAAAAATAATTTTAAACCAACCCTATTAAAAATAAATAAATTAAAATATGTCTAAGAAAGATTCAATGTATCAAGTAGCGAGGACGCTCAAGGATTCATTAAACGGTGTAGAAGATGAGGTAGATAAAATGCTAGAGGCATTTGCACCGCACGCTCCATTTGAATATATGGAACTCCTATTAAGATTGGGAATAAACTTACTGGCCATCTTCCTATTAGTACGTGTTATCTATTACTCTATACACAAGAACAAGGACTACGTTTATACTTTTTTCATTTTTAATGTTTTAATTTTTATCATTTGTCTTTTGCTCGGTGATACTAAAATTAAGACAGGTTTTGCCTTTGGTCTCTTTGCTATATTCTCCATTATTCGGTATCGGACAGTTACAGTACCCATTAAAGAAATGGGTTATTTCTTTACCTGTGTAGCTATGGGAATGCTCAATGCCTTGGCTGATACTGGCGGTGGCAACTTCTTCTTTATCATATTATTTAACGTCGTAATACTTGTTATCACGCTCATCCTAGATAAATACATGGGGCTTAAACATGAGAATGTAAAAGAAATTGTATACGAACGGATTGATCTCATTCAACCGGAGAAACGTGAACAAATGATTGCAGATTTGGTAAAACGTACTGGCCTACCCATCCATAGAATTGAAGTAAGAAATGTAAATTTCTTAAGAGATACGGCCAATATATACGCTTATTATTATGCCGATAAGAATGAAAACAGCAATGACCTAAAATCAATGGAGAATGAAGCAAATTCTGTGTAGTCTATTATTCATTCTTTGTTGCTTTCAGCTTACTGCTCAAGAGCAGGACTTGCGCTTGCGCAATGAAGTGGGATTGAAGTATCGATTCAATAAGAAGAACGACTTATCATTTAGTTACCGATTGGATTTAAAGGAGAATATATCGCAATTTAGACGAAGTAACTTCTCATTGGCTTATGGTCATAAGTTTAATAAATGGTTGAGCGGCGAACTCTACTATAGATTCATGACTAATCATGATAAAGACGAAAACCGCTTTAGAATAGCATTAAGCGCTGATAAAAAGATCTATCGGAAAACTAAATTAGATTATAGAACTTTAATGCAGCACGACATTAATTATTTTGACGGCGATTATCTCAAAAGATATTCACCAAATTATGTGTGGCGTAACAGAATAAAAATCAAACGCTCTATAAATAAACGAATAGAGGTGCATATTTATACTGAACCATTTATCAACTTTGATAATAATGGTACGCGCTTATCTCGCTGGCGTAATGGATTAGGCGCATCATACAGTAAAAAAAGATGGCAGTTCAGTGCTTCTTATTTCCATCAGTATGAGTTTATTGGCACACCTAATATTTGGCATGTATTTGCTTGGGGTGTTGATTATGATATTACCCGCGTAATAAGACCCAAAAAGAAAAAGAAAAACAAACAAAAAAAGTAATTTTACTGTTCTTAGATGAACAGCACTACCCTCTTTAATAAATTAGCCAAGCTCAAAGTATTTGTGATTGGCGATGTGATGATTGATAACTATTGGTTTGGCTATAGCGACCGCATGAGTCCTGAAGCGCCTGTACCTATAGTAAACTTACAAAAGAAAGAAACACGACTAGGTGGAGCTATTAATGTTTCGCTTAATTGTCAGGCCTTAGGTGCCGAGACTATCACGCTTTCTGTAATAGGTCAAGACGAAGAAGCCAAACGTCTATTGAAAACAGCCAAAGAAAACGGATTAAACACCAAGTATATTCTCAAATCTAAAGATCGAGTAACCACCTCTAAATCGCGTGTAATTAGTAGCGATAAGCACTTGTTGCGTATTGATGATGAAGAGGCTAAGAACCTACCTAGAAAGCTTGAGCAGCAGTTTATAAATCATTGTTTAAAAGCAATACAGATTGAAAAGCCAGATGTTGTTATTCTGCAAGACTATAATAAAGGCGTACTAACCCAGTCCGTTATTAGAAATGTAATGGCACATGCCAAAGAGATTGGCGCTAAGATTGCCGTTGATCCTAAGCACGACAACTTTTTTGCATATAAAGGAGTAGATATTTTTAAGCCAAATTTAAAAGAGATTAAGGATGGCTTAGGTATTGAAAGCTTGAAAGTAAATAAGACCAATCTTAAAGACATACACGAACAGATTAAGGCTAAGCTTAAGCACAACATTTCTTTCATAACCCTTTCTGAGAAAGGCGTATTTGTACAAAAAGATAAAAATGCCCACATTATCAAGGCTCACAAACGCGATATTGTTGATGTATCCGGAGCAGGCGATACAGTCATTGCCGCCGCTTCATTAGTTTATACAGCAACGAACGATGAAGTGTTAATGGCTGAAGTTGCTAATCTTGCTGGCGGCTTAGTTTGTGAAGGTGTGGGTGTTGTTTGTATTGATAAGAAGCGCTTGAAGAAAGAGGTTGGTATATTGATTAAGTAATTTGTTTACCGTCTTATAGTATAGCATTACTTCTAAAATGGTAAAATTATTTTAAAAAATCTTTTGTGTGATCATCGTTAGTAGCATTACTAATTCTTTCAAGAAAGAAATACTTGCGACGAAAGGACTTTTTTTTCTGAAAAGACTTCACTTTTTCTGTATTATTGTATAGCCTTTTTACTTTTTTCAGCTCACCTGTTTCATCATTTTCACAAAGTACTTCTTTAATTGTAGAGGGTGTTAAAATTTTATAATCCTCAATCAAACCGATTTCAATTCTTTTATCCAAGTAATATTTCGATTTAATAGTATAGAACAATCTTAATTTTCCATTTCTTCTAAACTTCATAAAAACCCATGTACTATCATTGAGCTCAAAAGGGTTGTTCGGTTGCTTAGCAATATATAAACTGCTTTCAAAAGTATCAATTCTATATAGGGCTCCAAATTCCTGACCTTTAGAATATTTGGTCAAAAGAGATAGCCCAATAACATAATAAATCACAGTCTTTAATTTCATAATACTTGATTTAAAACTTATTCGTATTTGACAATCTTAATAGCAATAACTACATTGCCCTACTTCTCCCTTACCAACAACATCTCCGCCAAGTCTTTCAAGTGAGCTTTCTTCTCAGCCGAAACACTCACTTTATCTAAAGCTAAAAATGCTTTTTGAGAGTATTCTTCTTTCAGTTTTCTTACATAATCATCAGCGCCCATCGCTCGGTATAAGGCCAAGGTCTGATCAACCTTATCTTCACTTGATGAAGCTTGTAAGTCTTGAATTTGTTTCATTTGAGCATCAGTAGCAATGTCAGTAATGTAGCAATAGAAAATCGTTTTCTTATTAGCCATAATATCACCACCTTGCTTCTTACCCGTTTTGCTTTCATCTCCAAAAGAATCTAAATAGTCATCCTTCAATTGAAAGGCAATACCTACATCTTTTCCAAACTCATATAACTGTTGCACATCATCGTCACTCGCTCCTCCTAGTAAGGCACCAATGCTTAAAGAACACGCCAGCAATACAGAAGTCTTTAAACTAATCATTTCTAAATAATCACCTTCAGGCACATTTGTTATTTCCTCGAAATCCATATCCATTTGTTGTCCTTCACAGACTTCAATGGCAGTTTTATTAAATAAAGCGACAACCTTCTTTTGATTCTTGTGCGTTATATTATTTAATAACTCATAGGTATAAATATTGAGCACGTCGCCACTTAATATAGCCGTGGGCATGGAGAATTTGGTAT
>CALIIL010000096.1 GCA_938017685.1 uncultured Chitinophagaceae bacterium
ACTTCAAAACTTTATGGGTCAGGCAATATAGAGGCTAATATCATAATATTACTCGTAAACTCGCTCTAAGCCTAAATCAGAAATTGGAGCCACAACCAAAGGAATAGGCTCAACAATAACATTACTCGGGTCTAAGCCAAAACTCTTCTCTTCACTCAAACTAAAGTTCTTAAGTATAAAGTAAAGGCTCATAATAATTTTGTTCCGAGATGTAAGGTCATTATTGTTAGACAAGAATTTTTCCATCACAATAAAGCGCCAATCCCCTTGTACTTTTCTCTTACGTAACGAAGCGTAACGACTATCAATATTTACCTCTTTATTCTTAGCCATTTCTGCCACCACTTCCTTGAACATCAAGTTTATTTTTTGCTCCACTCTAAAGCCTAATCTAAACTCTACACGTATGACTTCATTTGGCACAATCTCCTCTACAAAGTAATCTTTCTGATAAGGTTCATCAGAAATATCTACGTGAATAAACCAGTAAATATTGGCACGCTTTGGTTTTTGGTTCAAAATAGATTGAATGATTTTAGCCTCAATTTCCTTTGAATTATTTGCACTAGTCATATACACTAAGTGAGTAGCATACTTGCTTATACTGGCATCAGTACTTAAGTCTTGAATAGTAGGTAAATGATCTTCGAGCTTTACAAACTCTACATATTGGTTTTTAATTTTTCTGGCAAAATACCAGACATACATAATACCAAATAGTAAACCAGCGATAATAAAGGTCGCAAAACCACCATCAGGAAACTTCTTAATATTAGCAATAAGGAAAGCCGTTTCAATAGATAAATACACAACCAAGAATAAATAAATCCAATGCTTAGCAATACGCTTCATAACCATGAAGTTGGCAAACAAAATCGTTGTACTCAACATGGTTGTAACAATAGCCAATCCATAAGCAGCCTCCATATTAGAAGAACTTTGGAAGTAAAGAACAACGAATACACAACCAACATACATCATCCAATTTAGACCAGGAATATAAATTTGTCCTTGCGAATCAGAGGGGAAATTAATTTTCATCTTAGGCCAAAGGTTTAAACGAACCGCCTCACTGATTAAAGTAAACGAGCCTGTAATCATAGCCTGACTAGCTATAATTGCTGCTAAAGATGCAATGATTACTGCCGGAATAATAAAGAACTCCGGTACTAAATCAAAAAATGCATTGATGCCATTCTCTTCTCTAAATGCATCAGTTAACACCTGATTCTTATAGGTAGATAAAAGGTGTGCACCTTGACCAAAGTAATTTAAAAGCAAACAAGCCTTGACATAAATCCAAGAGTATCGAATATTGGGACGACCACAGTGACCTAAATCAGAATATAAAGCCTCGGCTCCAGTAGTACATAAAAAGACTGCACCCAATAACCAAATAGCACCAGGGTAGTCAACCATAAATCGAAAGGCATAGTATGGATTAAGCGCTTTAAAAATACTTAAATCGCTTCCTATTGCCATAAATCCAAAGACACCCAACATGGTAAACCAAATTAACATTATTGGACCAAAGAACTTGCCAATACTTGAAGTGCCAAATTGCTGAACAATAAAAAAGAGCGTTAAAATAACTAATACAATACCAACAATTGTTTTTTGTTCAATAGCTTCTAAACCAGGCAACTCTCGCAAGCCTTCAATGGCTGATGTAATAGAAATAGGAGGCGTAATAATTCCATCAGCCAATAAGGCTGCACCACCAATCATAGCTGGTATAACCAACCATTTTTTACGCCTTCGCACAAGTGCATATAGAGCAAATGTTCCTCCAGCACCATTATTGTCAGCACGTAGCACGAGCCATACGTACTTAATAGTAGTCATCAGTGTCAATGTCCAAATGATACATGACAAACTCCCTAAAATTAGATCAGGTGTAATACCACGACCATGACTTATAGCATTAAATACATACAAAGGCGACGTACCAATATCACCATAAATAATACCCATGGCAATAATGAGACCCGCTAAACTTACTTTGTTAGTATTAAGATGTTTTGACAAAATAAAGTATTTATTAACTCAAATATAAATAGAGAAAAGAGCGAATGAAGTATAATTACGACTATTCTTCTAAAACAAATAAGACAAAATCCTCTTCAGAAATACCCTCATAACTTTCAGTCTCCCACTCAAACCGCAACTCTTTTGTTCCCACTGGCACATCGTAATTTAAGTTAAATATAAAGTGTGCTTCTTCTGTTTTAGATTGAACCATGGCATAATAACGCGCACTAGCTATTTGCATTCCTGCTTCATCTCCAGGAATAATATTCATTATTTTTAATGCACTTGCTGCTCTAGATAAGACCATAATACGGTAAGATTTATTAGCCTCAACACCAGTGGCAGTTACACTAAACATACTATCCTTTCTTTGACCTATATGAGCACCTGAAATATATTTAGCTTGTAACTTCATTTCCTTTTCGTATTTAAGTACAACTTTGGCCCAAGCTGGAAATTTAAAGACCCGTTCTTTTAAGCTTATTTTTCCATGCCTTTTAGCAGGTACTTTTGCAACAGCTTGCTTTTTCTTTTTCAACTTCCTTTTTCCTTTTTTATAGCCAGGCAGCACCTCCATTTTTACATTCCCTAGCCCGGCATTAATATAACCAAGCTTTTCTGCCGCAGCTCTTGACATATCTATTAAACGTCGATTGCGCTTGTTCATTCGATCATTTATTTTAACCACCACAGATTTGCCATTTTTAGTATTTGTAACGCGAACCCACGTTCCTAATTTAAGAAAATTATTTGCGGCTGTCATCTTGCTATTACTAAAGGTTTCTCCATTAGCCGTAAGACGTCCATTAAATTTATTGTGATAATAGCTAGCTGTCCCTTCCCATACACCTTGCTTTATTTTTCTATATTGCGCAAATGTGCTTTGCGGTAAAAAGAAGATAATTGCTATCAATAGCCATTTAAAATTCATTAGGCAAAAGTAGCTTGCCATTGAAACGCCAATACATAATTATGCTAATGACATCTTTATTATAAATTAAAAAGAAACAACTAAATCAGCTTTAACACTGGGTTTTAAGGAATAACACCCTCAATTTAACAACAAGTTCTGAATAATTATGCGTCTATTATTGATCAAAAACGAATAACCAAAAATCTTCATGAGAAGCGCCTTCATATTTTTTACCCACCCATTGCATTTGTATATAATCTGTACCTGCCGGTACTTTATATTCAAAGAAATAAATGTAACTATCCGCGTCTCTAGAAAAAGTAACATTCTCTTTTTTATCCTCCTTACCCTTAATTAAATCAGCAGGCAAGGTCATAGGCATAATATTAAAAGTATCTAACTGATTTAAATTACGAGACAAGAGAATAAAGCGATAAGAAGAATCAGGAACCAAATCTGACAAGGTTAATGTAAAGTGCTGCGTGCTATCCATAAAAGAATTAATTGCACCTTTTCTATATTGTGCCTCTTCTTTAAAGTCACTTTCATAGTTAGATACCGTTTCAAGCCATGATTTAGGCAAGTACTCTTTCATGCTTTTTTGCTTCTCTATCCAATATCGAGAGCTTTTTCTCTTGGGTGCTGACAGTTCTTGAGGTTGCACTAGCTCTTTTTTTTGCACTTGCTTTTTTTGCATGGCTACTTTTTTAGGCTTTTTCTTTGACACTACCTTCTTTCGAACATATTTAGGTTTAGCTCGAGCTACAACAACCTCTTTTTTAACCACTTTATTTTTACTCAACAATACATCTGGGCTTAGCAATGCTGTTCTTTTAGTATTGGCCGGTGTAGTTTTGACCATCGCAACGGGCGCACTTTTTAACAGTATTGATTTATCTCTGGATTGCTTTTTAGCAACTGCCGTTGGTTTTGTACTTAATAGTACTGATCTTTTTGCTGTATTCTTTTTAGCGACTGCCACTGTTTCCCCGTTCAATATGGCCTTCCTTTTCTTAGGACTGTGTATGTAATCGTTTTTGCCATAACGAGCAACGACTGCCTTACTTCCTTGAACAACTTCTATGCGCACTTTGGCTAGTCCAGCTTTAATAAAACCTAATCGCTGTGCCGAGATGCGCGACATATCTATTAGGCGACCGTTACTTTTATTCATACGGTCATTAATTCTTACGATAACTGACTTGCCATTTTTTAAATTAGTGACACGCACTTTGGTTCCTAATTTTAAAAAATTACTTGCCGCTGTCATTTTATTATTGCTAAAAATTTCGCCATTGGAAGTTAAGCGACCATTAAACTTATTGTGATAATAACTAGCGGTTCCTTCCCATACTCCTGCACGTATTTTTTTATACTGCGCATGGGATGCACTCGTAATAAAAAACAACAAAGCTATTAAAATTGAAAATGAGCGCATTTCGTAAAAATAATAGATGACGCTTCAAGAAAAGAACGTATATGCAATAAATTTGAGCTATATACAACTAATAAATATTCACTTCGCGCTCTAAACCAATACCATAACGTGATTGAACGTCGTTAATTATCCGTTCACTTAAATTATATATATCTTGTCCAATACCATTGCCATAATTAACTAGGAGCAAAGCCTGATTTTTGTGTACACCAATCTCTCCATCAACAAAACCTTTCCAACCAGCTTGCTCTATTAGCCAGCCTGCCGGTATTTTTACTTGATCGCCTTGCTCGTAGTGCGGCATATCTTGATTCTCAGATTGTATTTTTTCAAAAGATTTTTTACTAATTACGGGGTTCTTAAAGAAACTTCCAGCATTGCCTATTTCTTTAGGGTTAGGGAGCTTACTTTCTCGAATGGCAATGACCGCATTAGAAACGTCTTTAATCGTTGGACTACTAACACCTTGTGCGTTTAGTTCATCTTGTATAGCGCCATAATCCATCTTAAGAGCATGCATCTTTGTAAGCTTCAATGTCACATGAGTGATTATGTATTTATTCTTTAAGGCTCGTTTAAATACACTCTCTCTGTATCCAAATGCGCAATCTTCATTATTAAACAACTTCACTTCACCCGAAGATTTTTCAATAGCACATACTTGATGTAAAACTGATTTGATTTCAACTCCATAGGCTCCAATATTTTGCATAGGTGCCGCACCCATTGTTCCTGGTATAAGGGATAAGTTTTCAATACCTCCCAAATTATTTTCTATGGCCCAAAGAACGCAATCATGCCACATCTCTCCCGCACCAAATTTTACTAATGCGTATTCTTCATTCTCTTCAATAATTTCAATGCCTTTAATCTCATTCTTTAAGACAAATGCTTTTACATCTTTTGTAAACAGGATATTACTGCCACCACCTAATATAAAATGCTCATGATTAGCATAATGCTCACTAGCTAAAATTTCTTTTATTTCTTCAACTGAAGTAAAAGTTTGTAAATATTGGGCATATGCATCCAAGCCAAATGTGTTAAATGCTTTGAGGGAAATATTTTCTTGTATCTTTTTCAAATCTATAGCAAAATTAATCAAATAGTTAATCCGTTTTTCACTCGTTAATAAAAATGTATTTTTATGGAAATTGTTGAAAACAACATCCCTTTATTATGAAGAATCTCCTCATCACGGCTTGCTTATGCCTTTTAAGCCTTGTTTCCTTTAGTCAAACTAACTATTACGAGAGTAATTGGAAAGAAGTAGACCAACTATTACAAAAGCAAAAGTCAAAAGATGCGGAGAAATTAATCAAGGAAATATTATCCTTTGCCAAAAAAAATAATAATAAAGAACAGATTATTAAGTCAGTTGCCAAGATGCGCATGGCACAAACGGACCGCGACGAGAAGAATGAAGTAAACAATATCATTGCCTTTGAAAAAGTATTGCCTGGATTAGAGTTTCCAGAAAAAAATGTAGTGCACTCTATGATTGCTACATTATACCAGAGTTATTATCAAAACCACCGCTGGCAAATTATGAAACGGACCAATGTAGCCAACACCAAGGATTTAAAATATCCAACCGATGTTGAAACATGGACACCACAAATATATTTTGATAAAATTCAAGAACACTACGAAGCCTCATTGAATAAGGCTAGCAAGCTTACACAATACAAGTCAGAACAATTTAAAGAGCTCATTACAGCTGGTCAGTTTACGGAAAAGCTACGCCCAACCCTCTTTGATGTTCTTGTACATAGAGCTATTGACTTTTATAGCAGTTACGAAACGGATATTGCCAAGCCTGCATATTTTTTCCAATTAAAAAATAAAAATGCCTTTGCCGACATTACAACATTTGCCAATACAAGCTTTAAAAACAAAGATGATTACTCAAGCAAATATTTAGCATTAAAATATTTACAATTGGCATCTAACATGCATAAGAATGACAACGAGCCAAGTGCATTAATTGATTTAGATGTAAAAAGATTAGATTATGCCAAGCAACAATACAGCGGCAATGATGGCGACAAACTTTATGCAAAAGCGTTAGAGACCTTGATTAAAAAATATCCGAATAACATCACGAACGCCAAGCCATTATTAAAGCTTACCCAACACATCATGATCAAGGATAGAGTGAAGGCCATGCAACTATGTAATGAACTTATTAAAAAATACCCAAAAAGTATTGAGTACGCCACAGCCGTAAATCTTAAAAACAGCATTGAAAAGGAAAGCCTAAACCTAACAACCGAAAATGCAGACCTTCCTAACAAGAACATATTGGGCAAGGTAACTTATAAGAACATTGATAAAATATATTTTAAAATAATAGATATTGGCTACAGCGATTATAAAAAAAGATTAACCAACTACAAAGCCAATAAAAAAATTCCAACCACAGGAAATGTTATTGAAGAATGGACCTTAGATGTAAGTAAGAAAGCAGCCTCCAAATTATATGATGCGCACACCACTGAGTTAAAAATTAACGGTCTTGCAACTGGCCACTACGCTATTATGGCTTCAGGGCACGCATCTTTTAATCCTAAGCGCTCTCCGGTGAGTTTTACCTTATTTCATGCAACGGATATAAGCTTTGTACAAAGCGCACAAAAGAATAAATCCGTTATTTATGTTCTTAATCGTGATAGCGGCAAGCCAATAAGTTCGGCCACAGTCAATCGTTATCAAGTTAAATATGACTACAACAAACGCAGAAACATAATAACTAAAGTAGATACAAAAACAACAGACCCGCTTGGACTAATCGTCTATGACAATAAGAATAATTCAAACAATAGATATCAAATAGAAATCATTCATAATAATGATACCTATTGGTCACAGCAAGGATTCAGATTACAGCGAAATTACACTGCACGTAAGCGTGAAAAAATATATTTATTTACAGACAGAGCCATTTATCGTCCTGGACAGAATATCTTTTTTAAAGGGATTTATATTCAGTCTAAAGGAGATAATAAAGAACATAGTGTATTAAGTAATAAAAAAGTGGATGTCATTTTTAAAGATGCGAATTATAAAGAAGTAAAAAAGCTAACACTAACGACCAATGAATTTGGTTCTTTTAATGGCATATTTAAAGCACCTGAAGGTTTGCTAAATGGGCGGTTTACCATTTATACAAATAAAGGCAGTAAGCAAATTAAGGTTGAAGAATACAAGCGTCCAAAGTTCGAAGTAGTGATGGACAGCTTAACTAATAATGTAAGACTGGGCGACGAAGTAACAGTAACCGGCAAAGCCAAAGCATATGCAGGAAACGCAATTGATGGTGCCAAAGTAAAATATACCGTTCGAAGAACGGTACGCTACCCTTACCGTTGGTGTTGGTGGTATTATGGTGGCGGCGTCAGCCAAAGTCAAGAAATTGTGCTAACAACCGGCGAAGCCAAAACAGATAAGCATGGTCAATTTAAAGTAAGCTTTACTGCATTGGGTGATGAGAAAGTAAACCCTCGCACAAAACCTTTTTATGACTTTATTGTAAACGCGGATGTAACAGATATTAATGGCGAAACTAGAACAGGCAATAAGCATTATACAATAACTGAGCAATCGCTCATTGTTAGTATTAATGCACCGAGCGAAAGTGACTTTAATAAGTTTAACCGCATTGAGGTAAGTACAACCAATATTTCCGGCAAGTTTACCCCAAGTACCGTTGAATTAGCCTTGTATCAATTAGAACAACCCAAGACCTTTTTAAAGAAACGTTTCTGGCAAGCGCCAAAAGAAAACCTGCTAACGGAAACAACATTTAAAAAATACTTTCCAGACTATGAATATGATAAAGAGAGTAACCCACTAGCATGGAAAAATAAAAAAACAATCTGGCGTAAAGTGGTAACCACCGAACAAGGCAAGCCTATCTTCTTACCTAAAATAGCTCCGACTGACGGTTATTATTTAATAGAAGCAATAACGAAGGATAGTAAAGGAAAAGAAAACATAGAAAAGAAAATTATTCGATTAGTCAATACGGCTCAATTAAAAGCGCAGAATAACGAAGCATTATTTACTTACTTGAGCAAGTCCAACTTACAACCCAAGGACAAGACAACTTTAAGTATTTCCTCGGCCTTTAAAAATGCTTATATACACCAATCAATTGAGCGTCAAGGAGAGACTTCTAATGCTTGGAACAGTAAGAAGGAAAGCTTTACTATAAATGAAAAAGACAGAGGTGGTTTCTATGCTGTTTACTTTACAATTAAAAACAATAGGTACTACGCCAAAAATGTAAACATCGCTGTGCCATGGACTAATAAAGAATTAGATATAAGCTTTGAAACATTTAGAAATAAAATACTTCCAGGTAGTGAGCAAGAATGGAAAGTGAAAATTAGCGGAAAACAAAAAGAAAAGTTTAGCGCTGAATTACTAGCGACTATGTATGATGCAAGTCTAGATGCATTTGCCAAAAATAATTGGAGCAAACTAAGCTTATACGGCAATACAAGAAAATATACCAATTGGACCAGCACGGCTTTTTCAAATGCGACGGCTCAAACTTTATTTACAAAAAAAATAAAAATCTTACGCCAAGAGTACCAACGCTACCCGCAACTTAATATGTTTGGGTTAAGTTATGGCGGTAGAAATTATGCCTTGCAAGAGATTGCCATAAGTGCAGATGCTGTTATGGAAAGTAGAAGTTACAACTCGGCACCACCTGCTCCAAAAAGAAGAATGATGAAAAGTAAAGCTGCACCTGCTTCTATTGGTGGCGAAAGAGAAAGCGGAACAGCCTATCTAATTGATGGAATACAAGTTCCTGAAGAACAAAATGAGAACACTCTTAATAACCAAGAAAAAGCTACTACAATAGACGAAAGTAATATCTCGGTGAGAACAGATATGAGCGCGACTGCTTACTTTATGCCTGCCTTACAAACGGATGCACAAGGCAATATTATCTTTTCATTTAAAGCACCCGAAGCCTTGACCCGTTGGAATATTAAAGCCTTGGCGCACACCAAAGATTTAAAAACTGGCTACGCAGAAAAAACATTACAAACACAAAAAGATTTAATAATTACACCTAATCATCCACGCTTTATGCGCGAAGGTGATGTAATGGTCTATAGCGCTAAGATTTCTAACCTGTCGGATAAAGCAATGAATGGCAATGCCAAATTGGTATTACTCAACGCTAAAACAGAAGAACCAGTAAACGAACTATTTAAGAATAACCAACAAATAAAAAGCTTCACGGCTGCACAAGGACAGAGCGCAGAAGTAAACTGGAATATCACTATTCCTGAAGCTTACACCCAACCAATATTAGTAAAAATAATTGCTCAAGCAGGCAACTTCTCTGATGGCGAACAAGTGAGTATGCCATTATTATTAAACTCTATGTTGGTTACTGAGACCTTGCCTTTACCGGTAAGAGCCAACACAACAAAAACATTCTCCTTTGATAAATTAAAAAATAGTGGCCGCTCTAATACCTTAAAACATCACAAACTCACCTTAGAATATACAAGCAATCCTGCTTGGTATGCTGTGCAAGCGCTACCCTACTTAACGGATTACCCGTACGAATGTTCTGAGCAAACCTTTAACCGATATTATGCCAACGCATTGGCTGCTCACATTGCCAATAGCTCGCCTAAGATCAAGCAAATATTCTCTCAATGGAAAGACAAAGACACTAATGCGCTACTTTCTAACTTAGAAAAAAATCAAGAACTAAAAAGTGCACTCTTACAAGAAACACCTTGGGTATTAGATGCAGAGAATGAAACAGAACAGAAAAAGAAACTCGCACACTTATTCAATATGACACGCATGAGTAATGAGTTGAATACAGCTATTACAAAGCTTGAAAAACTTCAGACTTCAAATGGTGGTTTTGCGTGGTTCAAAGGCATGCGTGATAATCGATACATCACGCAATATATTGTTACCGGTATCGCACGCTTGCAAAAACTAGGCGTAAGTGACGCTAAGAATAATAAAAGAATACAGTCCATTTTAAATAAAGCTATTCCTTATCTCGATGCACGCTTACGTGAAGACTATGCACGTATTATAAAAAACGGACGATTGAAATTGAACAACCTTAGCTATTACGAAATTCAATATTTATACATGCGCTCTTTTTTCCCAAACAAAGAAATGAACCCAGGCACTAAAATGGCGGCGAACTACTTTTTGAAAAAAGGAACGAAACATTGGACCTCGTATAATAAATATATGCAAGGGATGTTGGCAATTGTTATGAATAGAAATAATGAATCAACTATTGCAAATGATATTATGGAAGCCTTACGCCAAAATGCTATTCATAAAGAAGAAATGGGCATGTACTGGAAAGAATTTAATCAATCGTCTTATTGGTGGTACCAAGCACCCATAGAAGCACATAGCTTATTGATTGAAGCTTTTAACGAAATGTCAGGACCTGAGTTGCCAAAAGGACAATTGAACGAGGTAGATGAAATGCGCATATGGCTACTAAAGCAAAAACAAACGCAACAATGGCGAACGACAAAAGCAACAGCGGATGCTTGCTATGCACTACTATTAGGCGGCCAAGACTGGTTAAGCGCCGAACCTAAAGTAGAAATTGATTTGGGTAAAAAACATTTGAACTTAAAAGAGTATAAACAAGAAGCAGGGACAGGATACACCAAAATAAATATAGACCAGCAGGACATTAAAGCTGAGATGGGAAATATAAAAGTGAAAGTAACCTCTGACAAATCAGTAGGTACAACTTGGGGTGCTGTGTACTGGCAGTATTTTGAAAAGTTGGATAAAATTACTGAAGCTGAAACTCCGTTGAGTTTGAAAAAACAAGTGTACAAAGTAGTAAATGGTGCGCGTGGCGAAGAACTCGTTTTGGTAAAAGATAATGCCCAATTAAAAGTTGGCGATAAAGTGAAAATTAGAATTGAACTACGCGTAGATAGGCGTATAGAGTATGTGCATATGAAAGATATGCGCGGAGCCTGCTTTGAACCAACAAACGTATTGAGCAATTATAAATATCAAAATGGCTTAGGTTATTATGAAAGCACTAAAGATGCGAGCACACAGTTCTTCTTTGATAATTTAAATCCTGGTACTTATGTATTTGAATATCCAATGTTTGCCACTTTAAAAGGTAATTACAGCAATGGAGTAACAACAATTCAGTGTATGTATGCACCAGAATTTAGCAGCCATAGTGAAGGGATAAGAGTGGAAGTTAAGTAAGCTAATTCTAAAGACTTGCTTTAATACTTATAATCTTTCCTTTATCCGAAAAGCTATATCCAATTAAAGCGATTTCATTACTTTGTCCATTTAAAGAAGATAGCATAATAGTATTGCCAATGATATTAAATTGTGGTTCAGTTAGAGTAAAGTTCGGCATGACATCTAATATGAATGAAAAGTATTTTAGTAGGCTTTCTTTACCTTTTATTTTACCAAAGGAATCCGGAAAAAGCTTAGCAACATAACTTGATATAGTTTCTACATCATTATCTAACCATTTAGCGCAAGCATCTAAGTCTTTGGCATTCCAACTTTTTACCCATTGCTGGACAAACTCTTCTGCAAAATGTTGTTTTAATGGCATGTATATACATAAATATATACCATATGTATAATTTACTTACTGCCTATTCTCATAAATAAAGTATAACGTTTACCATCTGGGACAATCATTACTGTGATAGAAGGAGCTGTTTTTTGTTCTTGGTTCACATACTCTACATGATAAATATCATCTTCCGCATCGGCATAAATATCGTCCTGGGCATGATCAATCATTTCCCAATCTTGTGACAAACCGCTATCTAATTCATCTTGCAAGTCGTAGTATTTATCTTCTAAGTCATCAATGAATTTACTTGTTCCAAACTCCGCAACAAAGCAGTTTTCCTTACGAAAGGTATTGATATAATTTTTTTTGGCTTTGGGCAATTTTAATTTAGCAGCCCATGCTCTTTCGGTTGCTGGTCCTTTCAAGGCCTCCATTTTATCTTTACCATAACTTGAAATAATAAGCTTTACCTTTTTAATAAAGTCTGAGCTTACAGCTGTTGGTCCATCGTTAGATATATTGTAAGCGTCCATGCTAAGATGATCTATATCTTCTTTTTGCTCAGCCTTTTTTACTTCTTGTTTTTGATCATTTGGCTTAGCCGGAACAATCACTTTGGGAGCAGGTTCATTAACAACTTGTGTCTCATCAATTTGAGACATCAAATTGAGAGCTACCTCTTGCTTAAAGTCTTTTGTAATAATGTCACTGGCTTTCTGGGCAAATGCATTGGCTATGCTTGGATTGGTAAAAAAGTAACTGACACCCGAGATATACTTCCCAAGTTCTTTATCTTCTGTTTGGCTAATGCAAGGATCGCTCTCATCGCAAAAAAACTGCACAACAAAGGTTTTGTCTTTCCCTCCAACTTCAATACGTTTTATTTCATGAATTTTATAACGTTCAGTAATACCAAAATTACTTTGTTCAATAATTCCTAACTTTTCATAATAACCCAATGAAGACATCTTGCTTGCGCCATAATTCAATATATAATTATTCATTGCAGCAATGTTAGTAGTTCCAATTTGGGCCTGTACATTAAGCTGTGTACTTAATATGATTAACGACAATAGTATTATTTTGTTTATATTTTTCATCTCTAATTTCTTGCAGTTAGCTTTAAAAATAACGTTTTAGCACCTTATCTTTTTTATCCAAATATAAAAAAAACCCTCATTAACGAGGGGCTCTTTCTAATAATCTAAGTTTTGATTACAAGACATTCAACTCAGTAAGCGATGCATTCATCGTTCGAACTGCTTCAGCTGATGCTTTGAACAATTCCTTTTCGCCATCATTTAATTTATAGTCTACTATTTTTTCTAGACCATTTTTACCAATAACAACAGGAACACCAATACAAATATCACTTTCGCCATATTCTCCATCTAACATTACACAACATGGCATAATTCTTTTTTCATCACGCACAATAGCTTCTACTAACATACCGCCAGCAGCTCCTGGTGCATACCAAGCACTTGTTCCCAATAGGCCAGTAAGTGTAGCACCTCCAACCATTGTTTTTTGCTTTACTTCTTCTAACTCTGCTTCGCTTAGGAAATCACCAATAGGTTGTCCCATATAAGTTGCTAAGCGAGTTAATGGGATCATTGTTTTATCTCCATGACCACCAATTACTGTAGCTTGAATATCATTAGGAGAGCAGTTCATTGCTTCGCTAATTCTATAACGGAAGCGAGCACTATCTAGTATACCACCCATTCCTATAATTCTATGCTTAGGTAAGCCTGTAGCTTTAAGCGCTAAGTAAGTCATTGTATCCATTGGGTTAGAAATAACAACAATAATGATATCTGGTGAATGTTTTAAAAGGTTGCTAGCAACTTCTTTAACGATACCCGCATTTATACCTATTAACTCAGAACGAGACATCCCTGGCTTACGCGGAATACCTGAAGTAATTACAGCTACTGCTGAACCAGCCGTTTTGCTATAGTCATTAGTACTTCCTGTAATGGTTGTATCAAAACCTTCAATTTGAGCTGTTTGATTTAAATCCATTGCTTTACCTTCGGCAAAGCCTTCTTTAATGTCTAACAATACTACTTCGTTAGCTATTTGTTTGCGCGCAATGTTATCGGCACAAGTTGTACCTACTGCTCCTGCTCCTACTACTGTTACTTTCATTTTCTTATTATTTTGGGCAAAAATAGTGTTGAAAAAACAAAGGAAAACAAAGGAAAAGACCTTTAACAGAATTTATCGAAATTAATCCAATGATATGCGTTGTTATTTATTTTAGCATTAATCTAAAAATCTTTTAATTGAGAAGTAAACCAACATTAAGCTAATCAAAAAATTTATTATGTTACTCTTTCATCCATTTAGACCAATACAGCTTATCATTCTTATCCTGCGCTTTGAGCAAATACGTACCATTTGCCAAGGTGTTTATGTCTATACTGTTTTTATAATCTCCTTTTTGCACAAGCTTACCCTGCATATCGTGTATTGAATATTGGGTTATGTTGGCTTCTTCAAAAAACAATTTACTCCTAGCAGGGTTAGGGTATATACTTAATTGAGTGTAAACCGGTAACTCATGAAATTTGGTCGAAATAGGAATATAATTAGGTTGTACATTACCATTTTTATCGGATCACGTGATAACTGTGGGGAGTAAATTATCTTTGGGGTTAAATTTTAAGATTTGGCAGAACATTTTATATCACACTTTCTTCCATCTGGCATTCTAGCTTATTTTGTAATAACAGATATTAAAGAGCTAGGCTA
>CALIIL010000097.1 GCA_938017685.1 uncultured Chitinophagaceae bacterium
AATGAGTAAACTCCTAAAGAATACTTTCGGGCTTTATTTAAAAATCGTTTTCTGCTTTAACAGGTACACCTTAGGAATATATTTTACTAATTTAAAAATTATAGCACTAAAAATAAGACGTTTTTAAGGGCCGACTATTTACACCAAATCTTCTATTTGAAAACAACTGACATTAAAATGGTTTGTTTGTGGAACCGCTCCTTTAAAGTTATTCATTTTTAGAGGCTTCAATTCTTGCGCCTTTAAAGAGAATATGCTTAGCGTGCTTAGCAATAATACTATTATATTTTTCATAGGTTTTTATTTTATTATGATCTTCTTATTAATAAATTCATTATCATTACTGCACTGCAAGAAATAAGTACCACTTGCCAATGCACTACAATCTATTGTTGTGTTCATTACGTTTTTGTTTAGTTTATTGTACCGCACTTGCTGCCCTATATTATTGTACATACTTAAATCAGTATACATATTTCTTGGAAAGCTTACTTGTAATATTCCATTACTAGGGTTAGGGTATACAACTATAGTTTCATTTTTACTGAGACCCTCTAAACCTATGGCATATGGCGTCATGCGCGCTATAAATAATTGATTATTAAAATCGGCCGTATATGTATCATTATCAAAGTAAGCAGGCGCACTACTTGTAATACCCATGACCAACAAATTATCATTGCTATCAATTAATAATTTATTGTCATAATCGTAACCCGAACCGCCAATTCCTTTGAGCCATTTGTGGTTGCCTGCTGTATCGTAGCAGCTCAAGAATATATTGCTACTGCCTTGGCTAGTAATGGTCTTGCCATCGGCACTAGCTGTAATACCAAAATCTCCTAGCACGAAGACTTCGCCCTTTTTATTTACAGCTACATCATGGCAATACTCATTATCAAAGCTCTCTGATTCTCGTGCCCATACAACCTCACCTGTACTATCAACTTTTATAAGGTAATAATCAAAATCATTACCGCCTGTAAAGTTCAATCCACCTTTTAAAGTTATTTGCCCTCCGCTTAAAAAATGTGTACCGCAGATGTAAGTATTGTTATCATTGTCCAATGTAACTTCAGCCCCATATTGAATGGCAGATACGACGGAAGTACTTCCATAATGAAACGCCCATTTATACTGACCTAATGAACTGTATTTTACTAAGCAAGATGTACTACCCCAATAGTTCAGAGTTATATCGTTGTTTGGATTAGTATTATCAAATTTTGCTAATGCTGGCGAACTCACACTTAAGAACAAGTAATAGTTATTATGATTATCAATTTTTATTTTTCCTGCACCACCTTGATTCTCTACACCCGCTACTTCTTTAACCCATTTAATGTTTCCCAAAGTATCTATTTTAATAAAAAAAGGATAGGCTCCAGTGCCAGTTACTGTTATTGTATCTTGATTAAAATAAGCTATACTATCAGAATAGATTCCCGCAATTAGGACATCTCCATTATTATCTGCTTTTATATCTCCAGCAGCTATCAATTTGGGACATTTAAAGTGTTTAAACCATGTAATTGTATCTGCCTGAATTTTCACAAGTGCCAAATCTTCTTCTCCTAGAGAATGAATTACAGAATCTCCAATCTGAACAGAATCAATAAATGAAAAACACAGATAAAAATCATTATGTTTACCCTCTGTCATATAAACATTACTAAAATTTTGAGTTGAACAGTAACTTTTTAATTTTTCAACACTTCCATTATAGTTATATTTTGCTAGAAATATTGCTGCTCCTAAATTACCAGAACTATTAAGGCTAAGTGGCAAGATTGCCAAATTATTTTCAAAACTACCAAACGCATAAATACCACCTTGTCCCTTAAATATCCCTTTATTATCTGTAGTATTAGACAGCTTATCAAAGAACGACCAATCTTGCGAGAAAGAATTAAAACTCACAAAGAATAGTACAATAACCAATATTAGTTTAATGCGAGCCATAAGGAGCAGGTGTATGTTTTATTTGTGAGAGTAAAGCAATAAAAGAACCAGCCGATTGAGTGGGCCAACCACTCGTATTGGACGTTGTAGTTGGAATACAAAATGATATGTAACACAGTTTACTCAATGATTATCTTCTTATTAATTCGTTCATTTTCATTAGCACATTCTAGGAAATAAGTACCACTTGCCAACGAACTACAATCTATTGTTTCGCTGCTTGTAGTTTTGCTGAGTTCTTTATATCTCACAACTTGCCCAGAACTATTATAAATACTCAGTGTCTTGTATTTATTTTTGGGCAGGGTAATATATAACCAACCATTACTAGGGTTAGGGTATACAAGTAAAGTTTCATCATTGCTTACATCCTCTGCGCCTATAGCGTAAGGTGTCATGCGTGCTATAAAGAGTTGATTATTAAAATTAGCCGTATATGTATCATTATCAAAGTAAGCCGGTGTGCTACTGGTAATACCCATGACCAACAAATGATCATTGCTATCAATTAATAATTTATTATCGTAATCGTAACCCGAACCGCCAATTCCTTTGAGCCATTTATGATTACCCGCCGTATCGTAACAACTAAGCAATATATCACTACTTCCTTGGCTAGTTATGGTCTTGCCATCGGCTTGAGATGTGCCAATAAAATCGCCTAGTACAAATACTTCACCCTTTTTATTTAGAGCTACATCATAACAATACTCATTACTAAAAGCATCTGATTGCCGTGCCCATTTAGCAGAACCATTACTATCTACTTTTATTATATAATAGTTGTTATAATTATTACTATTAAGGTTTCCCCCACCGAGAATATTTAATTGACCTGGACTTGATGAGGTAAATCGACCACAGATATAACTATTTTTATTTGCATCAACAGTTACTTGTGCTGGATAAACAGAGGCAGGAAATTGAGCAAACCCACAGTGAAAAACCCATTGAAATACGCCTTGTTCATTGTATTTTATTAGGCATGAACTATAACCATTATAAAGAACGCCTAAATTTGGATTGTAGCCATCAATGTTGACTGTATTAGTTGAATTAATAGCACACAACAAATATGAATTATTTTCCGCGTCAATATTTACCGCCGTGGGATTCCCTCCATTTTGGCTCCCCGCAACTTCTTTTAACCATAGAATATTGCCTAATGTATCCATTTTTAGAAAAAAGGGAAAAGTGCCCCAATTATTAATAATGATTGTATCATTATCAAAATGAGCTGTATCGCTATAGTTTCCACAAAGTAAAATTTCTCCATTATTATCAACTTGCAATACATTCCTGCTAGAAATAAGGTTGTCTTTCCATTTACTCCCAAAGTTCTTTGCCCAATGCACCGAATCGTCCAAGATCTTGCAAATTGCAATATCCTCATCTCCAAATGAAATTAAAGTATATTGCCCAAGCTGCATTGTATCTTTAAAAACAAAAGCAAAATAATGCTCACCGCTTAATCCTTGTGCATAGTTTACACTTTGATTCATAATATTGCCATTCCCATAAGACTTTAATGATTTTATTGTACCGTTATAATCATACTTGGCCAAAGCAATAGATTTAGATCCTAGCGGACCACTGTTTATAGATAAAGGTGGGACACTAAAACTCCCTTCATATACACCTACTATATAAATACCAGTATCCGTTCTCACACAATTGGCACTTTGGCTTTCCAAGCTACCCATTACTTTATCAAAAAAAGACCAATCCTGGGCAGAGCATTTTATACTAAAAAATAGCAACAAACAAAATGATATGTAACACAATTTACTCAATGATTATCTTCTTATTAGTAAATTCATTATCATTACTACACTGCAAGAAATAAGTACCACTCGCCAAGGCACTACAATCAATTGTTGTGTTCGTTACTTTTTGGTTTAGTTTATAGTACCGCACTTGCTGCCCTATGCTATTGTACATACTTAAATCAGTATACATATTTCTTGGAAAGCTTATTTGTAATATTCCATTACTAGGGTTAGGGTATACAACTATAGTTTCATCTTTACTGAGACCCTTTACACCTATGGCATATGGTGTCATGCGTGCTATAAAGAGTTGATTATTAAAATTAGCCATATAGATATCATTATCAAAGTAAGCCGGTGTGCTACTTACTCTTCCCATTAAAATTAAATGTCCATTACTATCTATTACAATTTCTTTTACATTATCTAGTTCAGTTCCACCATAATTTTTAAGCCACTTTTGTTGACCTGAGGTGTCATAACATGAAAGATAAATATCTTCATTTCCATTAGAGGTAACAAGTCCCGTCCCCAAAGCAAGGCTTTCAGAAAAGTACCCAGTTAGAAAAACTTCTCCCTGCTTATTTAAAGCAACATCAGCACAGTAATCATTGGAGCTACTCAATCCTTGAGAAAACCATTGTGCCGTACCAGTAGAATTGACTTTAATCAAATAACTACTCCAAGTATTGGAAGTGGATAAAATTAGTGATGTTATTAATTGATTACTCAAGTAAATAGGTCCTTGATCTAATTTTGCTCTACCACATATGTATATATTCTCATCTTGATCTAGAATCATATTATAAGGCAAGCAAATTTGACCAGTAAAAGGATTATCGTAACGATACAACCATTGATACTCACCAAGCTCATTATACTTAACTAAGTTAGTAGCCGATCCAAAAAAAGGTAAAGTCTCGGCCGTAGAAGCCGAAGAACCAAAGTTAATATTTGCTGGCGCTTCAACTGTAGTTAGAACAAAATAATTGTTACTATCAGAAATTTGAATTGATGGAGGAGGCCTAACTGTTACATCTGCACCTCCCAATTTCTTGAACCAAATGATTGAACCAGCAGTATCCATTTTAAGAAAAAAGGAATAGTTTCCAGGTGTATTGACATTGATTACATTATTATCAAATTGAGCAGTATCTCCATAGGTTCCAATTAAAAGCAAATCTCCATTGTTATCTATTTGCATAAAATCTCCTGAGATGCCAAAACCATCTTCCTCTTTACTACCATACTGTTTTGCCAATTGAACACTATCATTAATTAATTTACAAACAGCAATATCATTTTTACCAAAGGAGTAAAATGTTGTATCACCAATAGCTACAGAATCTTGAAATGTGAATGCGAAATACTCCTCTCCAAATTTCCCTTGAGCATAACTTACTCTGCTATTAGATATACCACCACCAAAATACGACTTTAACGATTGCAAATGACCATCATAATTGTAATGAGCTAATGCAATGGCATTGGGCCCCAACAAACTACTTATAGCAAAAGTGTCGATAGAATAATTTCCAACGTAATACCCTGCAACATAAAACCCATCATGTTCAGCGTATATATTCTCACTTCGATTTTCTAATGAACCAACCGTTTTGTCAAAAAAAGTCCAATCCTGGGCAGAAATATTGAAGCAACAAATTAAAAAGTAGATTAATAAAATAAATATTCTTTTCATAAATAAAACCGGGTAACTCAAAGTTATAAGACTACTTGATTACTAAAGCGTTCGTTCTGTCAAATTAATTTGACAGAACAAACGCTTCCAATATTAAGTTTTCATAAACAATAGTCTTCGTAGCTATAGAATAACTTAGCATTTAAATCAGAGAGTCATGCTTAAAAACATTTTTATCGGAACATTTATTTTTGCTGCCTTATGTACGATTTCATGCAACAAACAAAATAATGAAGAACCTGTTCCAGATTATCCAACATTTGGAACCATAACCAGTACGGATATTCAAGGACAAATCATTGGACCGATTGATACGGACGATTGGAATAAAAATGATTTGTGGGTTGGCACTGTTGCTGGAGCTATACCTTACAGCAATGACTATGGCCCTTGCGATGCTGACACTCAAACTGTCGTATACCCTGCCTATCCCAACCCAACAACAGGCAACATAAACTTATCATTTGATATTGAACCAACAACTGCTATTTCTTACAGAGTAGTCAATCAAGATTTTACAACAATTGCTGCTGGCGATACCATTAAATCAACAACGAATAATCTAACGATTCCCATTGACTTAAGTGCAAGCGTTTCCGCTAATGAAATAGTGCGTGTGTACTATGCCATAATTAAGAATAACACCTGCGCCTATCGAGGGCATGGCGATATCCAAATAAACTAATAATCATAGATTTCGTGTCAGTCTGAGGCACTTGAAGGCGATACATGATGAAGAGGACATTACAACATGTGCTTCGAGAGCCTCAGCGTGACAGTATGCTTCAAAGTTCAAGTCTGACAATCTCATCTCAGAGGTCAGCCTGAGGTACTCGAAGGCGGTACATGATGAAGAGGACATTACAACATGCGCTTCGAGAGCCTCAGCGTGACCGTGTGCTTCGAAAGTTCAAGTCTGATAAACTCATCTCAGAGGTCAGCCTGAGGCACTCGAAGGCAATACATGATGAAGAGGACATTACAACCTACGCTTCGAGAACCTCAGCGTGACCCTGTGCTTCAAAGTTCAAGTCTGACAATCTCATCTCAGAGCTCAGCCTGAGGTACTCGAAAGCAGTACATGATGAAGAGGACATTATAACCTGCGCTTCGAGAACCTCAGCGCGACAGTGTGCTTCGAAAGTTTAGAGCAATATATTTAATAAGCTAAAAGCGCTTCTATTTTTTCATGCAAATATTTCTTAGCTAAGAAATTATCTTCCAACTCAATAGCAAATGGTATAGGTGTATCCAAACTGGCGCAACGCATAACTGGGGCATCTAAAAATTGGAAACAATGCTCCATAATCCAAGCAACAATTTCGCCGCCCAAACCACCAAACATATTGTCTTCATGTAATACTAATACTTTATTCGTCTCTTTTACAATGGCCTCAATAGCATCATAATCCAAAGGAGATAAAGTACGTAAGTCCAAAATGGCGATTGATAACTCAGGATGCTCAAGCGCATAAGCTTGCGCCCAATGCACACCAGCACCATATGTAATAATACCTATATCATCTCCATGCTGCACTTTACGCGCCTCCCCTATCGCAATTGTATAATGCCCTTGTGGTACCTGACCGCTAATACTTCTATATAAGGCTTTATGCTCAAAGAACATAACAGGATTAGGATCTTCAATTGAAGCGATTAATAAACCCTTGGCATCCTCAGCTGTACTTGGATATACCACTTTAAGACCGGCTGTATGGGTAAACCATGTCTCGTTACTCTGTGAGTGAAACGGACCAGCACCTACACCAGCACCTGTAGGCATACGTACAACAACATCTGCATTTTGACCCCAACGGTAATGTATTTTAGCAAAATTATTTACAATCTGCGTCATCCCTACCGATACAAAATCGGCAAATTGCATTTCGACCATAGTCTTGTAACCCTCCAACGAAAGCCCTAAAGCCGCACCCAATATGGCACTCTCACAAAGTGGTGTATTACGCACTCTATCTTTGCCAAACTCCTCTACAAAACCTTCCGTAATTTTAAAGACACCACCATACTCTGCAATATCCTGACCCATAAGAATCAAGTTACTTTTTTGCATACTTACTTTTAAAGCATCTTGTATGGCGTGCACCATTTTCATTTCCTGCTTTGGTAGCATACTAACATCTGTCGTTATACTTCTATGCTCCGCAAATACTTCATTTAACTCTAAAGCAGTATCTACTTGCAATCCATCAATAGCTAATACCGTTTCTACATCCGTATTAATCTCAGCAATGTAAGCAGCATGCATTTCGTCAATTGCAGTTTCAGTTAATATCTTTTCATCCATTAAAAACTGTTCAAAGTTCTTAATCGGATCTTTCTTTTCCCATAAATCAAAAAGCTCTTGTGGCACATACTTTACACCGCTCGCTTCTTCATGCCCGCGCATTCTAAAGGTTTTACACTCAATCAATATTGGTTTTTGTTCTTCTATACAGTAAGACCGCGCGTCACTTAATTGATCTAAAACTTCTAAGATATTATTACCATCAATAATTTTTGAAGCCATGCCATACCCTTTCGCACGATCGGCTAAATCTTTACATACATACTGCTCAGAAGTTGGCGTGCTTAAACCATAACCATTGTTTTCAATAATAAATATAACTGGCAAACCCCAAACTGATGCCACATTCATAGCTTCATGAAACTCCCCTTGACTCGTTCCTCCTTCTCCCGTAAATGCTAAAGCCACTTTTTTCTCTCCTTTCAACTTCTTAGCCAAAGCCGCACCACCCGCTACAGAAAGCTGTGGACCTAAATGTGATATCATACCACAAATGTGATGCTCGGCTGATCCAAAATGAAAACTGCGTTCTCTACCTCGAGAAAAACCATCTTTCTTCCCTTGCCATTGTAAAAACAACTTTTCAAAGCTTACCCCTCGTGTTGTAAAAACACCTAGGTTGCGGTGCATCGTCATCATCCATTCGTCAGCATCTAAGGCCAAAGCTGCACCTACCGCAATAGCCTCTTGCCCTATTCCGCTAAACCATTTGCTTACTCTTCCTTGTCGTAGGAGCTTAAGCATTTTCTCTTCTATATATCTTGGGTATACTAGTTGCTTGTAAATAGCAAGTAAGTCTTCGTTGGAACGATTTCCTTTATGGAATTGCATAGGAGGTAAAAGTACTATTTAGTAATGATTGATAAGTAATGAGTAACTAGTCATTTTCATAAAAAAAGATTCTGATGACGAATAATTATTTACCTTGAAATGTAGTGATGAATTGCTAAACCCCAAACTGAGATAAATGGTGGTCCAAATGCTTGTAAAACATATTGCTCCACTCAGTTTTGTTTAACGAACCAAATGCATGAGATTCTCGTCCTTCAAAAGCATGCTCCCCTTCAGTAACTACTTGATTAATATGCTTAATAAGCCGTTCTTTTTCCCTGAGAAAATCCTGCTGAGCAGCAACTAAGAATTCATTGGCCGTTCTTCCATTCTTAGGATAAGGTTTTTCGCTAACCACTATTTTTTTAGCAAATAGTTTAATCAACAATTTCTTTAACCCAGTTGGTCGGGGGTACTTATTAGTATATACAAAATCATAAGTCACATTGCAATGTGCTAACATTTGAGCCACATTCATTTTACCCCAGGCGGCTTGTGTTTCTGGCGTAAGCATATTTATTCTATTAATAACCTCTTGGCTTACTTCTTTGGAAAAAATGTTTGGTAAAGGCATAGCTCTATTTATTTACATGGTAAATGTAAAATCATATGTTTAAAGAATAAACAACTCGCTAATATTTACTGGCGAACCACTTATACAAATACACCGCAGGAAATAACATTAGCCACGCATAAAACGCATCTTCAAATGGCACCGTAAACATACGCATCCCTATTTGCTCCGCTTCATTATAATTGACTACAGGAATAGCCGTTAGTAAACCATTGACAATGAAGAACGGGATAAGTACAATGAAGAAAGAGATAAAAAAAGTGGGTAAGTTAAATGCAGGGTTTTTAGCCTTGTGAAACCAATAAAATAGATTCCAAATGACAATAAAGCCAAAGGTCCAAGAGGTATAGTAATTATCAAAGTAGATAACATAACATACAGCACAAAAAGCAGTTACTATCCAAAAGAGCACCTTAACCACGCACGCTAAGGATTGCGAGCTACGTAAAGATTTGCCGGCTGAAAATTCTAATACATCATGAATAAATATGGATGAAAATGGAATACAAATAAAGAAGAGTACTTCCTCTAAGGGTAAGTTACCTATATGAATACCTGTAATATATTGCTCGCTAAACCACCATATACCAATCTGAGTAAAATACATATCCCAAACAATAAATAATAATCCAACAATACCAATCGCAGGGAATAAATATTTAAATCGGCTTGAATATTTGACCCACTTATTCTCAAAGGATACCAAAAACGGCATACTCAACGACAATAAATTAATGACTAAATAAGTGTACTTATCTGCCAACGCTTTCTTTTTTTCGTTTGAGGTCCGCTTTTACCTTCTGCCAGTATTTCTTATTTACAATAAGCATTCCAAAGCTTTCGCCATCGTGCTTGCCAATATGTTTATGGTGCATCTTATGTGCCCAACGAATAGCGCGGATATAAACATTATCACTGCGAGTAAATAACTTAAATCGTTGGTGAATAATGATATCATGAATTAAAAAATAGCCAGCACCATAAGCCATAATGCCAAAGCCAACAGAAGATAAATAGTGATTACCATTCAAAAAGCCGAAAAGCAATAATAGAAAACTTGGTACGGCAAAAATTAAAAAGAAGGCATCATTCTTTTCGAACCAACCCGGCTCGGGTTGGTGATGGTCCTTATGAAAGTACCACATAAAACCGTGCATTACATATTTATGCACGAACCACGCCATAAATTCCATGAAGAAAAAAGTACCAATAAAGATTAAAAAGTATATAAAAGTTTGCATGACAATTAATTTTCTATTGCGTTTAATAATTTAGGAAAAGCTATTTTAAACCACACCGTATAATCGGCAGGGCTGGTAGCCATATCTTCTGATATAGCAGCTAAGCTTACGTATTTGTAATCACTAGCCTCTTCTTGATTGAGCACAGGTATATCATCCGTACGACCTACAAATACGTAGTCCAATTCATGCTCGGTCAGTCCATTATCAAAAGGTGCGTTGTATATAAATGAGAATTTTTTATGTAAGGGTACATTACTAATTCCCAATTCTTCTGTTAATCTTCTAATGGCTGCTCGATCTACATGCTCATTTGGTCTAGGGTGTGAGCAACAAGCATTAGTCCATAAGTTAGGCGAATGATATTTTGAAGCGGCACGCTTTTGTAAAAGCATTTCGTTCTTGGCATTGAACAAAAATACAGAGAAGGCTCTGTGGAGCTTTCCCTCTTTATGCGCTTGGATTTTTTCCATCACGCCTATTTCTTCGTCTTGCTCGTTTACCAATATTACCTGCTCCATTATTATAACATATTCATTTGATAGCGCGCACTGCTTTTTAGTACAATATAGAATTTCTGAAAGTTAGGAATTCTTATGCGCTGCTCCATAATTTTTTCTGGCTCCGTACTACGTATTTTCTTAAATAAAGTATAGTAATATTTAAAGGCAATATACACACCAAAACGTGCTTTTGAAGGCAGCATTTTAATTCCTTCTTTTGCCTGCATAAACTCTTCATCTATGGCTTGTTCGATCAGCGCTTTACTTTCGTCATTTATCGAGCCACCTGTTATTTCGGGAAAGTAACTACGTTCTAAATTAATTTTATCTGCATTTAAATCTCGTAAGAAATTTACTTTTTGAAAAGCAGAACCTAATGCACAAGCATAAGGTCTGAGCTTATCATACTCCTCACTATTACCTTCAACAAATACTCTTAGGCACATTAATCCTACCACCTCGGCTGAGCCATATACGTAGGTTTTTAAATCTTCCTGTGTATAGTAATCCTGCTTCTCCAAATCCATTTCCATACTGTGTAAGAACGCATCAATTAAATCTTGCTCTATCGAATATTTATTAACTACTTCTTGAAAAGCATGTAAGATAGGATTCATACTAATACCACGTTCTATGGCCAAGTAGGTATCTCTTCTAAATTCACTGATGAGTGTCTTTTTATCATGGTCGTGGAAAGTATCTACAATCTCATCAGCAAAACGCACGAAACCATAAATCCCACAAATAGGTTCATGAAAATCTCGGTGCAACAATTTTGTAGCCGTACTAAATGACGTACTGTAGGCAAATGTTGTGACACGACTTGCTTCGCGGCATACTTTGTTATACAAGGCTATCATAGTTTATTCTCTTTAATAATTTCCTGCGCAACCAATTGTCCGCTAATCAACGAAGGAGGTACACCAGGTCCAGGTACTGTTAATTGTCCTGTATAATATAAGTTATTCAGTTTTTTATTTTTAATCTTTGGTTTCATCACGGCCGTTTGCATTAAAGTATTAGCCAAGCCATAGGCATTTCCTTGGCATGCATTATAATCTTCTATTAAATGAGAAGCAGCATACTCGCGGTAATATACAATATTATCTTTAATTGGTTGACCAACATGCTCTTCAAAGCGTGTTACTATTTTATCAAAAAACTTTTTACGAATGTCTTGAGTATCTTCTAAACCAGGTGACACCGGTATGAGAAAAAACAAATTCTCACTTCCCTCAGGTGCTAATCTTGCATCCGTTTTATTGGTATTACTTACGTAAAAAAGTGGTTCTTCGGGCCACGTTTTACTGTCATAAATGGCTGCACTATGCGCGGCAAAATCTGTATCAAAAAATAAGGTATGATGCTTTAAATCGGGTAGCGTTTTATTAATACCTACATAATAAAGCAAGGCCGATGGCGCAAAGGTCTTATTAGTCCAATAGTCTTTTTTATAATTTCTTGTGGTGTCGTCTAAAAGCTTCATTTCGGTAAAATGATAGTCGCAAGAAGCCACCACATAATCAGCTTTTACGGATTGTTCATTTACACTTAAGCCTACTGCTTTATTGTCTTTATAAATAATCTTTTCTACATTGGCATTAAAATGAAACTGCACCCCTAATTCCTCCGCTAAGGCATGCATCCCTTTTACAATTTCGTGCATCCCGCCTTTGGGGAACCAGGTACCCATCACCATATCAGCGTAGTTCATCATGCTGTATAATGCAGGCGTATTTTGTGCCGTTCCTCCAAGGAAAAGTATGGGAAACTCTAATAACATTTTCAACTCAGGATGTTTGAATAATTTATTCAAACTTTTCTCCATGGATTGAAATACATCGAGCTTAAATAGATTTTTTATAAAATCCATTTTTACAAATTCTAGTATGGAAAAACCAGGCATGTCATTCAACATTTCGGTGCCCACTTTATACTTGATGGCACTATCATCTAGGAATTTTTGCAGCTTATCGCCGGCTCCATCTTCCAAGCTATCAAATAGCTCTTTAATTTTATCTAATTGTGCAGGTATATCATCAGCACGCTCAGGCCATACTACCGTATAACTTGGGTCTAAACGCACCAAATCGTAGTAGTCGCTTACCTTTTTATTAAAATGAGAAAAGTAATTATCAAATACATCGGGCATCCAATACCAACTTGGTCCCATATCAAAGGTAAATCCTTCGGCCTCGAAATAACGAGCACGCCCACCGGGCATATCGTGCTTCTCATACACATGCACTTCGTGCCCTGCTTGTGCTAAGTAACTAGCCACGGACAAGCCAGAAAACCCTGCTCCGATGATTACACATTTCTTACTCATAAGTTCACTTCAAATATAAAGGCAATAATCGGAGTGTATACATTATGTTTCTTATATGATATAAGTACTTATATAGAAAAACCCGCATCTAAAAGATACGGGGTTTTGTAATGATTAACTCAACTTAACACTTTTATATATCCAATAGATGTGATGACAAGTAAATAATTTTAATCCTGATTATCTTATAGGTTGTAAAATCTAAACTAATCTCCTTCCAATTCAAACTCTTAGAATAATAAGCTATCAGTACAGAACCAACATCTAGCCAAACTTGACCCCCTTGTTAGATAGCGATTTGATAGCTTCAACTACTGATACTCGTTATCGATATTGATAAATGTTAAAAGCACTTCACCTTCAGTGTCTAAGGCCTTATTACTAGCTACCTGCTTTAAAAATCTCTTCGTATTGTGCGTAAACATACTAGACCAAATGACAAAATAGTAATATTTATACTTCTTTTTTTTGTATTCTTGTCCTGTAATTTGTTTGAAGAAATTTATTGAATAATCAGCCTTTGATTGGCTAAATCCATTTTGGGCAATAGGAATTTGATCAAATGAGCCTACTCTATTCCATTTTAGCTTTGGAAAACCTCCCACATTACAATTTATTATATTAGTTCTTAGTTTGAACTCGTTATCAAACACAATAATTTGCAAAGGTTGCAAGTAGTTACTGGAGGCCGTATCAATTCCTAGGTCATTAATAGCTTTAACATATGAACCATTGGAAGTAAAAAAACAATT
>CALIIL010000098.1 GCA_938017685.1 uncultured Chitinophagaceae bacterium
CAAGGTTTTTAGCGAAAAAAAAGAATAACTTGCAATTATATGATACTAGTTTTCATCATTTTAGCCTCTAAATGTGCATAAATACTCAACTCCTGCTCTTTTTAAGGGACGACTAAATAGTTGTCTCACAATATAATTAAAAAAGCCCCGTTTATTTAACGGGGCTTTTTAATGCAACAAACTATGAGGTACTTATTAATATGCTTACTGCCAACATTGGGCACCACTTCCTTTGCTCAGACTAATAATAATACTCAACTTGCCCAAAACTCAGCTCGTACCTTTCTGAATGCTATTAAAAATATGGATTTATCTCCAGCCAAAGAATATGGAACAGAGAATACAGCCAAGATGCTGGAAATGATGTCATCTTTTACTTCCGTGATGCCTGATTCTATTAAGATAAAGGCTTTGAAAATAGAATTTGAGATTACTGAAATCGAATTAAACACTGTTGGTGATAAGGCAACAGTTTCATTTATAGGTAGCAATGCACCTCACAAAACTGAGAAGATTAAGCTAGTAAAGTTTGAAAATAAATGGTTAGCAGATCTCAAACTTCCTCAAGCTCCACAAATAGAGGAACTGCAGCGTCAAGAACCAATAAGAAAAGAGGATTAATTTCTTTTTAATACGTACTTAAACCACTCAAACCAGAGTAGTGCTCATTGGTACCATCATCCACAACTGGAGAAGCTTCGCACAAATAATCCATATTTGTTTTCCAAAGAAGATTACCAAATCGAGCATCAATACAATACAAGTACTTATCGTAGCTAGCAAAGTAGGCTTTATTACCTACTACTGTTGGAGATGAATTAATAATACTTCCTGCAGCATACTTCCATTTCAACGTTCCAGAAACGTGATCGATAGCGTACAAATTAAAATCATGACAACCAATCAGTACCGTATTAGTAGCTGCATGAACTGTAGCAGAAGAACGAACCCGCTCAGCTGTAGGTAGTTGCCAACGCAACTGCCCAGTGCCACCAGAACCAGGTAATACTTCTACGCAGTAAATATTATTATCATCGCTACCCGCAATACACATACCACCATATACCATTGGAGAAGAGTTTACTTGACCATTTGTAGTATAACTCCATATGCTTGCACCATTATTGGCGTCTATTGCATACATTTTATTATCCTCAGCACCGTAATAAACGACACCATCAGCAACATTGACCGATGAGAAAATAGATCCTGAAGCAATGGCTGGACCCGTCCAAACATTATTACCTCCAGTATTTACACAATGTACAGCCGTTCCGCAAGCTACGTATATTCTATCTCCAACAACCTCAGGTGCCGAAGTACAGTTACTTCCTCCATTATATTGCCATACTTGTGTACCCGTGCTATCATAGCTCATAAGTGTATTACCAGCTATATATACATCATCTACTCCTGCTGCCAAGGCATAATCGCTTCCCGAAGGGATAGTTACACTGCGAATAAACTCTTTTGTTTTCAAATCGTATGAATACAGTTTCCTCTTATCCGTAACCACATATAAGCGATCATGTAATATTACGGGCGAACCTATTGAATTACCATCCAAGGTAAACTCCCATAATTTACCTCCAGTTTCAGTACTATATCCTAACAATTTATTGTTGTTAGGCGTTATAAACACTGTAGATACGCGCTCATCCGGAAATGGCTCATCTGAACTAATTGTTTTATCGCAAGAACTAAATAATAGCACTACGGATATAGATAAAAGACAAAGGTTAAAAAAGTATTGTTTCATAGCATTATACTTGACTAACAAATATAATGAAGCTGCGACGATAAATATGTCCATTCTTAGTAAAAATGATAGGAATATTATTCAGCATTTTTTCTATTTCAGGGGGGTGTGAAAGCTGTGTTAAACTAAATATCTCCCTATCTTTTAACAGATATAAAATATCTAAAGGGTTATTTTCGCTACTCGAATGATTAACCTTATTCAAAAAGATAAACTGCCACATCACGTTGCCATCATTATGGATGGGAATGGTCGTTGGGCAAAAGAACAAAACAAGGATAGATTGTACGGGCACCAACATGGAGTAGCCAGTGTAAAAGACATTGTTGAAGGTTGTGCCGAAATAGGTATCAAATATCTTACACTTTATGCTTTTAGTACAGAAAATTGGAATCGACCACAGGACGAAATCAATGGCCTCATGGAGCTACTCGTTTCTACCATTAGAAGCGAGATAGAACAATTAAATGAAAATAATATTCGCTTTGACATGATTGGCGATATTAAAAGTTTGCCTACTATTTGTATCAAAGAACTTGGAGAAGCTAAAGAAATTACAGCAAAAAATACTGGAATGACCTTGGTACTTGCTCTAAGCTACAGTGCCAAATGGGAACTGATCGAAGCAACAAAACAAATTGCGGAGAAAGTTCAAAGTGGCGAATTAAAAAGTGACGATATTAATGACGATATTATAAAACAACATTTGAGTACGCACCATATTCCAGATCCGGAATTAATGATACGTACAAGTGGTGAGCATCGAATAAGTAACTTCTTACTCTATCAACTAGCCTATGCAGAGCTCTATTTTACCTCTACCCACTGGCCAGATTTTAGAAAAGAAAACTTGTACGAAGCATTATTGAATTACCAGAATCGAGAAAGAAGATTTGGTAAAATAAGTGAACAGTTAAATCCAGCATAAACATTTTGAAGAAAGTAAGTATCATCATCCTTAGCCTATTTATTGGCGTTGCATTTAATGCATCTGCCCAATTAGGTCTTGGACAAAATAAAACCAAGAAGACAGGTCCATTATCCCAAACCCAACCTGACGAATATATTATTGGAGGTGTAACGGTACCCAATGCTAAGTTCTTAGACGAGAGCTTACTTATATCCATATCTGGCTTAGAACCTGGCGATAAAATAAAAATTCCCAACGACGACAAAGTGTCAAGAGCAATCAGAAACTTATGGAAGCAAAATCTATTCTCTAACATCTCAATAAGTGCAGCTAAGTTTAGCGGTAATAAAGTTTTTTTAGAAATAAATATTGATGAACGTCCACGACTTTCTAAGTTCAACTTTACTGGCATGAAGGACAATGAGGCCAAAGATCTTAAGGACAAAGTGGGCTTGGTTAAGAACAGAGTAATAACAGAAAGCATGAAGAAAAATGCTACTGAAAATATTAAAAACTTCTTTATTGATAAAGGTCATACCAATGCAAGTGTGCGCATACAAGAGCGACCAGATACTACATTTTTAAATATGAATATCTTAACCTTTATTGTAAACAAAGGCCCTAAGGTTAAGATTAATCAGGTCAATGTATTTGGCAACGACAATGCAAGTAGTATGCGTATAAAGCGTGCCATGAAGAGTAGTAAAGAAATGGCTCGATTGTCCTTATACCGAGTGGCCAATAAAGGAGTGTATGGTAAGGTTGAAAACAACTTTCGCGACTATTTAAAAAATCAGGGTTACTTAAGTTTAAGTAAAACAGCTCAGTTGATTGACCCTTACTTTAGATACAAAATATTCTCTCCTTCTAAGTTTAATAAAAATGACTTTGAAGAAGATAAGCGTGCCGTTGTTGAATATTATAACAGCATTGGATTTCGTGATGCAACGATTGAAAAAGACACCTTGTATAAAGCACAAAATGGTCATTTGAATATTGACATCAAAGTTGCTGAAGGTCGTAAATATTATTTTGGAGATTTCTATTGGAAAGGTAATACTAAGTTTAGCGATGAGCAGCTTGAGTTAATGTTAGGTATCAAGAAAGGAGATTTATTCAATCAAGAATTAATGGACCGTCGCCTAGGTCGCATACCAAGTATGGACGGCGATGATTTGAGCTCCCTTTACCTAGATGATGGTTACTTGGCTTTTAATGTAAATTTAAACGAACGCTCTATCACAAATGATACTATTGATTTTGATATACAATTAGTTGAAGGTGATAAGTATACGGTTAGAAATGTAAATATTACGGGCAATGACCGCACGCATGAGCACGTTATACGCCGTGCCATACGCACTATGCCTGGGAACCAATTTAGTCGATCAGATATTATACGATCACAAAGAGAGATTAGTAACTTAGGCTTCTTTGATGCTGAGCAAATAGGCATCACACCTCAACCAAATAACGATGGTACAGTGGATATTAATTATTCAGTTGTAGAAAAATCTTCGGATCAGTTAGAATTACAAGCCGGTTTTGGTGGTGGTTTAGGTCTTACAGGAACAGTTGGTGTGTCCTTTAATAATTTCTCTTTAAAGAATCTTGGCAATCGTGCTGCTTGGGATCCGTTACCAATGGGTGATGGTCAAAAATTATCGCTTAGAGGCCAGGCCAATGGTCGTTGGTACAATTCTATAACAGCAAGCTTTACAGAGCCATGGTTAGGTGGGAAGAAGCCTACAGCATTATCTTTTAGTGTGTACAGAACATTCTTTGGAGGCAACCAAGGTACCGACTTTAATGCTGGTAGTGGTATGACTACATTTGGTGTAGGACTTACACTAAGCAAGCGCGTTAAATGGCCAGATGACAACTTTGTTCTTTCTTATGCTTTAAACTATCAACGTTATAATATTAATAATCGTTTCTTCTTTGAAGATCCTAAGACAGGAGCTCCATTTAATAATGGAAATGCAAACAATTTAAGTCTTAAAGTTACCCTAGGACGTAATACAGTTGATCAGCCTTTATACCCGCGTAGTGGTTCTAATATCATGATGAGTGCACAGTTTACTCCTCCCTACTCTTCATTTAACGATGTAGATTATCAAAACGATGATCCTGCCAAAAGATTCGAATGGGTAGAGTATCATAAATATCGTTTTACGGCTGAGTGGTATCAAAAAATTAAAGGCAACTTAATCTTAAAATTAGCTACAAAACATGGTTATTTAGGTTCGTATAATTCGGACGCACAATCACCATTTGAGCGCTTCCAAGTTGGTGGCGATGGTATTAATGGCTTTACAATCTATGGTCGTGATATTATTGCACATAGAGGTTATGAAATTTATACCAATAATTTACCCGGAGGGTCAGCAACAATTTTTAATAAGTATACAGCTGAGTTGCGTTACCCATTCTCATTAAACCCATCTAGCACCATCTATGGTTTAGCATTCTTCGAGGCGGCCAATGCTTGGGGTAGTTACAATCAGTTTAACCCATTTGAGCTTAGAAGAGCTACGGGTCTTGGTATTAGAATATTCTTGCCAATGTTTGGATTATTAGGTCTTGATTATGGTCTGGGTATTGACCGATTAACACCAGGAACGAAATTTAGCCAAGCAACGAAGTTTACCTTTATGCTAGGTTTTGAACCAGATTAGTGCTTAAGTTATAAGTTTAAAATAAAGTTAAAACGTATTTTTAATCTTTACTATTTAGTCTATTTGTAGTCCAAGAAGAGCTAAAAACAATGAACATGATGAAAAAAATAATATTAATCTTTGCCCTATTCCTAACAGTAGGAACGTCCACCGCATTTGCACAACGCTATTGTGTTGTTGATTCTGAGTACATCTTAGATAACTTATCTGAGTATAAAAGAGCACAGCAGAAACTAGATGATATATCTAAAGTATGGCAAAAAGAAATTGACGCTAAAATTCAAGAAGTAGAGCGATTGTACAAATCATATCAGGCAGAGCAAGTAATGCTTAGCGCCGAAATGAAAAAACAACGTGAAAGCCAAATTATCCAAATGGAGAAACAGGCCAAGCAACTTCAAAAAGAACGTTTTGGATTTGAAGGAGACTTGTTTACTAAAAGACAAGAACTAGTAAAGCCCGTTCAAGATAAAGTATACAATGCCGTTCAAAAACTGGCAAAACGTAAAGGATATGATGTAATTTTTGACAAATCATCTGATCTAAGTATCTTTTACAACGATCCTAAAATTGATATGAGCGATGAAATACTTCTTGACTTAGGTGTAACAAATCCGAGTAAGAAATAAATAAATCACGCATTATATTTGCACCAATTTAAAGAAAGAAATAAGTAATATGAAAAAAATAATTATTGCCATTGCTTTTATAGCATTAGGATTTACAGCAAGCGCACAACAAAAAATAGGTTATATCAACTCCATGGATTTGTTACAATCTATGCCAGAAATTGCTAAAGCCGACAAAGCTGTTGAAGCATTTGCCAAATCATTCCAAACACAGTTAGAAAGCTATGCCAAAGAATACGAGCAAAAAGTACAAGCTTACCAAGCAACTGTAAAGACCTTAAACGAATCTATTAAAGAAATAAAAGAACGTGAAATCACTGACTTACAAGGTCGCATTCAAAAACTGCAGCAGGATGGTGAGAAAAAAGTAACAGATAAAAGAGAAACTTTATACAAGCCTATCTTAGATAAAGCTGACAAAGCGATTAAAGCTGTTGGTAAAGAGCAAGGATATACTTATATCTTAGATGCTAGCAGTGGTTCAATGCTATACGCTACAGATACAGAAGATATTATGAAGCTTGTAAAAGCCAAATTGGGCATTAAGTAGACCCAAGTAATAAAAAAGGAAAAGGCAACGAATATTCGTTGCCTTTTTTATTGAACAAAGGTTCCAAAGCTTGTATTTATAAAAAAGATAGTGTTGGAGTAAAATATCCAATAAAATAGCCATAAATATGTTTGTATTTCAATGTTTATAGTACCTTTGCGGTCCTTTAAAAATAATTGAGTACGTGTTACTCAAGTAAAAATTTTAGATTGAAGGAACATATTTTGGAAGAAAAAATAATCCCACAAAACACGTCTGCCCACGATGATTTCGATTGGAGCATTGACAAAAGAAACGTTTCGCATTATAACGAAGCCGACACACAAGAATTCGACACTTTTTACGAGCAATCATTCAAGACTATTTCGGATGGTGAGTTAATGAAAGGTATCGTTGAAGCCTTAACTGAAACTGACGCTGTTGTAAACATTGGTTACAAAAGTGATGGTCTTATTTCTTTAAATGAATTTAGAGATTTAGACGAAGTTAAAGTTGGAGACGAAATTGAAGTACTTGTTGTTGAAAAAGAAAACCGTGAAGGTCACTTAGTATTGAGCCGCAAACAAGCTCGCATGCAACGCGCATGGGAAGATATTGTGGAACTTTACAAAACAGGTGAAATTACTTCTGGTACTATTACATCTAAAACCAAAGGTGGTTTAATTGTTGATTTGTTAGGTATGGAAACATTCTTACCAGGTTCTCAAATTGATGTGAAGCCTGTAACTGATTACGATCAGTTCGTTGGTAAAACAATGGAGTTCAAAGTTGTAAAAGTAAATGAGCAAATCAGAAATGCCGTTGTATCTCACAAAGCATTGATTGAAAGCGATATTGAAGCACAACGCTCTGTAATCATGTCTAAATTAGAGAAAGGACAAGTATTAGAAGGTGCCGTGAAAAACGTCACTGACTTTGGTGCCTTTATCGATTTAGGAGGTATTGATGGTCTATTATACATTACTGACATTTCTTGGGGTCGTATCAAGCACCCATCTGAGGTGTTAGAAAATGGTCAATCATTAAATGTTGTAATTCTTGATTTTGACGATGATAAGAAACGTATCTCTCTTGGTCTTAAGCAATTAACTGACCAGCCTTGGGATAAATTACCAGAAACTATTGTAGAAGGTAATAAGGTAAAAGGTAAAGTGGTGAACATTGAAGACTACGGCGCATTTATTGAAATAGAGCCAGGTATTGAAGGTCTTGTGCATGTAAGTGAAATTACGTGGAGCAACCAACCAATCAATGCGAAGGAATACTTTAAAGAAGGTGACGAGCATGAAGCAATGATTGTTTCTATAGACAAAGAGGAGAAGAAAATGAGCTTATCTATTAAGCAAATGAGTCAGGATCCTTGGTCTAAAATTGAAGAAACATTTGCCGAAGGCACGAAGCATAAAGGTGCAGTTAAGAACATTACACCATATGGTGTATTTGTAGAAATGGAGGAAGGTATTGGAGGAATGATCCATATCTCTGACCTTAGCTGGGTTAAACGTTATAACCACCCGAACGACTTTACTAAAGTAGGTGAAGAGTTAGAGGTTGTTGTATTAAACGTTGATACTGAAACACGCAAGCTTTCTCTAGGTCACAAGCAATTGGAAGAAGACCCTTGGAACACATTCGAATCAGTATTCCCTATAGGATCATTGCATGATGGTGTATTAATCCGTAAGGAAGACAAAGGAGGTATTGTACAATTACAATATGGTTTAGAAGCATTTGCACCAACGCGTCACTTGCGTAAAGAAGATGAGAAATCAATTGCAGCTGATGAAACAGCACAGTTTATGATTATCGAATTTGATCGCAACGAAAAACGTATCTTAGTATCGCATACTAAAATATGGGAGCAGGAGATGGAAATGGAAAAAGAAACTGCACGTAAAGACGCGAAAGCATCTCATGTACAGTCTAAGAAAACAATGAAGAACATTCAAACGAAGATTGAAAAAGCTACATTGGGTGACTTAGATATCTTAGCCAATTTGAAGAAGAAAATGGAAGGTGACGAAGCTGCTGGTAAAACAGGAGAATAGTCCTTCTTATTATAATACTAAAGCCTCCTCGCTAAACGCGAGGAGGCTTTTTTTATGTAATAAAAAGGATATATTTTCTTTTAAAAGTAATCAAGGAGAAGATTAATTAATCTCCAATAAAGTAGTCTTGTTACTACGTACTCTAAATGTAACTTCTTTCGTACCTAAAGCAGGCTTCGATGGATCAATTAAAAACTCCGCTTTGTATGTACCTGGCTGTATATCAATTTTCTGCGCGGCAAAATTTCCATTAATACGCATGGTCAAGAACTTAAAAAATTGATCATTTTTAGGCTCTTTTAAATCAACCAAACCACGATTATTTAAGTTCGTTATTTGTAACTGACCTGGCTCAGCAATCATTAATTCTGTTACAGCATTGAAGTATAAATCAACCGTAATAAATCGCGTAGGAGGCGTAGTATTGACACTTACAAAGTAAGTTCCTGGCATATAAGGCAATACTTCATCACAGCGCTGGTCTACGTTTTTACCTCTACGATCAAAGCGTATGCGTACATTAGCATCATACTCTTTTACCGGACGCTTAGAATTACCCATATAAGAGAATTGGAGCGTACCGTCCGTTACAGAAAAGTAGATACGATTAATTTGATTTTTTTCAATGCGCACCTCTTGCGATTTAATATTACGCTTACCTACTACTGTAAAGTTGTATAGCCCAGCTTCTATTGGTTGTAAGTCAGGCTCTCCATTTGTTACAGATCGAGTAAACTTATTAATCTGACGGTTTGAGTTAGGATCTGAAACGATTATGCGAGGTGTAGTATTACGATACACTTTCTTTTTTTCATATTGATTGATAAAGAATATCTGCACCATCGTTTTATCATTCGGAATTAACTCACGACTAATAGTAACCTCATTCTTTTTGGCAACAATATTTGTTTTCTTTTGCGTGCTAATTGGTTTTTTCTTCGCCCCAATATTCTGTACAATTGTATCGCGCTTTATAGGTTTATAATTAACCTTAAATACTACTGGTATATCATTTCTCTTTAGTGCAACTCTTGGCGATTGAAAAGCATAAGTAAACCTATACCGTCTTGGAAATGTAGGCAGTTTCGGAAATACTTGAGGGTCGCGCTTAACAATAGGCTTAGGCTGTTCCAGTGTAATAGCAAATCGTGTAGGTAAAGTATTCCTCGCTAGTCTTGCCCTCGGTGGCAATACTCTAGCATTATCAAGCGTTAGTTGTCTTATTGGCCTAATCCTAGGAAATACATTTGCTTGCCGCTTAAGAATAGGTTTAGGTTTTTCTAGCGTAATAGAAAATGTAACTGGGATCTTGCTTCTTTGTAACCGAGCAGCAGGTCGTGTAATATTAGATGCTACTAACTTTAAATTACTAATAGGCTTTACTTTAGGAAATACATCCGTTACACGTTTTGGCTTTTTTACTTGCACCGTCTTTTTTACAGGCGTATCAAGCTTTACTATTTTTTTCTTTACAACAGGCTCTACAACTTTCTTAAGCTTTACTATTTTTTTGGGTTCTGTAGTATCCTTCTTAATTTTTACATTAGAATAGGTCGTTTTAATGTTTAGTTTTTTAGGCTTATTAATAATTGACCGGTTTGCATCAACAATTAATTTTACAGCCTTGGGAATATCATTTGTGGTCAATACATCTACATACTGACCTAAGCAATCGTAATAAGAACGAAGTATCTCATTTTTGTCTAAGCCAATAATATAAGGAGTTACACTTACGCGTTTCTTTAGTAGTTCAAGATAGGTCTTACAAATATCTCCATTACAACTCTCCCCTCCATCGGTAATAAATATGATAGAATAGTCATACAATTTGGCATTATTAATTTCGTTAAAAGCAGCTTGTGATAAACTATAAGCAATGGGCGATGATCCAATAGGATTTATAAAATTAAGGCTACGCTTAATCTGATTTGTATTTTGTAAGTTAAAAGGAACAACCAATCGGGAGTCGGTACAATTCTTTTCTTGTGCCGTATGGTCAGCACCATATACACGCACGCCAAACTCTACTTCATTATTTAAAGCATACACGCTATCAATAACTTGTAACAAAATATTTCGTGCTACGCCAAATTTAGAATAATCCTTATTCCACTCCAACGTCATACTCGATGAAGCATCTAGTATGAATAAAATACGTGTTTTACGTTGCTCTTGCGCCTGGGCATAATTTCCATAGAGAATTAGACCCAATAAGGCCAAGGTCATTATAATTCTCTTTGTACTCATTTCTATTTATTAATAATCGCCAAGTGTTTCAGGCAATTGATCCAAGGCTAATTTAAGCTGCTCATCATTAGGAGCAATTCCATGCCACTCGTGCGTTCCTTCCATAAAGTCTATGCCCTTACCCATGTCTGTTTTCATTATTATTCCAACAGGCTTTCCTTTTCCTAAACGACTTTTAGCCTTCTTTATTGTGCTTAATATCTCGTCCATATTATGTCCGTCCATTTCAAGCACATCCCAGCCAAAGCTTTCAAATTTAGTTTTTAAATTACCCATGCTCATTACATCATCGGTTGGGCCATCAATTTGTTGTCCATTAAAATCTATCGTAGCAATAATATTATCAATCTTGTGGTGTGCTGCAAACATTATTGCTTCCCAGTTTTGACCTTCTTGCAATTCACCATCTCCATGTAACGAATAGATTGTACTTTGATCGCCATTCATTTTTTTAGTCAAAGCAGCACCGCAAGCAACACTTAAGCCTTGGCCTAAACTACCTGAAGCAATACGCACACCTGGTAAACCTTCGTGCGTTGTTGGGTGACCTTGCAAGCGTGAATTTAATTTTCTAAATGTACTTAACTCTTCGATTGGGAAATACCCACTACGCGCCAATACACTATAAAATACTGGTGAAATATGCCCGTTACTCAAAAAGAATAAATCTTCATCCTTTCCATCCATTGTAAAGTTTTTAGCATCATGCTTCATTATATCAAAATATAATGCCACTAGATAATCAGTACAACCTAACGAACCGCCTGGGTGGCCGCTTTGTACGTTGTGAACCATACGTACAATATCTCTACGTACTTGACTTGCAATTTCTTTTAATGAAGACATATCTCTTTTTTTGTGCAATGCAAAGGTAATGTCCCCAAAAGGAAATCCCACTTCCTAGGAAGTGGGATTTATACATATTTACAAAGAAATAATTTACTTCTTCAAAGTAATCTTTTCAGTCACGGTCTTACCATATTGCTCTAATCTTAAGTAGTATATACCTTGAGGCAAGTGCTCTACGTTCAAATTAACTGTTTTAAACTGATTAGCCATCAATTCAGACTGCATAAGAACTTGTCCAACAGTATTCATTAGCTGGTATTTAGCCTTTCCATTCATTGGAAATACAATGTTTAATTGACCTGTTGTAGGATTAGGATATACTTTAGGGTCTAACTTTTCAACATCATCAACGATTAATGGCGTTTCCCCTAATTCATATATTACTACACCATCAACAGCTGCTTCAACCAAAGACCCTCCAGAACCTTGTGCAATATCACTCGCTTTAAATCTTAATTGAATATCTGTACCAGCAGTAGGTACCAATCTAATTGTATTTAATCTCCAGCTTACATCTGGTTCGTATGTTTTTTCCATATCATACCACAATGAGCTACCGCTATAATTAATCTCAGCTTCCCAGAAATCCTTACGTGGGTTACTTCCTTGGCTATTACTAAACCAACGGAAATAACTCAATATTGGTTGATTATAAGTTGATATGTCTATAACAGGACTAAGCAATGTTGTCGTTCCACCATCAACATCTTCCTGTCCAATACTTGCTGTTGGAGATGATCCATTACCTGTATATGCACAAGTATTATTACCAGACACATCATAGAACGTCTGAACCATTGTAGATGTATCTCCGAAGTCAGTAAATGAAGGAATAGGCGTTCCTACTTCCCACAAACCTCTTGTGGCGTTATCACCGGCTACATTGCCAATAGTCCAGCCAGCCGGGTTGCTACCTCCATCAAAATACTCTTGCCATACTTGTCTGTAACCGATAAGCATAGAATGAGGAATATTTCTTTCTTGAGAAGTTGTATTAAACTGAGCCGCATTGGGTGAGAATATACTGTACGCACCAGCTGCATCTTCCGTTTCAAAATAGTATTCATAAACCTCTCCGGCAGCCTGCGATGGAAATACAATCGAATAATTCTGAGCTGTTTTCGTCATGATAACAGAATTAGTTCCTGTTGTTCCTTCTAAGCGGTATATCAATTTAGTCTGACCAAGAAAAGCCGGAAAGTCAGATATTGCATCAGCACTTACCGTAATTGGACTACCCGAATTAACCGCACCAATATCTGTATGTACCAACTTAGTATTGTTTAATAAATAAATACCGTGATCAGCAAATCCATTAACTATTGCACTAAAATGTGGTGTGCCATTATTAATATTATTATCGTCATCGTCATATTGCAAGGCATCGATCAATACATCAAAGTATACTTCTCCCTCTGTACCATTAGGACCAGTAGCCAAGCCATAAAAAGTTTGAGCAAATAATGCACTTAAACTATCTAAGCTTCCCCAATATTGATAAGTGTCCCACCATGCACCAGCAATAATTTCACCATCGGCATGCACTTGTCCTTGTAAGTCTTGCGGGTATACTTTAGGGTTTATATCATATCTACGGATAAAGCTATTGGCTTGACCAATATTAAAACCACGACCAACAATTGGATCATCTGTAATGCTCATTGACCACACATCAGCATAACCCTCATTCATTCCGCCATTGGCGAAGTTAGCATTTTGCCATCCATAAAACTGGTCATTAATAGCATGTCCGTACTCATGATAAATAACAGTATTAACCATAGATAATGCATTACAACCATTGGCTGTGGTATAAAAGTTTATACTTGAACCGTTATAAAAAGCGTTACAATCTCCATCCGTTCTATTTACACGAGTAAGCAATGGATTGTCTAAATCTGGGAAGGCAGGCAGTTTAGACTTCATAAAATCATGTACAACATTTACATGATAGTAAGCGGTAAAATGTTCAATACCAGGCTGAGGAGTGCTTGTTGGGAACGAAATTGTACTATTATTAGTAGTAACATTTGTAGAAAAACTAGAAACCAAGGAACCGTTTTGACCTGTTACAACCTCAGCATATAATCCTTCTAAAAAGATATTAGGCGTAGCTGTTGCACCAGTAATATTGGCAAATCCATTAACATCAGTATAAACAGTTTGTGTACCATTAGTTACTCTCAAATGTTGCAATGGCAAGTTCTGTGCAGGACTAAATAAATTACTGGGGTATAAATTAGCCTCTACAGTAAATCCAACATGCTCTACTTTATTTACTCTGTAAAGAATACTACCGTCTACCGCATCTACATAAGAAATATACTTACCTGGCTCATGGCCATTGTCCGTTTCTGTTATTACTTCATATACATTCTTGAATGTGTATTTATTTCCCGTTGGTAACGGAATAATTTTCATTGTTGGTGCAATTGAACTTGACTTAACAGTAGTTGTTAGTGCATTTTCTGCAAATGATATGGCTTGTTGTTCAGTAAGACTAACCGCTAGATTAGCAGGAATATTATTATGAATATCAATACCAAACATCACTATTTCATTCTGTTGAGAATAACGTACGGCCATTCTACTCCAAAGAACTTCTTTGCCGTCGTGTATTTGTTTAAAATCTACATTAGTATATTTTCCATCATTATATGCCCTAGTCGATACCAACTCATTACTTGGTATTTCAAATGAAGCTAATTCTTGATTGACAAATGCGATAGATTTAGCAATTAAATCAGTACTGCCGTTGTTAAATGAGATAGGCTCACCAATTGCGCGATGTGGCATCTTAGTAAATCTATTGAAGCGCGCTCCCCAACTTGGATGATTAGCAACAAAAGCTTGCCAAGCACTACCCTGATTTAGATGTAATGTACTTTCTCCATTTTTTGCATCTATTGCATCATTATATGGCGTTATGTTAGGGTTTAAATAATCATCGTGATTATGATCGTGTTCCTGTGCATATACGGCAGATCCTACAAATAAAATCATTATAAAAAGAAGGAGCGATTTTTTCATTATTGTCTATTTTTTGCGAGTAACTAAAATACGAAGCAAATGGGAGCATTATAGGCTTAAGCTATAATAAATATTGATAGCTCTAATATTAAACGCAAGTAAAAGCCATAGCTTACACAAAACAAAAGAGCCTGTCCGAAGACAGGCTCTTTTATTACAATTAAATGATAAAACTTAGTCTAGTATACCCACAAATCATGCTCTTTATTAAAGATTGTCTCTTTAACCTTTTCTGATTCGTATAGTTTCTGAATACCATTTTTATAATTTTTAATATCCGATAAGTACGGATTGTTGATTGAAGACTTTGTTACGAATGAAGCAAACATTCTCTTCTCAAACCAGTCGTCCCAAGTAATACGAAATACATCATTCTCAGGGTTGTATACTTCGTACTGAACATTAATTGGTCTTACATCCGGGTAATACAACCAGAACATTGGTAATGAAAGAGAGTAAGTTCCACCTTCTCCTTTTTTATCAAAGTAAGGAGCAATACCTAAGATGCGCACCACCATACGACCCAAGTTTCTATCAAAAATCCAATCTTCTTTAATTTTGAACTTAGTTACAATATCTGGATCAAAACGAGGTAAAGTGATTATCATTTTTAAATTACCATCTTCATCTTCGACATATGTAGTATCTGCCTTCCCTGCAACTTTATCTTTGATATCTTCATAAGAAATAGGGGTCGTATAACGATCATCAGTAAATGCTGTAACTTTTCCTTTATTGATAGCGTCTAACAAAATCTCAATATACATGCCTCCTCCGCTGAAGTCTCCTCCAGGATAACGTAAAGCAAAGTTTTGTTTCTGGCGTGCATCAATTTCTCTCCATACTCTTTTCTTCCAAAGCACATCCGCTTCACGAATATTTTGCCAAGGCGTTAGGATATGATTATGGGGTACACGATCAATTACACCATCTGGGCGTAATGAAGGCTGCCATGATTCATTTACAGCATTAACCGCATTATTAGCAGCCGGTGGGTCTGTAGGACCTTGAGCTAATACATTTATACTCAACGTACTTAAAACGAGCAATAATAATAGTTGTAATTTCATTTTTGAGTTCATTTTTAATTCTGATAATTAGTTAGGGAATGAATATGATAGTGATGGTAATTTTCTAGTTTCTTTATCTGGTCCTATGGCTCTTATATCTTCAAATATCAATCTATCTCCGACTGACAATTTCTTTAGAATATCTCTTACTTGACCTGGTGCCCTATTATCAAGATAGCCAACATTTGACGTTACAACATTTGCATCGCCACGCTTTGGGATATGTACCATTGTGTAAGAAGTTACTACAAATTTAGTGTCATACACAAAGTCCTTCAACTTGGCAATTATAGCTATTTGCTGCTGCATCCCACTAATAGTCATTTTTCCTCCACTTTTTCGACCGATTTCAGGTACCGGATCAGGAATTCTTTTTAATCTAAATTCTCTTGTTCCAAAATCTTGAATGCCTCCATCGCCTCTTTTTCCTTTTAGGGAGATTGTTGTTTTACCATAAGCACTTACGGTTACAAAATACTTACCAGGACCAGAAGCGTCTTCAGTTAACTTAATATTTGGACCTAAGCCAAGAATTGGTTTTCCAACAATTCCTGAAGCTGATACTGTAATAGGATTAGGAAGACCTTTATAGAATACATTCATTTTATCTACAGAAATAGTTGCCTGTGGCTGACCAACATAATACTCGTATGTTTTGGGTCCAACACGCTTCATAATTCCTTCGTCATTATCATAATAACTAGCAGATACTGTTAATTTTTGAGGTCCTGGTTTGCTACTTGCCACTGTAGAGAAATCTGCAATACCATTTCTAATAGGTAAGTTTCTTCCATTTACAGTAATAGATAATCTTTCTTGCCCCTTCTTACTATAAGCACCTAACATAACCTGTGCAGTATACTTTTCTCCAGGAAGAATATAACTACTGTTGGCAGATAATAGAACGTCAAAATCTGTAAACGTAATTTTCTTTTGTTTCTTTTCACCCATCGCATTAGCCCATAATTTATCTAAGGCCATCGACTCTGAATTCTTCACATCATTAATGTATTTATCTACAATTGTTGTTGATGCAACGGCAGGAACCATATTAAAGTTACCAAATGCCCAAGCGTCAGCATCCGTTGTTGGCACTCCTTTTAATTTAAAATCAATAGGTAGGCTCGGCTCTATATCAGTTGCTTTTTGATTAGGTTTTAAATTAGCATTTTCTAAGTCATTAACTAATTTAGCAATGTCCTTTTTGTACTTATTTAATGCGTTGAACATTTGAACACCTTTCTTCTCTTCGATCATCACTCTTGTAGGAGCTTCTAAATCATCTTCTCTAGCGATACGCCCTGTCAGTGTATCAATACCATCAGCAGCTTCAACTAACTCATTACGGTAACCAGCTAACTGATTAACCATTGTAGCTGTAAGTGTTCTTGCTTGGTCTGCAATATCCTTTGCGTTTTGGATTTTCAACTTTTTTTCTGGCGTTAACTTGCCATCATTGTTCTCTAAAACCTCTTCAAAGTTTACAATGGTTGCAGCATTTTTAACATCAATTTTCTCATTAGAATTTACGATACTATCATCTACAATATTAAATGCATTAATCACCTCTCTGCTCACGTTCATAGCCAGTAAGGCTGTAAGAACGAGATACATCAAGTTGATCATCAACTGCCTGGGATCTTTAGGTAATGCCATGTTTTCTTTTTGGTCTTTTAATTAATCTTAATTTTAATACTCTGTCTTATCTTAGAAAAATATCAATCTAAGAACGTCCCTGCATTGCAGATAACATGTTGCCGTACACTTGGTTCAAGCTGCTTAAGTTGCCTGCCAATACACCCATTTGGTCTTTGGCGCGGTTAGCATCTTCGACACTAGACTGCATTGCATCAGAAGCATTTACTAAATTGCTGTAGAATTTATTCATTGCTTTCAAGTGATTATTAGCATCTTGAAGCTCTACTTCATAAATCTGATTTAAAGAACCTAAGTTCTTAGTCAATACAGTTACTTGTTCATGGAACTTTCCAGTTTCAGCCGCTGCGTTATTGAAAGAAGATAATGTAGAAGAAGCACCCGTAAATGTGTCTTTCATTTCAGATAATGCAGATGTTGCTTCTTTAGCTTTTGCTGCATACTCATTCGTAGCAGTTGCCATTCCAGACATATCTTTTACTTGATCCACTGTTGTGTTAAACTTCTTAAAATTCTCACTTAATTTCATAATATTGGCAGGATTCATGTTGGCTTCTTCCAACATTTTATCCATAGCCGCAGTTGAAGAACTTCCGCTACCACTACCTCCACCGCCGATACCATCAATTGGTAAAGGTTGGAATTTTTTCCCTTTCTTATAAGCCTCAACATGAGGGTTTTTATCTAAATCGGGATAATATCTTTCCCAATAGTAATCTTTATGCGGAGGTAATATACCTAACATGGCAAAAATAAATGCCTCAGTACACATCCCTACAATTAAAGCAATACTTGCCCACCACCAGTGCTCAAGTTTAGCCAAAGCTCCGATAAGTACTACCGCAGCACCAATTCCAATAATGAAATTTTTAATATACTTGCCGCGTGATGTTTCAAAAAATAATGCAATTGATCTCATGTTTAATTCTTTTTAATATTGTTTTAATGATTTATATAATCTGTTTTATTTTCTTTTATTTGGATTCTTGTTCGTCAAAGCCGGAGCAATGTATTGCGTAATTGTTCTAAATCCAATATACGCTTTTGCAGTATCTGCAAACTCATAATATCTTGTACTTACTTGTAGGTAGAAAGCAACATCTTTCCAGCTACCACCGCGTACTGATTTACGTTTCCACCATGTAGGATCACTATCTTTTACCTTTATATTAATATCTGGGCTCATATCAGCAACCATGCCATATGCATTAGATACATAAGGAGAAGTTGTCCACTCGGCAACATTACCACTCATATTATACAAGCCATAATCATTAGGCCAATAAGCATCAGCTCTTACAGTATAAAGACCACCATCAGCAGAATAGTTTCCACGGTTCGGTTTAAAGTTGGCTAAGTAACAACCCTTTTTATTTAAGACATAAGGTCCACCCCAAGGGTATGGAGATTGTTGGCGACCGCCACGCGCTGCCCACTCCCACTGCTCTTCAGTTGGTAAGCGAAACTCTCCTTCAAGATACAACTTCTTAGAGTCGCGGTAGCTTCTCCAGAAATTAGTTCTCCAATGACAGAATGCATTTGCTTGATACCAATCAACACCTACAACTGGATAGTTGTCAAATGATTTGTACCAAAAATACTGATGTGTAATAGGCTCATTATATGAGTAAGAAAACATTTTCATCCAAACCGTTGTGTCAGGATATGCCTTGGCATTATAAGATTTACGAAATTGTGATCTAGCCACGGTTGGATTTTTCACCATTTCGTCATAATCAAATGCATCATAGTGATAGATCAACTTGCTGTTATCAAATTCTTTCTTACCCCAGATGCTTTCTGAAGCAGGTATGTAATAAGCCAACATCGCATCCTGCAAGTCTTCGTCTTTCCAATTCAATTTCTTTCTCCAATCAATTCTTTGAGAACCGTCGTCTAAATCAATATAATTTTGCATAAGAGAGTGAGCTGTTGAATCGCGAACCCAATTTACATATTGTCTGTACTCTGCATTAGTTACCTCTGTGGCATCCATCCAGAAACCGAGCATCTGTACTTTTCTGTTTTTGATATCACGCGCGGTGCGCATATCTTGGTCACTTGCACCCATGTGCATTACACCAGATGGTACCCAAGCCATTCCAGCGGGTGCTGGGCCTGTGTGATTTAATCTGCTAGGAGCGCCAACTAATTCACCTTTTGGACCTCCGTTACAACCAAAGGCTGCTACGATTATCACGAAGATTACTGCTTTCAACGAAATGTTTTTCATCATACGATCGTTTGTGTTTTTAATATAAGATAACAAATGTATTTGTTTTTTGTTTATTAACAAATAGTTGCACAAGATATGCTACAAATTTATTTCTTACCCTATAATTTATTTTATTTTTTTTAATTAATCTTGAAGCCGAAAAATACAGAAAAAAAAAATACCCTTATTTAATCAATGAATCTCGCTTACTTCAAATTCGCTAGCCAAGTAACGCCCATTTTATGACTTGACAAAATATTATGCTAATAAATTGATAATTTAAGCAAAAAATCATGTCGACTTGCTGTCAAATTTTGCGTCCTTTTGGACGTTCCATTCGAGTACATAATCCATTATTATTCGGTTTAAGCACGCTATGACCCTTCAACTACACAACTGGCTTACTATTATAAACGTCATATATATGTAAAATATTGTACGCTAGGTAAAAAAACTAAATTTAGCGCTTACCGAAGCCGTACAACAAATAGAAGTTGTAATCAAAGACTGGTTTCTTTTCGGCATTGCCATAACCTGCTAAATATACAGGTGGCAATTCCTCAATTTTCTTTGGATTAATAAAGGTCTTACCACGCACATTCCATCCAAGAAAAATGTCTTTTCGAACTTCTAATCTAAAGCCCGCCGTTAACCCAATCCAATATAATAAATTAGTACGCGCTGCTATTGCTTGCACCTGATTACCAAAAAACGGATCAATAACTTGCGCCTGCGCTTCTCCTCGTCTATGCATAGCACCTCCAAGTCTTAAACCTACAAAGGCATTGTCCTTATCACCCTTAAAGGTTTGAGAAAAGAAATTTTTATCAAAGCCCACAGCAATAAATACAGAGTTACTTACAAAGTTTACCGCCGGTGCATTTGTTTTCGCATTGGCATACCCACCTTCTGCCACAAGATTTACATCTTTATTAAAGGTTGCATCTGCTTGAAAAGCTAGCGTTGAATACTCTTTACTTAATCCAGATCTTAGAAGCTTGGATAAGTCAATACCTACTCTGAAGTACTCAAATCGTTTTGGCTTGGGCTTGGGCACTTTAAGCGCTTGCGTACTATCTAAAGGTACCCTAGTGGTATCCGTCTGCGCTAGGACTGTAAGACCTGCACAGCTAAACAATAAAAATAATATGCTACTGAATAATAATTTCAAGATGCTCTTCTGTTGATTGACTATTAACGCTACCGTTAGTAATATTAACCTCTTCAATTAATGTATTGGTACTGCGTACTTCATCTAATTTAAATTCATACTGATAACCACAACCATTGGAAATAAAACTTAAGGTTGGCGTATACTTAACCCAAATAGTATCATACACCTCTAAGTCTTCATACAATATAACTACTTGCTGCTCTGTAAGCTGGGATTGAATAAAGTAAAAAAGCTTACCCACATTAGTATCACTATCATAATAACGGTAGCTTGTATCTGTTGTAAATATGGTTACATCATCTAACAAAGTATCAGCCGGTGTATTTGTACCATTATCATAGTAAAAACCACAACGTACAAATGCTGGGTCTGGCTGCAAGCAATAATCCTTTTTAGTGCATGAAGCCAATGCTACACAAAATATAAATATGAGCGCAGCACGTATCATTTATCCTACTTGCCACGTTTCATTACCCGAGATTAATTTATCTAAATCGCCTTCGCCTTTTTGCTCTAAAGCAATACCGAGCTGATCTATAAGCATATCCTCATAGGTATGTCGTTGCACTGCGTAAAAAACGCCAAACGGCCTTGGCAATGCACCATCCTCTCGCACATCATCAAAGAAGCGTGCTAATATTTGCGCTTTGCCCAAATCAGTCTCATCATGTATCCATAAGTCTTCTGGACTATAGTCACTCATCGAAACAATTTCAGGTTTCAAGCCATCTAGGCGTATGCCAAATTCTTTTTCGGCACCAAAGATTAATGGTTGTCCTTGCTCTAACATGAGTGTTACACCCGTGCGCGTTTTCTTATCGGTCATTACAGCAAATGCACCATCATTAAAGATGTTACAGTTCTGATATATTTCTAACAAAGCACTTCCTTTATGCGCTTCGCTTCTTCTTAATATTTCTTGCAAATGCTTTGGGTCGCGGTCCATTGAGCGAGCGAAAAAGGTCGTATCAGCACCCAGTGCCAGAGCCGCAGGATTAAATGGATGATCCAAACTTCCATAAGGCGTAGATTTTGTTACTTTATTCTCTTCAGAAGTTGGAGAATACTGCCCTTTTGTTAAACCATAAATCTGATTATTGAACAATAATATTTGTACATTAATATTTCGTCGTAGCAAATGAATCAAGTGGTTACCACCAATACTCAATGAATCTCCATCGCCCGTTACGATCCATACACTTAAGTCACGTCTGGTCATTTTCAAACCAGAAGCAATAGCGGTAGCACGTCCATGAATAGAATGCATACCGTAAGTATTCATATAATAAGGGAAGCGTGATGAACATCCAATACCCGAAATAATGACAATATTCTCTTTAGGAATATCTAAAGTCGGTAGTACCGTTTGTACTTGCTTTAAAATAGAATAATCGCCACACCCGGGGCACCATCTTACTTCTTGATCGGTTGCAAAATCCTTTGCCGTTAATACTTCAGCCATACGAATTGTAAAAGTAATGTGTTTTGTGTTAATGCGAGGCTAGGGAAAGTTAATAGTTTTAGGACACTCTTGCGTGCACAAACAAATACGCACAACACATCATGACTCCAGAATTAACTATAATGAAAAATCCTTCGACGAGAAGCAGAAGGATTTTTTATTAGTATTCTAAAGATTAATATTAAAATATTATGGATTTAGAAAAACCCTTGACCAGGCATAATTAAGCACCGTTAATCTAATATTTTTACTATTATGCTTCAAATTTTTATCTTTCCCTCTTGCTAAATAAATTTTGAGCGAACTAAATTCTTGAAATTTAGATAGCATAGTAGAGTTTATTTTAGCAGAGCCATCAATTTCATTATTAATAATCATTTCACTGGTTATTTGATTATCCTCATTCTCCCCTTCTATGATAATGATAACATTTTCATTCTCATTATTATTATCGGCCGTCCAGTTTATAGTAAATCCTTGGGATAAATCATATTTATTTCTATCTAACAAACCATCAATAGTAAAATTTGCTACGGTAGGAAAATACTCTGTGGCATTGAACCCTCCATAATCTGCATTATTCGAAATACTTAATTCGTTCTCAGCTCCAAGCATACTTACATCATTTAAATTCGGGTTTAAGTCTAAATAATATTGACTATTTTCAACATTAAATGGTATAGAATGAACTCCTATTTGTAAATCACCTACCTGCGTTCTTGCATCATTAAAACACTGCGTAATAATTTGTGTTTTTTCAATTTCATTAATATCCAAAAGTGGAGCTGCATGTACTGAGGAAACCAATATAGTAAAATCAGCAGGTTCATCCTTTATGAAATAGTTTGCCATAAGTGATGCCGCATCTACCCTTACAGGTTCTGATGGTGCGTTAATATTGGCATCTTTTTTACAAGATGACAAGTTTATCAATGATATTATTGCAACGAATGTTATTATTATTTTATTTTTCATGATATTATTTTTTATGTTTAATTGCATTGTGTTGTATTTGTTTTGGTTGAATTCGTAATTAATACATTTGAATAAGGGATTTGATGAACTGGAGAATCGCCTTCATGTATTTCTCTTGATCCAAAAAATCCAGCATTAGCAGCATCTTTAGTGCACTCTGTAAAATCTAATTGAACTGTAACTTTGAAATGCCCTGCGGCGGGAAGTTCAATATTTTTTTCAAATTGTGCAGGGTAACCATTAGCATTGTTTTGATTATTGTTACTATTACTAATAAATGGTGATGCTTGGTAATGCACGGGTGTTAAATTAGGGTCAGAAGTAGTTAATACTCCAACCGTAGACTGATAATTAACTTGCCTTTGCAAATCCACTCCATTAATATGCGGCTTGTAAAATTGAAAAACGAGAGGAACAGTTACTACCGCAGTATTAGGTGTTTGGTTTTGACCTGGCGTAGGAGGCTTACAACTTATAACACAAAAACAAATAATTAGCATTACTGCAATATTTGATATTTTTATTTTTTTCATTTCATTGAATTTTATTTAACTCCTACTTTATTAATGTTATACAGTTGTTCGGAATGTTCTGCTTTTGCAGGATTACTTACTCAAATATTGAAACCTAGGTCTAGGACAACAAAAAGGGCGCGAACCTCGCTCATCAAGTGTTGAAGGCTCGGTAAAACCTTGATAACTGACTTGCAAAAAGGAACGCGCCCTTTTGGGGCGCGTCCTCTCTAAGCACTTCATGTTATCATTTGAAAAGTTTACCGATTTTTCAACACATTGAAGTCTCTTAAAAAGAAACGCTCTTTATATCTTATTACAACTACATAAATATTACATACACCTGCGTGTTTTTCATTTTCATTGCTAATATAACGTATCATTAGCAATTATATTATAAAGCGACATTGTTTATGTATCCCATTTATTACAATATGACCCAATAATTATACTTTTTATCGTGTACTTTCGTTATTCATTTCCATGCAGAAATTAGCATTACTTCTTTTATTTGTTCTTTCTTCCGTAATGGTCTCGGCGCAAGCCAGCGAGGCAACTATTACAGGAAAAGTATTGGATAGCGACCAGCAACCGATTGAGCTGGCGACCGTTAGCGTTAAAGGTATGCCGCGTGGTGTGCGTACCAATGCCAAAGGAGAGTTTAGCCTGAGTATACCAGCCAATAGAAATGTAGTGCTCACGTTTTCATACATCGGTTACAAGACTAAATCAATTGCCAAGCGATTAAAACCGAATCAAATAACGCGCATGATTGTTTCTTTGGATCGTTTTTCAACCGTAATAAAAGATATAACCATTGATGATAAAAAAGAAAAAAGACGCGAAGCTGGTAATATTGTTATTGACCCCAACAAAGCAAGATTATTACCAACGCCTATCAACGGGATAGAAAGTTTACTAAAGTTTTTTGTTGGTTCCAATAACGAAACAACCTCACAGTATAATGTGCGCGGCGGTAACTACGATGAAAACTTAGTGTACATTAACGACTTTGAAGTCTATCGTCCATTCCTTGTTCGTAGCGGGCAGCAAGAAGGTTTAAGTATTATTAATCCGGACCTTACCTCTGGTGTTTCGTTTTCTACGGGTGGTTTCCAATCGAAGTATGGCGATAAAATGAGTAGTGTATTAGACATAACCTATAAGCGCCCAACCGAATTTGCCGGTAGCGTGCAGTTGAGTTTATTAGGTGTCAATGCCCACCTGGAAGGCGTTGGCTTGGGAGGCAAGCTGTCTTACTTAATCGGTGCTCGCCAAAAATCTAATCAGTATTTCTTACAATCGCAACAGACGCAGGGTATATACAATCCAACTTTTACGGATATTCAAACCTTTGCTAATTATAAGTTCAACGACAAATGGCAAATGGATTTGTTCCTAAACTATGCCCGTAACCGTTTTGATTTTCAGCCCGAAAGTAGCACGCAAAGTTTTGGATTAATTAATCAAGCATTTCAATTGCGCATGTTCTACGAAGGTGCCGAAACGGATAAGTTTGACTCGCGTTTTGGTGGCATCTCATTTACTAATACGCCCAACAATAGATTATCATTAAAGTTCCTAGCTTCTGGTTTTCAAACCCAAGAACAGGAAACCTATGATATACAAGGGGAGTATTTATTAGGAGAAATTGAAACTGATTTAGGCAAGGATAATTTTGGTCAGTTAAAGTTTGCGATTGGAACAGGACTAATACATACCTACGCGCGCAACTACCTTAATATTAATGTGGGTGACATTGGGCACAAAGGTTCTTATGATGCCGGTAAGCATTTCTTACAATGGGGCCTCAATACAAAGCTGGTTAATATTGATGATAAATTAAATGAATGGGAACGACGCGATAGTGCAGGCTATTCTCAACCATTTAGCGATAGTGCGTTATATATGTTTCGTCATTACAAAACCACACAAGCATTTAACTACCAACAACTAAGTGCTTATGTGCAAGACAACTTTGCCTTTGATTCAGGCCGTGCTGTTATAACGGGTGGCGTTCGATTTAATTACAATACATTGAACGGTGAGTTTTTAACTTCGCCTCGTTTACAATTTTCGTATAACCCGCGCAACTGGAAAAAAGATGTTATACTGCGTGCTGCAACAGGCCTATATAGCCAACCTCCTTTTTATCGCGAGATGCGCGACTTAGAAGGGAATGTAAATAAAGATTTGAAAGCACAAAAAAGTTTTCATGCCGTGGCTGGTTTTGATTACAACTTTAAGGGCATCAGTGGGCGACCATTTAAACTGACTACAGAATTTTATTATAAGAAAATGTGGGACTTAGTGCCTTACGAATTTGATAATGTCCGTATTCGATACTTTGGTGAAAATGCATCCGTTGGGTATGCCTATGGAGCAGAGTTTCGCCTCTTTGGTGATATTGTTCCTGGAGCCGAAAGTTGGGTAAGCCTCGGTCTAATGAAAAGTGGTGAGGATATTATCAATGATCGCATAGACTTCCAAGATGTCAATGGTGCCGATAGTGCAACCGTATTCCCTGGTTATATTCCAAGACCTACCGACTCACGTGTAAACTTTGGTTTATTCTTTAGCGATTACTTACCGCGTAATAAAAACTTTAAAGTAAATCTAAGTGGTTTATACGGCACTGGATTACCATTTGGACCACCTGATGCTAGCCGCTTTGGCGATACATTGCGTATACCAAGTTATAAGCGTGTAGATATTGGTTTCTCTGCTTTGCTGTTGGATGGCGAAAAGAAAGAACGACCGCATTACAGCTTCTTCCGAAACTTTAAAAGTATATGGTTAAGCATGGAAGTCTTTAATCTCTTAGGCATTAGAAATACGCTTTCGTATTTATGGATACAAGACCAAACCAGTGGTCGTACTTATGCAGTTCCAAATCGATTGACTGCAAGGCTCTTGAATGCTCGGATGATTGTTAGGTTTTAGGTTATATACACAGGTCACCAAATAAAGGTTTACTCAAAAATCAAGAAAAGCTTGTTCAAATACAATCTCTTAGTTTAAACTAATTATTAGAAATTATTCACATTCATTATTGCAATATCTTAAGAAGCTAAAAATCGTTTAGATTTGATAAAATTGAAAAAGATATATATATATAAACTTATAGCCCTAATAACAGCAGTGTTTCTCGGCTACATAATTATAAATTATTGGAACGAAATATTACTAAACTTTGAAAAATTTAGTTTTTGGGCTTTCCCTGACAATCCCAGTAAAAATGGAGAAACTATAAAACTGTCACTAAGCTTATTTGGTGGCATTGCGCTGCTTTGGGGACTATATGCATCATTGAAACGAGCTAAAGCAAGTTCTGATGGTATAAAACTTCAATCCAAATCAATTGATAACCAATCGGAACAAATCGAACTTTCAAGAACTGCACAAGTTAATAATCAATTCAAAAGTGCTATTGAACACCTGAGTTCAGACAAGGATGCTATTGTACTAGGAGGAGTAACAGAATTACATTTTATTGCAAGTGAAAACCCCAATCGTTTTAGAGAGGTAGTTCTTAATATTTTGGTCAATAAATTCCAATCTGAGGCGAAAATATTCAAAGATGCAGAAGATATAAATTTTACTATCATACAAACTATTTTTAATTATTTTTTCAGATCTGAAGTCTACTATAACTTGGATATTGATTTAGGACACTGCAATCTTTCATCTTTGGACATTAGCAATGTTTCCATGAAAAATGTTAATCTTAGTTTTTGTTTAATGCCTTCTGATATTACAAACTGTAAGTTTGACAATGTAGACTTGGGTAAATCGTGCTCAGTAATAAGCAGATTCAACGATGTTATTTTTAATGAATGTAATCTAAATCAAGCATTCTTCAAATATGCTAAATTTAAAAATGTTACAATTAATAATACCAAGGATACTAACAATATAATCTGTTTAAGTTCTCACTTTTATGATTCAAATTTGAATGGCGATTTTCATGCAAGCTATTTCCTTGGTTGCAAATTCTTTGGAACTAAATTGCTGAACGAATCTATGATAAATATAAACTTTAGCGCATCAGGCTTGTATGATATGAACTTTGCTGAGACAGAGTTCTTTAAGTGTAATTTTTCAGCTTGCCAGATTCACAACGTTAATATCGACAATATAATTATGCAATCTGTGTTCGATGGAGCTGAGAATAAAAAGGAGGAGTATGGAATGATATTTGAAGATCAAGTACAAAGCCGAATTGGTGAAAAAGAAGATTTGTCAGGATTAACTGCACATAATATTAATTATTCAAAAGGCTCAAACTCAATTTCTGAATTAACAAAAGATGATGCTGAAAAGTTAATACTTCTCTATAAAGAACTTGAGAAAAAATATTATCCAGATAGAAAAAATAATAAAGACAAAAAAAATACTAGTAACTAGCACATCTAATGCCAAAAAAAGACCTCTAAAAAAGAGGTCTTACAACTTGCGATTTAGTACTCAGCTCTCCTACGCTCTTACTGTAGCCTTCCCCAAATTAGGACAGTGCTAAATTCGACAAAATTGGATTGCTAGCCTCGGAAAAAGTGTCAAATTTTAATTTGATACTTTTTCTGAGGAAAAATTCTCGAGGGCTTTTGTCTCCTAATGATTTGTGCGG
>CALIIL010000099.1 GCA_938017685.1 uncultured Chitinophagaceae bacterium
TCTGTTTCGAATGCTTTTATAAAGCTGTGCATATTGTATCCTTCAAACATCTTCTATCCTTTTGAAACAAAAGTCCGAATACACTACATAATATGTTTACGTATCAACTAATAAAATGGGGAACTTAAAAGGGCTCTTCTAAATCTAAAAGAAAAGCATATTACATAGAACTTACTCTACCAAATCAAAATCCAATTGGCGCTTTGCTAAATTAGCAGCAACAACTTGAATTCTTACAGCTTGTCCAATCTGAAATGAACGTTTAGATTTCTTGCCTACTAAAGTGTAATTGGCTTCGTCAAATTTAAACTCCTCATTATTAAAATCTCTTACAGAAATAAAACCTTCGCATAAATGCGCTGTAGTTTGACACCAAAAACCAAAGTTCGCAACACCGCTTATCACAGCATCAAACTCTTCGCCTACAAACTGTCGCATGAATTGTACTTGTTTGTATTTATTAGCAGAACGTTCTGCTTCCATAGCGCTACGTTCTTGTTGGCTGCAATGCTTGGCTAATGTTTCGGCGCCCTTTTTAGCAAAACTCTTTTCTGATCTACCTTCTAAAGTTGCTTGTATTACACGATGTGCAATGACATCAGGGTAACGACGAATAGGTGAGGTGAAGTGACCGTAATGCGCAAACCCTAAACCGTAGTGACCAATATTCTCAGTTGTGTAAATTGCTTTACTCATGGTACGAATACCTAATTGAGATAATATTTGTTGCTCCGGTATTTTTTGCGTTGCGACAATCATTTCATTAAATGATTTAGCAATGGTGTTTTTATCTTGTAGGTTAAATTTATAGCCGAAAGTTCCTGCAAACTTTGTAAACGGTATAAGCTTCTCAACATCAGGAGCATCATGCACTCGATAAGGGAATGGGATCTTTTCTTGACCTTGCTCTTTTTCACTGATATACTCAGCTACTTTTCTATTGGCCAATAACATCAATTCTTCAATTAACTGATGCGAATCTTGGCTCTTCTTTACCACCACTTCAATTGGGTCTCCATTTTCATCCAATCGAAAACGTACTTCCTCACTGGCAAAATTGATAGCCCCTGCATTAAATCTTCCTTTGCGATAATGCTTTGATATTTTATCAATAGCTAAGACTTCATTCTTATGTGGCCCATCATTTCCTTCAATAATATCTTGCACTTCTTCGTAGGTAAATCGATGGTTGGAATGTGTAATCGTGCGGCCAATCCAAGTATCTTTTATGCTATACTTTTTATCCATTGTGAATACGGCAGAATATGTAAACTTATCTTCATGTTGTCTCAATGAACAAAGTTCATTACTGATCTTTTCAGGAAGCATAGGTAACACTCTGTCTGGTAAGTATACACTTGTAGAACGTTCAATGGCTTCTCTATCCAAGGCCGTGCCAGGTCTTACATAGTGCGATACATCTGCAATATGTACACCTACTTCAATATTTCCATCGTCTAATACTTTATAACTAATGGCATCATCAAAGTCTTTGGCATCATGCGGGTCAATCGTAATAGTAAATGTGTCGCGCATATCTCGACGTTCTTTTTCATCCTCGGGCGTGATTTCGAAATGCATCTTATCCGTTTCGGCCATCACATCTTCTGGGAAGTTTAATGAGAAACCGTACTCTAATAAAATTTCTTTCATTGCTACATCGTGCTCGTCTTTACCTGTAAACACTTCTACAATTTTACCACTTGGACTTTTGTCTTTGTCTTTCCAACCTTCTATTTCAACCACTACACGATCGCCGGTTTTTAATCCTTTGGGTAGTTTGGTTATAAATACATCGTTTTGGTAAGCCTTGTCCGTTGGAATACAAAAAGCAAATCTCTCGGTTATATCCATTCGACCGGTGATTATATGTTTTGCACGTTTTTTTATCCCAATAATTTTCCCATAAGGGCGTTTGTTTGTGTGGCTAATTTTAGTCACTACAACTTCTACTTCATCACCCGGTAAGGCGGTTGTGTCTCCGCTTCTTTCAATTTTTATATCCGTAGTCATTCCTTCTACTTTGACAAATCCTTGTCCGTGAGGTGCTACATCTAATATGCCGAAAACAGAAGGCGAGTAGCCTCCTTTTGCATTTCTTCTTTTTCTATTGGCCTTTGGTTTGCCCACGCGGGCTTTCTTTTTCTTTTTTGACATTTTATATCTTGTTTAGTACTTTTTTGTTTGTACTTCTTTTAATTCTCGTTATACTATTTCTTCGTAAATGACCTCATCATTATCATCGTTATAAGGTTCCTCTTGGAATGTGTTTTCTTCTTTTTCAATAAAAGTAAAATAGGAATAAACATAGTCATTAAGGTATCCATTAAAGGCATCTCCTTCATTAAATAAAAACGATACTTGGATGGGAACGACAAGGATTGGGAGCCTGAGTTTTTTGATTAAATCTTCGTGCAATAAAAGACGAGTGGCATCCTTTTCAGTTACAAAGATACATTTATTTTCATTAGAGAGATAGTCATAGCTCGCTTTCAATTCGTTAATGTCCTCATCGGTGAAGTAGTAATGATCGCGAAAGCTAAGCTCATGCACGTCTTTACAATCACTTTTTATTTTATTAATAAAAGGCTCTGCATTGGCAATAGCAGAAAATACAATGGCACTCGTGTCTTTATTTGGTTCAAATGCTACATCAAATAAAGGAACTGCTTTGTCGTAAATGATTGTTGTGAAATAAACATCTTGATTTGAGGCAGGATTAAGATTATCTAAGAATTTTAATTTGTTCTCTTCTGATAAATCTGCTGGGCATTTTGATACAATAATTACATCCGCTCTTTTTGCCGCTTTACGACTTTCGCGTAAGCGACCAAAGGGTAGTATGTAATCTTTGGTATAAGGTTTGTCAAATGTAGTAATTAGAATATTTTTTCCAGGCGTTACACTTCTATGCTGGAAAGCATCGTCTAATAATATACATTCTATAAAAGGTGCTCGTTGTAATAATTCTGGAATGGCTGTTACTCTATCCTCGGCAACGGCTACAATCACATTGTCGAATTTCTTTTTGAATTGTAAGGGTTCATCTCCAATCTTTCGAGCATCGGAATGGTCATCTGCCACATAAAATCCTCGTGAAGAACGACCATAACCGCGGCTTAAAGTTGCGGTGTGATATTTGCCGGCAAGCTGTCGAATTAGATATTCTATGTGGGGAGATTTGCCTGTTCCTCCCACTGATAGATTTCCAACATTTATGACCGGTATCGCATCGAATTTAATGCTTGATAGTAAGCCAATATCATACAATTTGTTGCGTAGGAATATAATAGCTCCATAAAGTACCGACAGCGGAAAAAGCAGATATTTTAATAAGGAGATTAGGCTTTCTTTCATGTTTTAAATTACTTTTTTTCGTGCAGATTTTAGTTATGTATAACTTTTATGACTATCTCGTTCGATCCATTCAATCCTTAGAAATACATTTCTGCTTTATGTTTAGGGAAAAGTATTTCATTATCACCGGGATAAAAACCATTCATTTTGGGTAATGGTTTCTTTTTTAAAATGATTGTTTCATTTATAACTTTTGTACTATTCTCCTCACAATTGTCTATTTCCTTTTTATAGATTGCCTTGCGGGTAGATAAATTATAATCAAGGGTTTCAAAATAATCGCAAGGTGAACCATAGCTAATCGTTGCCCCAATTAATTGAAACTCACCTTGCTGAAATCTATACCGATGGATATAATTCCATTTTTGTCGGCTACCACCAAAATGAGTAATAACAATGCAACCTCTTTCTATAGAAACATCTTCAAAAGGATCGCCCATCATACCGCCATGCGCACTTGGTAATACCGCTCCAATGGAAGTGATCCATAATTCCCAATTGTAGTTTTTTTTCTTGAAAATATGAATTTGTCTTTCGGTGCCCATTTCAGTTTCAGTATTTGTATCGTAAATAACTAGCTTCTCGGCTATTCCATCATTGTCTAAATCCCCATTGACCTCCTTAAGAACTTTATGTTCCGATGGAAGTGCCTGCGTTTCTTTTACTTCATTTACTTGGCTTTTACATATAGTACATGCAAATAGAAGTGAGAACGTTAATATTAATGGTCTACTTTTTTTCATAATGTACCTAACAAACATATAAAACAATTGAAGGCCATATCGAATTAGTTTTAAACAAGGATGTTACTTATTCTTCCAACTTTCTATAAATTCTGATGCGCCCATTATTGGTATTTGAGATTTTTTAAAGTCTTTCGCATTTCTTGTAATAATAATATCGCAGTTGGCATCGATAGCGCTGTAATATTGTAAGGCATCTTCAAAATCCTTAAAGGAAGAGTTTAATCCTTTCTCAATGGTTTGTTCATTAAGAGAACATACCTCACATAAGATTTTAAATCTTCGTAATTTTTCAATGGCTATTTTCGGTGTGGTAAATTTTGCCAAGAAGTAATTGACTGTTGCAAATGAAATAGGAGAAGCTACTAGCGTTACTTCTTCACGGTCAGCTAGAGTAGCAAGTTGAGCAGTTGCTAAGTAAAAGGGTTCGCGCTCACCCAATAAATCCAACATAATATTAGTGTCAATAAATAGTCGTTGGCTCATTGGTGCTTCTCGTTTAAATGCTTGGCATATTCATTTTTATAATCCAAATTTGTCGGAAGTTTAAGGCCAGAAGATAAACTTTTGACAAAAGGAGATAGCTTCACTTGTTCGTTCTTTTCATCCGAAGTGATGGATTGTAAATAAGCCTCAACAATCCGAGACAAACTTACTTTTTTTGATGAAGCATACAGTTTTGCTTTTTCAATTATTTCTTGACTGAGTTTTAAAGTGAGTTTGGTATCCATGATTATTTATATATACGTACAAATATACTAAATCTGTACGTATTTTTAATTTGTCGTAACATAAATTATTGTCAACAATCATAAACATATAAAACAAAGTATATTTACGCTTAAATAGTTTTAAACAAGCATGTCAGAAGTTTTAGTAACCATATTAGACATTTTAAAATACATATTACCTGCTATTATTGTATTGATAGCCACAACTTTAATTGTCAAAAAGTTTTTGGTAGCCGAAACCGAAAAGAAGCACTTAGCGCTTTATGGTGAAAAAATCGGCGAAACCTTTAAACTGCGCATGCAGGCTTATGAGCGCCTTACGCATTATATGGAGCGTATACACCCAAATGCTCTCATTGGAAGACATTATATGAAAGGAGCAACTGCTCAGGATATACAACTTTCCATGGTGCGCAACATTAGAGAGGAGTACGAGCATAATCTGTCGCAGCAATTATATGTAAGTAATGAAGTGTGGCAAACAGTGAAAAGTGCGAAAGAGCAGGAAATATCCATGATAAACAATATTGGCACTCAAATGGCCCAGAATGCAACCGCATCAGAATTCGTGCAAAAAATTTCAGAATTTACCTTAGATAAAACAACTGAAGTGCCTTCAGATATTGCTTTGTATATTATTAATAAGGAGGCAAAGCAAGTATTGTTGGCTCAAGAATAAACCTAACTTAATCTCAATAAAAATTGAGGCAGCACAAAGGCTTATTGAATTCTAAGCTCAATAAAAATAAACGAATTAAACAATGGATATTTTAAGTAAAAATAATTTCTTCTTCATAGGTGTTGGCGGTGCTGGAATGAGTGCAATAGCACAATTCTTATCAGGTACTGGAAATGTAGTGGCTGGCAGTGACAGACTATTTACCAATCCGGAGAATGATTATATCAAAGATCAGTTAGAAGCAGAAAATATAAAATGCTTTGTACAAGATGCTAGCGGTATTACTGAAGAAACACAAGTTATGGTTGCTTCTACAGCCATTGAAGATACCAATGTTGAGATTAAAAAAGCTAAAGAATTAAATATCCCAATTGTTAGTCGTGCAGAAATGCTTGCGGCTATTTGTGCAAGTAAAAAAACAATAGCTATTGGCGGAACGAGCGGAAAAAGTACCGTTACAGCCATGATGTTTCATATGCTATATGAGTGTGGTGTTAGTCCTAGTTTAATTACAGGTGCAGGTTTATCTTCTTTAATTGAAAAAGGAAAGATTGGCAATGCTTATGTTGGTGAAAGTGATTATTTATTAATTGAAGCAGATGAAAGTGATGGATCTTTAGTAAAATACATACCGCATATAGGTGTATTATTGAATAAGGATAAAGATCACTTAGAAGAAGCTGCATTGGACAAAGTGTTTAATACGTTTCGCGATAACTCCAATGAGTATTTTATCGTCAATCATAACCCAATAGCCAAGGTTGCTGAATTTTCAAAAAAGAGTCCGTTTGATTTTGGTCAAGGAACACGATTTGAAGGGACGGATTTTGATCAAAAAGGATTTGCCATTACATTTAAAGTAGGGGAGCAGGAGGTGATGTTGCCAACCATTGGGGAACATAATATGGAGAATGCCTTGGCATGCTTAGCCGTTGCGGATATTCTTAAAGTAGATTTAGCAAAAGCTGCTGCAGCACTTGGGACGTATCCAGGCATATATCGCCGGCATCAACTTTTAGGAGAGAAGAATGGTGTAATAGTCATTGACGATTATGCGCATAATCCTGCTAAGATTGCGGCCAGTATTAAATCTGCTCAAGCAGTAGGTGCAAAAGTGATTGCTTGGTTTCAGCCACATGGGTTTAAACCGACAAAATTTATCAGAGAAGAATTGGTACAAGAAGTAACCGCTTGTATGCGCCCTGAAGATCAAATGTGGATGAGCGAAATATATTATGCTGGAGGAACAACGACCAAGGATATTTCGGCCAATGATTTAATTCAGGATTTGAAAGAAAATAATGTGCAAGCTTTTTTCGTAGAGGAGCGAAACAATTTATTAGAATCAATGCGCGCGCAACTTTCAGAGGGAAGTGTTTTACTCTTAATGGGAGCTCGTGATCCTAGCTTGGAGAAGTTTGGTAAAGATGTATTTGCCCAACTTTGATTTAATTAAGTATGAAAGCGCTTCGTTTTCTTTCTGATAAAAAAACTAATAGTCTAATTAATATTGGTCTTGCAATTATCTTTTTAGGAGGTTTTGTATTGCGTATTGTTTATTGGTTACAAAATCGAAACCTCTTTATTGATGAAGTAAATGTTGTGCGTAATCTATACGAAAGAGATTATGCTGAGTTGCTTGAGCCACTCGCTTATGAGCAGTATGCACCGCCTCTTTTTTTATGGATACAAAAAATATTTGCTAGCATTTTTGGTTATGATGAATTAGCCGTGCGATTGTTTCCTTTGCTTTGCGGGTTGGCTTCTTTATTTATATTTTATAAATTACTATTGCTATTTATGAGCCGAAAAGTCGTTTGGTATCCCTTAGGTCTTTTTGCTTTTGGTATGATTTATATTCATTATTCTGCTACCGTAAAGCAGTATATGCCGGATGCATTCATAACGATGTTGCTTTTGTTTTTTGCCAAAAAAATTGACCTTCAAAAGGAAGGGACTGTTCGTTTTTTCATCCAATGGTTTCTAATTAGCAGTTTGGCTATATGGTCTTCTATGTCAGCGGTTTTTATTTTAGCGGGTGTTGGCTTGTATTATGCCATGACTATATTTAATAGTAAAAGCTATCAGAAGTTGCCTCTTTTAATCAGCATTGCAGTATGCTGGATTGTGCAATTTGCCTTATATTATTATATCATATTGGCGCCGCAAATTCATAGTGAATACTTGCAAAATTTTCATGCGCCATACTTCTTACATTGGAGCTTAACTGCTCAAGACTGGAGCCATAATTACGCATTGCTTCTAGGCTTATTGAGTAAATTAGGCGGTCACACATTTGTATCTAATACGTTTCAGTTTTTACTTCTATCCATAGGCGTTACAACACTATTTATTAAGAGAAAAGCCGAATGGTTGCTATTGGTTATTCCATTGTGCTGTATGTTGTTAGCAGCATTTATAAAACAATATACTTTGATTACTCGCACAGTATTATTTCTTTTTCCACTGCTATTAATCTTAATTGGTATAGGTGCTGATTACTTAAGGATTAAAACAAATAATATTATCCTGTTGCCTTTAATACTTGCGTTGGTTATTACGGTTAATAATTTTAAAACTTTACCTATTCTTTGGACGTTTCAAGGTGAGGAGGAAATAACATTAGGCTTTGAATTTATTCAGCAAAACCTTGCGCAAGACAAGAAAATATATTTGTCTCATTTGGCTATTCCAGCTTATGAATATTATACTAAAATTCATAAAAATAAAGAGCAGTTCCAAGATTTAAAGCGGGCCGAAAAACTTCAATGGGATACAAATATTGAAGTTTTAAGCACAGGTTTAAATGATACTGCTTGCTTTATATTTACTGCAGGTCAAGGTGTGCACAAAGAGAATGATATGACTAAAGTGCTTAGCAAGCATATGCTGCTAATTGATACTTTTCATCAATACCAATGTCATGTCTATGTATATGCTCCACAATAGATTGTAGCTCCAGTATGATGATTATTCAGGAACGACTACACCTTTAATTCTTACAGTAATGCGCGCATCTCCAAAAGAACGGGCTCAAGCATTACTTTCAATAGTCATAGATTTATAGAAATAAGCTCTTCGTCCTTTGGTTAGGTATTTACCTTCAATGATTCCTGTCTCCCCAGGAAGGATGGGTTTTTTGGGCCAAGTGGGTATGAGGCAACCACAACTTGATCTCACATTTTTAATGAATACTTCTTGTGTCCCTATGTTTTTAAATTTAAATTCGAAAATATAGGGGCCCCCTTCAGGAATTGTATCGGCATCTAATTTAAGAGTTTCAAATTCAATTTTAGGTGTTTCGGTTACATAACCTTTTAAGTAGATATTTTGTTCGATGTCAGCATGGTTTTTAAAGCGAAAAGTGATGTGTAATGTATCATCAAATGGACCGCTTTTATCCCATGTACTCCATTTGATAAATGCTCTATACTTTTCTTGAGAATATAAGGTGTCTTTTACTCTATTGTTACTTGCCAGTCTTACATCCAATATTTTATAATTTGAATTGTCTATATTAATATTATCAAGGAATAGTTTTTGGTCAGTAGTATTCGTAAATGTAATTTCTTGATAACTATATATGCTTTGACCGAGTTTTAAATTGCTAAAGTTGCTTTGGTTAAATTTTAATGGAGCGTTGTTTGTCACTTGTTGTCCTAAAGTACCATGGTGTAATAGCAGTAAAAGTAAAGCAGTAAGAAAACTAAGTTTCATGGATTGAAGTTACAGATTTTACATATAAATAGGCATTAGGCTCCATGCTTTAGCAATAATTTTTATCTTTTGATTTATAATATCTATCTCAATTACCTAGAATTGAGTAATATATTTGTAACTCGAACTATGAGCGAAGAGAACAAAAAAGAAACTACATCTGGTTTAGAAATTGATAAAGTATATTTTAAGAAAGAGTATCAACTAGAAGCTCCAGGAGAGTTTCCATTTACACGTGGTGTGCATGCAGGTATGTATCGAGATCGTTTTTGGACAATGAGGCAATATGCAGGATTTAGCACGGCCGAAGCAAGTAACGAACGTTATCACTATCTATTAAATAACGGTGTGACTGGTTTGAGTGTTGCTTTTGACTTGCCTACTCAAATTGGTTACGATAGTGATGATGAGATGGCCAGTGGTGAAGTTGGTAAGGTTGGTGTAGCAATTGATACACTAGAAGATATGGAGCGTTTATTCAAAGGAATAGAACTTGAGAAAGTTTCTACTTCTATGACTATTAATGCTTCTGGTTTTATACTGCTTGCATTTTATGTGGCATTAGCTAAAAAACAGGGTGCAGATATTAAAAAAATAAAGGGCACTATTCAAAATGACATTTTGAAAGAGTACGCTGCGCGCGGAACATATATATATCCTCCAAAACAATCCATGCGATTGATTACAGATATTTTTGAATACTGTAGTAAAGAAGTGCCAAAATGGAATACCATTTCTATTTCAGGTTACCATATTCGTGAGGCGGGTAGTAATGCCGTTCAAGAATTGGCATTTACTTTAAGTAATGGAAAAGCTTATTTAAAAGCTGCCATTGAAAAAGGCTTAGATATCAATGTATTTGCCAAGCGATTGTCTTTCTTCTTTAATGCCCATAATCATTTGTTTGAGGAGGTGGCAAAGTTTAGAGCGGCTCGTCGTATTTGGGCAAAGATTACAAAGGAATTAGGTGCAACAGATATTAAAGCACAAATGCTACGCTTTCACACGCAAACGGGAGGTAGCACATTGACAGCGCAGCAACCGCATAATAACATTGTACGTGTTGCTATTCAAACATTAGCTGCAACACTGGGTGGAACACAGTCTTTGCATACCAACGGGTATGACGAAGCATTAAGTTTGCCAACCGAGGCAGCAGCAACTATTGCACTGCGCACACAGCAAGTAATGGCTTATGAAAGTGGCGTTACGGATACTGTAGATCCATTGGCAGGTTCATATTTTGTTGAGGATTTGACCAATCGCTTGGAGGATGAAGCGCTTCAATTAATAGATAAAATAGATGTGATGGGTGGCAGTGTAGAAGCGATTGAACAAGGATTTATTCAAGAACAAATCGCTAATTCAGCTTATCAGTATCAGAAAGATATTGAAAGTGGTAAGAAGGTTATAGTTGGTGTAAATAAATTTGAAACAGACGAGAAAACAGATATTCCTATCATGAAAATTGATAGTGCCATTGAGAAACAACAGGTAGATAAATTAACTGAGTTAAAGAATAGAAGGGACAACGATAAGGTGGCCTCCTTGTTATCCGAGTTAAAAGAAAAGGCTCAAACTACTGAAAACTTAATGCCGCATGTTGTTCTTTGTGTTGAGAATTTATGTTCACTTGGTGAGATTGCTCATGCATTAAGAGATGTTTGGGGAGAGTACAAAGGTTAATCACTTTTATCGTTTTGCTATTGCTCTAGTTCTAATTATCATTGGAATATCTAGAACAAGCCTATTAAAGGATATGGAGCTCGAGGTAGTGAAGCGTATTGAGTGCAGCTAATGTTATTTTTTCCACATGCTTTAAAAATAATAAATTAGTATTTAATAGTTATACTTAAATTTACATTATGATTATACCAAAGGGAACATTAATTCCAATTGGGGGGGCGGAAGACAAAGGCACTGACTTAGAACAAGGTGTTATTAAAAGAGATCGATTGAACTTTTTTGAGCTTGGCATTCTAAAAAGTGTGCTGAATGAAATAGGGAAGGATAATCCTAATATTATATTGATAACTACAGCATCGCAAATACCTGATGAAGTATCTGAGAACTATTTAGATGCATTTGCTAAGTTGGATTGTACTAATGTTACACATCTTAGAATTAGAAGTAGGGAAGAGGTAGATAAAGCCGAACACTTAGAAGCTTTAAAGACTTGTGATGGTATTATGGTTTCTGGAGGAAATCAAATGCGACTGACGACTATTTACGGCGGTTCAGATTTCCTTAATATTATGCGCGAGCGTTATATGAATGAGGAGAAATTTGTAATTGCTGGAACAAGTGCTGGTGCTATGGCTATGAGTTCTACTATGATTGCAGAAGGAAGCGCTTCTAAAGCACATAAAAAGGGTGAAGTAAAACAAACCGTTGGTTGGGGACTTATTCGAAATGTGATTATTGATTCTCACTTTATCCAAAGAGGTCGATTTACACGTCTCGCTCAGGCCGTAGGCACTAATCCTGGTTCAATTGGATTAGGATTAGGAGAAGATACAGGTGTTATTATTAAGCAAGCTCAAGACTTAGAAATTATTGGTTCGGGCTCTGTTACTCTTATTGATGGTTTTAATATTAAGCATAATAATATTGCTGATATTAGTCAGGGTAAGACCATATCACTCGAAAATCTAACAGTACATATCATGGAAAGAGGTAATAAGTACCTTTTGAAGGAAAGGGTATTCTCTGCCGAGGTAAATGAATTAGTATAAACTATCTGAAAAATAATATTTTAGACTTTAAAGAGGTGGACACTTAGGTCCTAACCTCTTTTTTTGTGCCACTATTTTTTGTCGCATAAAAAATGGCAAGTTACTTATATCGCACCGCTACAACCTAGTACCCTTGCTGCATTCCTGCCCTGGGGGATTAAAGGGAGCTGGTCGTATAAGACTTGCCGCTGCAAATGTAATGCTATTCAAATTATTAAGCTCAAACTTTCTTACAATTTTCTCATCTTAAAAGCATAATTCCCATCTGAGTAGTATTCTCCAAAATGAAGCTTGTTTCTTGTCAACAGGTTAACCTGCCAATCGTATACAAATTGCTCACTGGTATAGGTATCCGTTACCACAACATTTATAAAACGCTCAATGTCCTCAATGTAGCTGCCATCGTCATCCCAATAGCCGCCGGTAGAAGCCGAGTAAAACTCAAAGTCACCCTCAAGTACTTGACCAGTTCTCAGATTTTCCATGGTAATAAAATTGCCAGATACTATTACACGACAATCTACAAAATCTGCAATGACATTATCTCTATTAAAACCATGGTTATTTATAAAGCAAGCTTTTGAATAAAACCATTCGCCTTGCATTTTTTCTAATGGTGTCATTATTAGTGGTCCATTGTCTTTGGTACAAGAAGTAAATAGTAATGAAATTGATAATATTGAAAGTAAAATGTAACGCATGATTTTAAGTTTTATGGTTACATCTTTGACGCTTTTTGAAGGAAGATGTTTAATTGATATTACAACTTAATATCTGATTAACCTTTAATTCTCTTGCTTACATAGCTTAAAGAAGAATGGTCGTCCGTCTTCTTCTAATTGATAACGAATTACCTTTCTAGTTATACTAAACTGATCCCAAAGTTCTTGATAAATATTATTTGTGCTAGTGTCTTTTAGTGAAATCTGCACTTGGTATGTTATAGATGTAGTGTTGTTATCATCATCCATATCCCAGTTATTAATATTGGTAGTTCTTTCAAAAGAATATATACCTTCTAAGTATGTATTGTCCACCTCATTTATAATTTCTAAAGTGCCATCTTTATAGAAGTAAATGTTATCATTTTTAAAGTCATCTAATCGGTCCTCACGACTAAATGTTTTAGCCTGATACTTGGCCTTTTCATATTTCCAGTGTCCTTCAATTCTATCAGTCAATCGCTCTTCCCATTGATTCTTTTGACATGAGCTAGCTGTAAATAATATAATAGTAAGTGCAAGTATTATTCTGGTCATGTGAGTTGGTTTTATACTTTGACCATCTTATTAACCAAAAGTTTAATTTATTCTGTTAATATATCATTCCCTACTTATTGCATTAGGGAATATGCTGCTTTATATTTGCTTCAAATAAAACAAAAACAATTATGAAATTCTTCGTTGATACAGCTAACCTTGAACAAATTAAAGAGGCGCATGATTTAGGTATTTTAGATGGTGTTACGACCAATCCTTCTTTAATGGCCAAAGAGGGTATTAAAGGAACAGAAGCTATAATGAAGCATTATAAAGACATTTGTGATATTGTAAAAACACCGGTAAGTGCAGAAGTTATTTCTACTGATTTTGAAGGAATGGTGGAAGAAGGTAAAAAATTGGCTGCCATTGATGAGCATATTGTAGTTAAAATTCCGATGATTAAAGAAGGGATTAAGGCTATCAAATGGTTTACGGATAATAATATTAAAACAAATTGCACCCTAGTATTTAGTGCTGGGCAAGCAATATTAGCGGCTAAGGCAGGTGCCACCTATGTATCTCCATTTATTGGTCGTATTGATGATAGCAGCTGGGATGGTGTTGATCTAATTGAGCAAATTTCTGATATTTATGCCATGCAAGGTTTTGATACGCAGGTATTAGCAGCGAGTATTCGTAACCCATTGCATATAGTTAAGTGTGCTGAAGTTGGAGCAGACGTATGTACGTGTCCGCTTAGTTCAATTCTTGGTTTGTTAAAGCATCCATTAACTGATATTGGATTAGCGCAATTCTTGAAAGATGCTAAGACATTTAGCTAAAAATACTTAATCGTATCTCTTTTAGAAAAAGGATACTTAAAGAGCCTTTTGGAACCGAAGTCGGTTAACCAAAAGGCTCTTTTTATTTCATGTAATATTCTAATTTTATTTTGGACGCTGCTCTTGTGTCTGTTCAAAAATGTGTTGGAACAATTGTGCGTCCTCTTTAGAAAATTCTCTTTTTCTTCGAGCAAATACCTTTGTAGCTGTTTGGATAGCTTTGTCTAATTTATACTCCATCATACTTGCGCTGCCTCCCCAAGAGAAACTTGGAATAAAGTTACGCGGAAAACCACCACCGTAAATGTTAGCACTTACGCCTACAACTGTTCCTGTATTAAACATGGTATTAATGCCACACTTAGAATGATCTCCCATGATTAAACCACAGAATTGCAATGCTGTTTTTACAAAGGTGCCTTTTCCTTCACTCCAAATTTTCACCTCGTCATAATTGTTCTTTAAGTTAGAGTTGTTGGTGTCGGCACCGAGGTTGCACCATTCGCCAATAACGGCATTGCCAAGAAAGCCATCATGCGCCTTACTACTATTTTGGAATAGAACGCTATTGTTTACTTCTCCACCAACTTTGCAACCAGGACCTATGGTTGTAGCACCATATATTTTAGTGCTCAGTTTTAATACAGCATGATCGCCCATAGCCAATGGTCCTCGTACAACACTTCCTTCCATAATTTCGGCATGGCGGCCTATATATATTGGACCCGTTGTAGAGTTGAGTATGGCTGCTTCAACTTTTGCACCTTCTTCAATAAAAATGTCGTTGCCCATTATTGTATTGGTGTCACTAATTGGTTGCGATTTTTTTCCTCTTGTAATGTATTGATAGTCTATTCGTATTTGAGCATCGTTCTTGCTAAAGATATCCCAAGTGTTATCTAAGAAGTCTAATTCACCATCGTAATTTATTTCAGTACTATTTAATACTAATTCAGGAATAGAAAAGTTGATGGCTTGCTCTTCATTTACATGCGCAGCAATGAGTGTATTGCCTTGCGTTAAAGCTTCACCAAGTTTTAATTCTACTATTTTTCCAAATAAATCAGCTGTTGGAAAGCATGCACCGTTGATAAGAACATTACGTTCGGCCGTTTCTTTTGGAAAGTGGTTTTGTAAATGTTGGGCGCAGTGATAACTTACAGGTACTGAGCAAAAACGTTCCCATTTTTCACGCATGGTCCAAATGCCGCAGCGCATTTCGCTTACAGGTCTCGTATGGCTAAGGGGTAAAAAGTTAGCTGCACGTTCGTCGTCAAATAGTATAAAATTCATATCCTAATATTATCGTTAAAAGTAATGCATTGCCGAGATTTCCTAACCCTAAAACTTTATATTTGATTGAAACTATTATAAAATGAATAAGTATATATTAAGTACAGTAATAATTCTTTTGGCAAGTTTGAGCTTATGTGCTCAGAGTCGCACTTCCAAAATTGTATTAAAGAAAGGGCAAGTTGTTAAGACAACGATGGAAATGAAATCGTCTAGTAAAATGATGGGAGCTGATATGACAACAAATATGACTACATATACCGAGTCTAAAGTACTTGATGTTAGGGAGCAGAATTACTTGTTTGATTCAAGATTGCAAAAAGCAAAAATGAAAATTGAATCGGCTATGTTTAACGCAGATTATGATTCAGAAGATGAAGAGAAAAAAGCTGGACGAATAGGTGAAGGATTTAATAAAATGATTGATAAGAAAGAAATAGTAACCCTTGCTAAAACAGGTGAAGTTATAGATGAAGAGGAGAACGAAGATGTTATTGAAGGTAAAGGAAAGGGAAAAGGTAAAGGAAAAAAGAAAGGTAGTGGAATGATGCGCATGTTAATGGGCGGCGGTGGAGATGCCGGTCAAGCAGTGTCGGGTGCATTTCTTATTATCCCAGCAGAAAAAGTAGAAGGGGAAAAATGGCGCAAAACAATTGTGGATGACGAGTTAAAAACAATTACAGAATATACATTTAATGGTCTAATGGGTAACTTGGCGAATATTACAGCTCAGCAACAAATCAAAGGCATAGTAACAAGCAACCGAGGTGGAAGAGCTATGACAGTAAAAGTGAACCGATTAAGCACAATGACTATGTTGGTTGATATAGAGACTGGCCTAATAACCTTACAAACGATTGAAGGTAACGATAAGTCTGTAACTATCGCGGGTGATCAAGAGATGGAAAGCGATGGTAAGAGCACCATTACCATTACAAGTGAAATTGTGAAGGGATAGGATAATTAATGTTCAATATTAATATTAGCGGGTGATTTTTCACCCGCTTTTATTTTGGCTTTTATATCGTTTTCTTTAGGCGGAATGGGGCAGTTGAAGCCTCCTGCATAAGCACAATAAGGATTGTAGCATTTATTAAAGTCAAGTATCATCTGACCATTCTTAATATCTGAAAATACAAAGTCTAAATAACGGCCTCCGCCAAATGTTTCTGTATAGTTAGTATTATCTGTAAATGGTAGGAATAAGTAATCCTTGTACTCATTCATTTTCATTAAGCGCTTGCTTTGGTATAAGTATAGCACATGTTCTTTATTATCTATGGAAAATGTAAGTTGTGCATACTTATAATAGCTTTTCTTTTTGCCACTATGTGTAAGCATCGTAAATCCTTTATTGTCTTTAATTCTTTGGACTTGAGCTATTACTTTGAAGCGTTTATTTATTGGATAGAATCGTAAATCTTTAACCTGTTCATATTTAATAGGAGAGTGTTCTTCTTTTAAATGTTCGGCTACATAGTTATTTCTATAATTGATTAGCTCTTGCTCATATTGCTGTGCAGTGCCAATGTTTGAAACTAATAATAATAGGATTAAGTATGTCCATTTCATATTTTAAAGATAACATATCTTCAATAACGTAAACTCATTATATAGCCAATATAGACCTTTCTTAAAATTAGAATAAATATATAATGCAGCACGAATTTGTATTGAAAGTCAGTTTTAGACAGGCTATGACAGGGCCTGAGCAAAATATGTTTTGGAATAGCATGAGTAATTGTCTAAAAAATATTAGCGCTTATGGCGGCGGTAGTCAAGATGTATTTAGCTTAAACTGGAATATCGATTATAGCCGCACCTCCTTAGATGAGTTTAGTGTAAAAAAACATATTGCTACTTTTTTGGAACAACAGTTCGATATTGTAGGTGATTTTAGTTTTTATAAAAAGTGAAAAAATATTGATTTAAAATAAACTCAATTGACCACGACGAACAAATGATTTCGTATTTAGCTTAACCCTTCCTTGTAATAATCCGAACTGATTACAATACATTTTAAACTTTAGACCTATGGCGTTTGATGCTTTGCTATCCTTCATTCGGGAATAATATTTATTATTCATTACTTCTTTTAATTGTACTGAAGTATACCGTGCATATTGCGCACCATGCAAGCTTGCTTGTCTTAATAGCTCATACATACTATGGTCATTAATACCAGAGATAATAGGAGTGATTATAATGCCAACGGGTATATTAGCTTTGGATAATTGCTTGATAATATTAAATCGAGTAGCGCATGAACTTGTGCGCGGCTCTAAGTTAGAACGCAGTTTTTCATCGCTAGTTGTCATGGGTATGAATACGCTTAGTAGGTTACTGTTATTTAGTTCTTTTAAAAAATATAGATGATCTAATATTTCAATATTCTTAGTTGTAATACTTAATGGGTTTTGATGGTCGATACAAATTTTTAAAATTTCTTTTATTGTTTTTTGCTTGCAATTATGGGTAAGATAATGTGCTGTTTCATCAGTAAAATATAAAGTAGATCCGTTCCAACTTTTAGATTGAAATAGCTTTTTTATTTGTTGAGGCGTTTCTTTTTTTAATGCTATTTGACTTCTGGATTTGATAGTTAAATTGGCAACATTATTATCTCCTTGTATAGTGGATTGAGATTTTTTTAAAGCATCCGAAATTGTATTTTTCGTATCGTAAATAACCAATTTTTCATTGAATGAATGTGTGATATTTAAATGGTTACAATTAATTCTTTTTTTTGCTAAAACGCAATTTGTTTTATTGATTTGTTGAGACGGTTTAATCTCTGATAATGATCTTATGTATTGCATGTGTTGGTAAATTTATTAGCTTTATGCACAATGAGATTACGTAGTAAGTTCTGAATAAATTATTAGCTTTTTTCTCTATTTGGTCACTTACAAATTATTAACATATGCCGTTTTCAAGTTTCAAATGCAACTCGGTTTAAAAATTACTAATACGCTCCTTGTCAATAATATTGATGGTTCTACCGATGGTAACGATGGCTCAACTTTCCCCAAGTGGACAAGTAAAAGTTATAACGCCTAATGTGCTAAGTGCATGTGCAAGAGATACCATTTGGTTAGAATTAACCAATAATGATGGTCCTACTTGTAATACGGGTGCAGGGCCTGTTCAAACTGTTCAGTTTGATATTACCCATCCTGGCACGGGTCAGATATTTTATCAGCCAGCAAGTGTTGGTTCTGAAACGAATATTGCAAGTGAAGTTTCATACACAGGCAATACGTTAAGCATGACTATGGAAGTGCCAAGTTTAGATAATACCAATAGAGCATATTTTGTATTAAATGCTACTTGTGACGTGACTGATGTAAGCACCTTGCCACAACTTGATATTACGGCAAATTATCCAACAGCTTTTCCAGTGGCAACTGAATCTTTTAAAAGTGTAAAAATGAATATTGGTGTTGGTGAAATAACATTTACTCACGCATCAAGTTCATACATTAATACGGTAAGAACTTTTAATCAAACAATTAATCATGCGCAGTACATTACCAACACAGGTTTTGGAAGAATTACCGAATTGACTTATCATCAAATTGTACATGATTCTTTAACTGGGTCCATTCAAAATAAAGACTGGGCATATATAAGAAGGGTGTCGCCGAGTGTTTTGTCTCCCTTTAGTTTAGGCATGGATGCTTACCCTGATTATCAAATGACTAATTTAGGTAACGGGTATAGATACATCTCATTTACAATAAAAGGAGCACAACTCGATAGAGAAGATGGTCAGTTTGATCCAGGCGATCGAATTCAAATCAATGCGTCATACTTAAGAGCACCATCAACTTGTATTGCTCCCATGAATCAGACTCAATGGGTTACTTATAATTGCGTAGGAAGCGGTACAGCTTGTGCGGAACCTGATAGTTTGGTTAAGACATTTAGAATTTCGGCAGGTACGCCAGTTGTTGCTGCTGTGAACTCGACTGTAGAAGCTTGGGATGGTTGTCCTGAAAAGGCAGCCTCTTTTACTTTTAAAAACACAGGAGCTGCAAGTTCTTCAAATCCTGAAGTTGGAACAGCTTATGATGTTGATTTAGGCTTGACATTTAATGGAAATTGTCGATTACAAATATGGTAGTCGGAACTTCAACGATAGTGCCAACAACGCCTACTAATTTATCTGGTGCTAAATCTTTGGTTTGGGATATTAAAGACAAGTTGACCTTTGATCCGGATGGTCCAGGAGGTCTACAAGACTTAGATGGAGACTCCTTCTTTGATGATATGCGTCCGGGAGATTCTACTCTAATTAGCTTCAACTATACAGTTGATTGCGATTTGGCCTGTGGAGCAGATTTGGAGTATGATATAAAAGGTACAAGTAAGTACACGGATTATTGTAGAGTACTGAACTCATCAAGAAGTACAAGTATATATCAATTTGGCTTTGAACAAACCGCTCCAATAAGTCAAACAACGCCATTGCCAAATTATGGTACAATGTCCGGTTCATCTAAAGAAACAAGGGTAGGAGATTTCACTTTTAATTACACGCTCGATAATGTTGATACGAGCAATGCCATTATGAAATTGCGTATTAATTATAGTAATACCATGCAAGTGATTGAGCCTATTAATTTCCTAGGTACTAGCTTAACCTTAGCAGACTTTACTGTTATTGGTGCTGGATCTACTGATACGACAAATGGTAATTATAATCCTGTAACGGATGTTGACTCGGCCTTAGAATACACATTAACTAAAGCGCAAATTGCCTTAGTATTTGATAATACATTAGACTCGCTTTCATACGCAATGACACATATTTCATGCGACAGTTTTCAAAATCAAGGCAATTCTGATGGTTGGGAGTTATTGTTTCAAACAACAAATACTCCATGTGCTATAAACAGTATGGCGCCTTGTGTATTAGACTTAGCTTGTAATAAAGGATTTACCTATAATGTTTCAGAAGGTTGTGGTAGCAAGCCGTGTTATAATGTTTCAGATAGTATCTATAGAACAAGTCCATATGGCTTTACAAATGAAGATGGTACAACGTCTGTTATTCCAACGGCGGCAGGAACCTCTAAGTTTTATGAAGGAGATACTTTAACTTTCTTAAGAACGGCTATGCTAAATGCGGACTGGCCAATTATGGAGCCAACATCTAGTTTGGCAATTAGTAGGGGGTATATAGTTATTTTTCTTTTTCTGTTAACAAGGATCCTAATGTAGATTTATTAGATGTAGAAACATCTGCTTATCTATTTATCCCAAATATTAGTCGTTTGCGTATTTATGATACGACAACTAATACATTACTTTATGATCTACCCTTAGAGTTCAGACATTTTGATGATTACTCTAATGGGTCATTAAATGTATTTAAGAATAGAGAGGAAAAGTCTACATATTTAAGTAATACAACTAATGCAGCCGCTTATGCTTCTGCTCCCGACAATAATAGCGTGGTAGGAACTGGTCTTGGTGATTATTGGTGTTGGACTAATTCATGGGCTATTGACCCTGGAAATTGTCTATATGCTGATTTAAGAGGTAGAGCTTTGAATACTCCAGTATACTCCAATATGCAAAGCGATGATGGAACAAGATTAACGGAAATGTATTATCTCTATGTAGAAGAAGCATTGAAAGAAGCTAACATCACTTTTGATCCTGGCTATACAAAGTATAAGTGGGAAATAGAGACTAAGTGGGTGGTAAATCCGGAATTTCCCCACAATAATGTAGCCGATATGTTAGAGCGTGGAGGTGTATTAAGAGCAGGTAATAACATTTCACCTGCTCCAAGTGGCACCTATATGGGTACTTGTGGAGGTACAAAACAAGCTGTAAGTACAGCTGTTACAAAAGAAATAGAAGTTGCTAATGCACGTAAAACGTATTCATCTGCATGTGGTTTAACTATATGTAATGAAGTAGAGTTTAACTCGCCTTCAGCGGATTATTTCCCAGCGGAAGTGCGTATCCCATTCAAGTTAGACAGTTTTGTAGTTGATATGCCTGTTGAATACCATTTAACAGCAGCGCCTACATTTGGAGGTGCGGCTATGGGTGCAGCCAATTCTATTGAGGCAAATGGTCCAACAATTGGTGGTGGTTTATCAGGTCATTTAGTATTTACAAATAATACTGCCAATAGTGGAACAGATTATGCTGACTTCCCAAGAATTAGTGATGCAGATGGTAACCAAGTTGCTTGGCAAGTTTGTTACCCTGTAAGTAATGTTGGTTCTGATAACTTCGTAACAGAGAGTTATAAAATCCCGGTTACTTATTACGCAAGAGATGAGTTTGATAATGTTATTGTATTGGTTGATACTTTCAGTATAACTGAGGCTATTCCTGCAATAACAGTTGCACCACTAGGTAGCACTGTAAAAATAGATGACGGTGGAAGTTGTAAAGATTCGTATATGGATTTATTAGTGTCTAATAATACTACCTATGCTGCTGACAATGTTATTGTCGCAGTAAATAGCACAACAAACTCTACGGTTACTAATATTCAGCTTCTTAATCTATCGGGTAGCGCAACACAACTAACAGATACTAATTGGTATGGCATGAGTAACCTTTATGCTGAGTTAGGTGGTATGGCAGCTGGTGATAGAAAAACAATACGTGTTTATTTCAACACGACAATGTGTGAGGATAGTTTAAAAATTATTACAAACTTTGGATGTAATTATCCAGTAAACCAAGAGCCAGATTATACAAGTCCTGACCTTGATAGTGCCTTTATTAGTTTTAACTCTGTAGACGGTGGTATTTTATCAGGACCTAAAGATGGTAATAAAGAAATTACAGATTTATGTACAATACAAACTTTAGAAGTTGAAGTTAGAAATGTGCGTAATCCTAATCTCACTAATATATTAGCGGCTATTAAATTACCGCCAAATGCAGTATATGTAGCCAACTCGGCTGAAATTGCTTATCCAGAAAATATATATGAGAATGCTACGGTAGTAACTCTTACCGGAACTTATTCATTAACAATAGATATAAGTGCAGATCCAGAATTGGCTAATGCATGTGGTCTGCCAGGTGCTGATGAATCTAGCTTCCCAGCTAGTTTAAATAATGCCAATGATGCGAATGTATTCTTATTCAAATTTGACGTTGATTTCTCAGCTTGCCCTACAGCGACTGTTGATGAAGTTACATACAACGTAACTGCTGAGAATTATTGTGGAACGGAAACAAGTACAAACGGTATTTTCAATTTTATTTATGTTGGAACAACAGGAACGCCTAACACATTCTCATGTACAAGCGTATCAGCAGAACCATTACCGATATGTGCAGACTCTGGAATGACAAATACTATTACAGATGATTTATGGATTAAAAACGAAACAGGTCCTGCTACATCTACAGGTAATATTGTAAAAATTACATTGGCCAACGATACAGCAGCTTATGACTTAAGCAACTTCTCGGTTGCGGCGCCGTGGAGTGCACCAATAATTACAACATCGGCATCAAATAGAACAGTATTAGAATTTGTTGTGCCAGCTGGTATTCCTGCTGATGATAGCGTAATGCTTTCATTGACATATGATATTACACCTAAGGTAAGTGACCTGTGTAATCAGTTAAATTCTAATTGTGCAGATGTTGCTTACTCAGTATCATTCTTTAGTCAAGTAGATGTGAGCTGTCCGGCTAAAAGTTTGAATTGCCCAAGTTTAGGTCAAGAGTCTAGAGGTTCAAGTTATGTTCCTCGTGATTTAAAATGTTGTCCTCAAGGTCTAGGAGATTATGTATGGTTAGATAAAAACCAGGATGGAATTCAAAATGCTAATGAGGTAGGTGTTGCAGGAGTAAATGTTGACTTATATAACAATGGCCCTGATGGCTTACCTAATACGGCTGATGACGAATTAGTTGGTTCTACAGTAACAGACGCATATGGTCATTATTACTTTAACGATTTACCAATTGGTAGTTACAACTTAGGGTTTACGCCTCCGGCAAATTATACATTTACTAATCCAGTAGCGGCCGGTGATAATAGTTTCCCTACAAATAGTGAAGTTGATAACACTCAAGGAAGTCCAAATTATGGACGAACAGGTACTTATGTATTAACTACAACGGAACAAGATAGTACAATTGATGTTGGTTTAATACTACCGCCGCCACCAGTTAAAGCAAGCGTAGGTAACTACGTATGGTTTGATGCTGATCAAGATGGAATTCAAGATCCTTCTGAATCGGGTATAGCTGGTGTAGTTGTAGAGTTATTAGATGCAAGTGGAAATGTTGTAGCTACAACCACAACAGACGGTAACGGAATGTACTTATTTGATAATGTTGATCCAGGTGATTATAGTGTTCAATTTAGTGAGCCTATAGGTATGGTACCAACAGCTAATAATGGAGCCATTGGTGGAGCTACAAATAGTGATGCTGATTCAACAACATTAACGAGTCCAACCTTTACAGTAATGGCAGGAGACTCTATTACTTATGTAGATGCAGGTTTCCATTTACAAGATCCAAATAATGCTTCATTAGGTGATAAAGTATTTTATGATACAAATAATGATGGTATCCAAGATCCAGGTGAGGCTGGTGTTCCTAACGTAACCGTATACTTATATGCAGGTGACGGAACAACTGTTCTTGACTCGGCTGTAACAGATGCATTGGGTAATTACTTATTCAATAATTTACCAGCAGGAGATTATGTTGTTGGTTTTGAACCAAGTAGCTTACCAAGTGGATTTGCATTTAGCCCACAAGGTGTTGGTGCAAATGATGCTTTAAATAGTGATGCTAATCCTGCCACTGGAAAAACAAATGTTATAACATTAATGGCGGGAGATAAAAACATGACTGTTGATGCAGGAAACGATAATCCTTCATTGACGAATAGCATTGGTGACTATGTATGGAACGATGTAAATAAAGATGGAATACAAGATGCTAATGAGCCAGCAGTTGCTGGTGTAACGGTTACCTTGTATGATGCTGCAGGAATGCCTATAGCAACAACAATTACAGATGCCGATGGTTATTACTTATTCCCTGAATTGCCAAATGGTACATTTAGTATTGGATTTAGTAATTTACCTCCAGGTTATGGATTTACAGCACAAGATGCTACTGCAGATAATGCTGATCCAGCAACTGGTAAAACCGTTTCTGTAACGCTCACAGGAAATACAAATATTACAGATTTAGATGCCGGAATTTATCAAACAGGAAGTTCAAGTGGAACGGCTAGTTTAGGAGATAAAATATGGGTTGATTTAAATAACGATAATAGGATTACCCATATAATCCACCAAGAGCATAAATAGGTTATGTAGCTGTTGTTGACCTTTACTTTATGAAAGTAAAAAAGTGTTCTTTACCTGCCTTTCGCAGTCAGTTTTCCGATAAAGTATCGTGCATGACTTATCTCGCCGATTTAAAGTGGTCTGGCGGATAC
>CALIIL010000100.1 GCA_938017685.1 uncultured Chitinophagaceae bacterium
GAGTTCACGTGATACTTCTTGAACGCTTCGTCCTTGTTCGTTTTCTTTTAGAGCCTTGATGATCTGGCTCTCGTTAAATTTACTTCTTTTCATGTTTTACAGTTTAAAATTAAAGATTTTCTGATTTTTAAACTGTCCAATTTTTAGGGAAGGCTACAGAAGGATAGAGCAAATATCGCCTTCTTCCGTATCTAATAGGTTCTTAAAATGAGTATATGAATACTTTAATTCAATTTCTTCTTCATACCCATAAGCTCTTTTCATTAGGATTTCATAGTTCATAGATTTTACGTAATTGTTCATATCATATATTATTTAAATACAAGGATAGGCAACTGCCTCAAAATAAAAAAGGACACTAAATGTTGAGATATAACTACTACATTATCAACTTGTTATAATTTTATTTGTGGTTAATAAAGGCTAAAAAAGGACAAATACATTTGCAGTAAAACCATTTTACCTTACATTTACAATGTTATTGCAAAGTAACAACGTCCCCTTAACCCATTATCGGTTAAGTCAGGCTCCCTCGGGAGCTTTTTTTTTGTCCAAATTATGAGTAAGAAAAATAGAGTTTCATTCTACATTGACGGTTTTAATTTCTATTATGGATTACGTGATGGGGGACCAGATTGGAAGAAATATTATTGGATTAATTTAGTCACTCTTTTTGCTCAATTTCTTAAGGAAGAAGAAGAGTTGGTAGAAGTTAATTACTTTACGGCTCCACCAAGGAGTAAAGGCAAAAGACTAAGACAGGCTGCCTTTTTAAATGTAAATAAATCGCTTAATCCGAATAGCTTAAAAGTTTGGAAAGGGAATTATAAACAAGTAGAGAAGAAGTGTACAATATGTAATAGAACGTATAAGGACTTAGAAGAAAAGGAAACTGACGTAAATATTGCAGTAAAAATAATTAGAGATATAACGTTTAACGAAATTGATAAAGCTGTTATAGTATCTGCCGATAGCGATTTAATGGCTCCATTGCGTTTTACAAAAGAATACAACGAAGTTAATAGTTCAAATAAGCAATTAATGATACTGTTCCCGCCCAATCAACATTCCCGAGATTTAGAAGGTTTTGATTGTCTTAGTATTAAAATGTTGAATTACGAGGGCAGATTTAAAAAGGCTCTACTTCAAAAGCGGATAACTACTGGTGCAAAACAATACTATATCCCTCCAGAATGGGATACTTATAGATAATCGTACATTTCCCAAAGTCCTATTTTCAAAGGATTTATAAACTAATTTTTATGCAAATTTTGTGCAAATAAAAGAAAGGGTTTCAGCTATTTAGCGTGAAACCCTTGTCTTTGTTGCTCCCCCTTCAGGACTTGAACCTGAGACCCTCTGATTAACAGTCAGATGCTCTAACCAACTGAGCTAAGGAGGAATATGTTGTTTGAGTTTTTAAGTCTTCTCTGACTTTCTTCAATACCTTTTGCCGTTTTGCAATCGCTCAACTTTTGAGTCCTGCCTGCCGGCAGGCAGGTAAGGAGGAATATGTTTTCCTTATCGTTAAATAAGGAGTGCAAATATATGCCTTTTCCGAAAAAAACAAAGAAAATATTACTCGTAAAAAACTGTCTTATAAGGATAACGTTCTCGATACAAATCTTTGACCAATACAAGCAGCATATCCCTTAACTCAGCAATATTGCGCTTTTCATGCGCCGATATAAATATACACTTGCCATTTAAGCGTTTTTCCCAGCTTTTTACAAGCTCTTTCATCAAATTATCTTTTACTTCCGGCTCTAACCATTGGTCAAAAGCTTTTTGCTCGTACAAGTCTATTTTATTAAAAACAATAACAGTTGGCTTCTCTGAAGCGCCTAAATCCTTCAGCGTTTCATTCACCACCCCAATCTGTTCTTCATAGTTTTTATGAGATAAATCTACCACATGTAATAGTACATCTGCCTCACGTGTTTCGTCCAAGGTACTTTTAAAACTTTCTACTAAGTGGTGTGGTAATTTTCTAATAAAACCTACCGTATCACTCAATAAGAATGGCGTTCGATTAAATACTACTTTTCGTGTTGTAGTATCCAAAGTGGCAAATAGCTTATTCTCTGCAAATACATCACCCTTACTAATGAGGTTCATGATAGTACTCTTACCTACATTAGTATACCCTACTAAAGATACTCTAATGAGCTCTCCACGTTCTTTCCGCTGAGTTTGACCTTGCTTATCAAACTTTTGCAATTTCTTTTTCAATACCGAAACCTTGTCACGGATAATACGTCTATCCGTTTCTATTTCTGTTTCACCCGGACCTCTAGTACCGATACCACCTCCCTGACGTTCGAGGTGTGTCCACATACCACGTAATCGGGGTAAGATATATTGATATTGTGCTAACTCTACTTGTGTTCTGGCCTGCGCTGTTTGGGCTCGTTCGGCAAAAATATCTAAGATTAAATCACTTCGATCCAATACATGCTTATCTAATACTTTTTCAATATTCAATATTTGCGAACCAGTAAGCTCATCATCAAAGATTAAAATATCAACCTCATGTTCATCAATGTACTTTTTAATTTCTTGGAGCTTTCCTTTACCCAAGAATGTTCGACCATCAGGTTTATCTCTTCGTTGGGTATATCTCTTCACCGTAATAGCTCCTGCCGTTTCCGCTAGGAATTCTAACTCGTCTAAATACTCCGCAACTTGCTCATCCGTTTGATGCTGTTGTATCAAACCAACCAAAATAGCTTTCTCCGACCTCTTTATTTTCTTATCCTTATCAATCACTTTTTCAAAAATACAATTTATCCCAATGAAAAGCCTCCAAGCTTTTAAGTACAGAGACTAAAAAACTTGGAGGCCCAAATTATTTGTTGCTTACTTAGCTGCTTCGTAACGCTTAGCAACTTCCTCCCAATTAACTACGTTCCAGAAAGCTGCAATGTAATCAGGTCTGCGGTTTTGATAGTTCAGGTAATACGCATGCTCCCAAACGTCAATACCCAAAATAGGTGTTCCTCCACAACCTTCGCCCATCATTGGGTTATCTTGATTTGGCGTAGAGCATACACATAACTTTCCGTTACACACACAAAGCCAAGCCCAACCGCTACCAAATTGTGTAGCTGCTGCTTTGGCAAATGCCTCCTTAAATGCATCCATACCACCTAAATCACTCTCAATGGCCTCAGCAAGATTGCCTGTTGGGTTTCCTCCACCATTTGGGCTTAAAATGCTCCAAAATAAAGAGTGATTATAAAATCCACCACCGTTATTTCTAACAGCCGCATTATCCTTACAATTGGCTAATATTTCTTCAATCGTTTGACCAGCCATATCAGTTCCTTCAATAGCTGCGTTTAACTTTGCAGTATATCCTGCATGGTGCTTTCCGTGGTGTATTTCCATCGTTTTAGCATCGATATGTGGTACAAGCGCATCATGCGCGTATGGTAATTCTGGTAGTGTAAATGACATAGTTTTAATTTTTAATGAAAAACAAAGATAAGCATAGACTGAGAACTGACTAAATTGAAATCTTAAAAGTGCTTTAAATTTTCTTTATCAGATAAATATGACAGTATAGCTGTAAAGAAAAAAGACAAGTGAACGTCTATTGAATATGAGAAAAATATTACTTCTAACAATACTAGCATTAAGCACAAGTGCAATGCAGGCCCAATGGCTGCCAGATGGCACGATAGTCAATAACTTTCAAATGACAGATATTAATTCAAATGTCATTGACGCTTATCAAACAACAGCTACTGGCAAGCATATTATTATAGATTTCTCAGCAACTTGGTGTGGCAACTGCCTCAACTACCATAACTCCAATGTATTGGAAGATTATTACCAAGCTTATGGAACCAATGGCACAATGACCCAAGATGCCCAAGTAGTTTTTTACGAGGCTGATTTTAGTACAACCAATAATGACTTGAATGGTACAGGTACCAATACCATTGCAGATTGGACACAAGGTGTAAGCCATGCCATCTGTAACGAAGCGCAACCTTCGGATGTATATCATAAGTTCTTAGCTAATCCAGGTGGTATTGGCTTCCCTTCGGTTGTGGTACTTTGTGAGAACAACAGATATTATAGAGTAAGTACAAGCATAACCCAAGTAGCAGCCTTACGCTCATTAATTATAGACAAGTGCGGTTCTACCCCATTGAGCACGGCATCCATCCAAGAATTAAATTTTGAGTATGACATTTATCCCAATCCTGCCAATACGCAGTTTACCATAGACTTAAAGCTTGATAACAATGAACATGTATCCTACACACTTACGAATACATTTGGTCAAACAATATTGAGCCAAGACCTAAATAAAATAAATGCAGGCCAGCATAAAGAAACGATTAATCTAAATGATATCACGGCTGGCTTATATCTGTTGAACATACAAGTTGGGCAAAGAAGTATATCTCAAAAAATAATGGTTGCTCATTAAAAAATAAACACGACTAAATACTTAAATAAAAGTCCCGACCCTGTCGGGACTTTTTATATTTTTACAACCTTGGCTACTTATAAAAATCTTCGACTTAAAAAATCATTTGGGCAACACTACTTGCACGACGAAAACTATTGCACACGCATTGCAGAAGCTTTCTTGAACTGCCCTGGAAAAGAAATACTAGAAGTAGGACCAGGAGCTGGTGCCATTACTAAATATTTAATTAAAGACAAAAGTAAAAACTACACAGGCATAGAATTAGATATTGAAAAATACGATTACTTAAAAAAGCACTTTCCAAACGTATCATTTATTCAGCAAGACTTTCTAAGGTCTCCCATTGAAAGAGAAATTATCCTTTGCGGGAACTACCCATACAATATCAGCGGACCCATTTTGTTTAAAACCTTAGAAAATATGCAGTTCATACCCAATATGGTTGGCATGTTCCAGAAAGAGGTGGCACAGCGTGTAGCCGCTGTTCCAAGTACAAAAGCTTATGGTATATTAAGTGTCTTGGTACAGTGTTTTTATGATGTAAAAATACTTTTCGATATACCGCCCGGAGCATTTACACCCGCACCCAAGGTCAAGTCTAGTTTAATATCGCTTACACGAAATGATAATCCATATGAGATTAAAAACTTTAATCAGTTTAAAATTTTGGTAAAAACGGCATTTAACCAACGAAGAAAAACGCTGAACAACTCACTCAAAGCAATAGATTTAGACCTTCCTGAGGATGTAAAAAAAATGCGCCCAGAGGAACTTACTCCCGAAGCATTTGCGAAGCTTTATCATCAATTGTATTCTTAATACATTTGCTTTGTGAAAAAGAAAGCGCTTATAGCCGCCAATATTTCTAGTGACTTTAAAAATCGTCTCCTTCATGAAGGATACGAACTCATTTCTTTGAATGAAAAAAATGAAAACCTAAATGAAATTGCAGGTATAGTTACTTCTACAAAACTGCATTTAGACAAAGATACCATTGATCGCTTTCCTGCCTTAAAATGGATAGCACGATTAGGTTCTGGTGTTGAGATTATTGATTTAGATTATTGTAATGTAAAAGGCATTACCGTTGCTTCCTCTCCTGCTGGTATTGCCAATGCAGTTGCTGAGCATTGTATTGCTCAAATCATTTCGCTACAAAAAAACATACACAGTTCCTTCCTTGAAATCAATCATAACCAATGGCTACGCGAAGCAAATCGAGGTTATGAATTAGAGAACAAAACAATTGGCATCATTGGATATGGACATACCGGTATGGCATTTGCACACAAGCTATCCGTTTTTGGTTGCCATGTTCTGGCGTATGATAAATACAAAACAGACTTTACGGATGAGTATGCTCAAGAAATTGACTTAAAAACATTACAGCAAAAAGCTGATATTATTTCCTTTCATGTACCATATAATAAAGAAACACATCATTATTACAACCAAGCATTTATCGCCAACTGCCAATCACACCTATTAATTAATACCTCTCGCGGCAGTATTGCTAATACTCAACACATATTAGCAGCTCTAAAATCAAATAAAATAATTGGCGCAGCCTTAGATGTATTAGAAGACGAACAGTTGCTGCAAGACCCTAAGCATAGGCATTGGCAAGTTATTTATGAATTACTGAAACAAAATGTAATCATTAGTCCGCATATTGCCGGCTACTCGCATAATGCAATTGAAAAAATGTGCACTGAGCTCATGGAAAAACTAGGCAATAAACTATCCTTATAAGTCTTTCCCGATTTCATAAATAAACTAGCTGCTTTCTAAGCTAACTTTACGCTTCGTGATAAAAAATCAGGCATATAATATAGCGCTAGTAGGTAATCCTAATGCTGGGAAAAGCTCACTGTTTAATGCCCTCACTGGATTAAACCAAAAAGTTGGCAATTTTCCCGGAGTAACTGTAGATAAGAAAACAGGTAAGTGCAAACTAAGTGATGGTCAGTCTGTGAATATAATAGACTTACCCGGTACTTATAGCTTGTACCCCAAAAGTGCTGATGAATATGTTACGGCAGATGTACTTTTTGATGAAGATGAAGCAGTAAAAATTGACCTCATCCTAATTCTTGCAGACGCGTCTAACCTAAAACGAAACTTGCTTTTTTGTTCACAAATTATAGATTTAAAGCGACCTGTAATTGTAGCTTTAACCATGCTCGACTTGGCCGAAAAGAAAGGCATGAAATTAGACTTGAACGGACTACAACGCGATTTAGGCGTGCCCGTTTTACCTATTAATCCACGTAAAAATAAAGGCACAAAAGAGCTTAAAAAGAGTATTGAAAAACAACTAACCGGTCAAAAAACAATTCCACCCTTTGACTTCATTGATAACTTAGCTTTAGCGCCAAAAAGCATAACAGCCGTCAAGGAAATTATCGATATCCCTAGTGATTATGCAGCATTGCATATCATGGCTGGCTTGGATCACATACAATTCGTATCTAGTGCAGATAAAGATAAAATTAAAGAACGCCTTAAAGAACATAGTTTTAACAAGACCAAGATACAAGCACAAGAAGTAATACAACGATACAAAAAAATTAAAACAATCATGAGTAAGAGCGTGGTTGAGGCCGACCCACTGCGCAAGCAACTTTTTAGTGAGCAATTAGATAAATACTTGCTGCATCCCATCGGTGGTTATCTCATTTTGTTTTCTGTGCTCTTCTTATTATTCCAAAGTATCTTTTGGCTAAGTGCCTTCCCTACTGATTGGATTGACGAAAACTTCACTGCTGTTATTTCTTGGGTTGAGGGTCAATTACCTACTCACTTTCTATCTGACTTATTAGTCAATGGATTACTTGCAGGCATCAATGGCATTATCGTTTTCATTCCACAAATCATGATCTTATTTGGGCTTATCACGCTTTTAGAAGATTCTGGTTATATGGCACGGATTAGTTTCTTAAGCGACCGTCTTATGCGAAGGGTTGGTTTAAATGGAAAGTCTGTGATGCCACTCATGAGTGGTTTTGCCTGCGCGGTTCCTGCAATTATGGCGGCACGTACAATAGAGAATAAGAAAGAAAAACTTCTCACTATATTAATCACGCCACTCATGAGTTGCTCAGCTCGCTTGCCTGTTTATACAATTTTAATTGGCCTAGTTATACCAAGCAAAACCGTACTCGGTGTATTTTCATTACAGGGATTGGTGATGATGTTATTGTACTTATTCAGTTTTTTCGTGGCACTTTTAGTGGCTGCGCTATTTAATATATTTATTAAGGTAAAAGACAAGAGCATTTTCCTGATGGAGCTTCCTACTTATCGCGCACCACGTTGGGGCAATGTATTAAACACTATGATACAACAAGCGCGCGTATTCGTATTTGAAGCTGGTAAAGTCATCCTTGTTATCTCCGTTATTCTTTGGGGCTTATCGTCTTATGGTGTTGAAAAAACTGAAAGCCAGACAGATTATTTTGCCAAGACAAGCCTGACCAATTCTTATGCAGGCTCCGTTGGCAAGTTTATTGAACCCGCCATAAAGCCCATTGGTTTCGATTGGAAAATAGGCATTGCACTCATCACATCATTTGCAGCACGTGAGGTATTCGTTGGAACCATGGCTACATTATACAGCGTAGAAGATGACAATGAAAAATCGCTTCGCGCAAAAATGGCAAAAGCGAAATGGTCTGATGGAAGCAAAATATATTCTACAGCAACCGGTATATCTCTAATGATATTTTATGCTTTTGCTATGCAATGCATGAGTACATTAGCCATTGTAAAAAGAGAAACAAACTCATGGAAAATACCGGCATTCCAGTTCTTATACATGGGTGCGCTAGCCTATATATTTTCCTTTATATTCTATCAGCTATTTAGCTAATCGCTTGTATTAATAAATTGTAACAAACCCTTTTTCAACGACCTGATCTCCTTCTCTTAATTTAAAGGAGTATGTACCTCGTGCATTAAAATTGTACTTATCTAAAATAACAGTCGTTTGTTTTAGACGAGTTATTTTCAGCACCTCCTCTTTTTTAGGGTCGTAAAAAGAAATAGAATATCTTTTTTCGCGAGCGTCAGCTAATGATATATTAATGTGACCTGTATAAGGGTTAGTATAAACTTGGGTGCTCGGTTCGTAATAGAAATCTGTATAATTTGTATTCCCATTGGTATTTACATCCGAAGCATCTTTAGCATTGGTGCTGCCTGTTCTAAGAGATTTCAATCTAGATTGAGCAATAAGCGTACTATCTAATACAACTTTATAGGTATTACTAAACCATTCTAATTCCGACTGGAACAGCACCAAAACACGGTAATAGTTTTTTCCAAGTAAAGGACGCTCATCGGTATAAGAATTTATTCCTTTTTTAGGCTTAGCTATAAATCCTATCGTTTTGAAATTCAAAACACTGTCCTCAGAACGCTGCACAATCATAGACTTTATGCCTGTATAAGAACAGCCCCAGCTAATCTTATTTTGACCCGAAACTGTTTCAATCGTTAAAGCCGGCAGTTCATTCTGTGCAGCAAGTTCATTCGTTGCACTGAGCAGTAAGTTTATAATTAATAATATGATTAGGCTTATAGGTCGCATGAAAACGTGGCGAAGATATTCAATATTATCTTAATAGCTTCCTAAAATAAACTCCTTTTGGGAACGATTGCCCTGTGTACCGCCAGTATGAACAACTAATATTTTTTTGTTAGAATAAACGCTTTCCGCTAACAACTCTCTTAATGACAAGAACATTTTTGCATTATAAATTAAGTCCAATTCAATTTGATATTTTTCTTTAAACTCTAAAACAAATTGAATCAACTCCTGATTAAATTTTCCAAAACCTCCAAATCGTTCATCATAATAAATAGTAGTTTCATTAGTATTGAAATTTAACAATCCCTCTTCTAAGTATTTACCATTTTTCAAGGCACAAAAACCATTCAACTGCCCGGCATAACTTTTTCTTATTCCTTTAAATGTTGTTCCTGTACCTATTGAAACACAGACCGTATCATAAATATTTTTTTGACCATCTGACAGTATTTCCTCACACCCCTTTTGACCTAACTCATTGTCCCCTCCTTCTGGAATGACAAAGGTGTTCCGATGTTTTTTTTCTAAAGTACTTAAAAATGTCGTTTCCGTTTTTTTGCGATAATCTTCTCTTGAAATAAAATATAATTCCATTCCCCATTCTTGGCAATCATTTAGCGTAGGGTTCATTACCGCTTCGCCGCGCACGTAACCAATGGTTTTTATATTCAATAACTTTCCAGCATACGCCAGCGCATGTAAGTGATTAGAATAAGCTCCGCCAAAACTAAGTATGGATTGCGCACCCTGTTCCCTTGCTTCTTCTATATTATACTTAAGTTTAAACCACTTATTACCTGATACTATATCGTGCAGCTTATCCAAGCGTAAAATATCTATATCCCGTACTGTCCCATTGGCTAATTGAAACGGAATAGTTGTTACTTCAATCTCTTTTTTGAAAAGACTAGTAGCCATATTCTTTTAAGAATAAATCGTTATCGCGCCAGTCTTTACGCACTTTTACAAACAGCTCAAGAAATACTTTATCCTGAATAAAATCTTCTATATCGCTTCTCGCTTCGGTAGAAATTTTATGAATCATACTACCGCCCTTACCAACCATAATATGCTTTTGGGTCTCTCGGGTCACAACTATATCTGCAACAATTTTGGTTAAGGTTTTTTTCTTTGTATAATCTCTCAAATGGACCGTGCTATGATAAGGAATTTCTTTATCCAAGTATTTAAATATTTTCTCACGAATCATTTCTTCGACGAAAAAACGAACCGGTCTATCACTTAAATTTTCGGTATCATAATATGGCGGATGAACAGGAAGTGACATTTTAATTTCCTCCTTAAGTCCTTCTATATTCAATCCTTCCAAAGCACTCATATAAATAACCGCCTGTGGCTTTATGCGCCCCTCTATTTCGCGTTTCATCTCATCCAAATCCTCGCTCCCTAGTTTATCAATTTTATTTAAAATAAAAATGACCGGCTTTTGGGTTCTATATTCTAACAATAATTCGATATTCTCATTTAGGCTATCCTTCGCATCCATTACGAAAAGCAATACATCGGTATCCTTACGTACTGCTTTAATCTCTTCCAACATGCGTTCTTGCATTTTGTACTTTGCTTCCAATATGCCAGGTGTATCTGCAAATACCATTTGACTCGTATCATCACTTAGTATGCCTATAATCTTATGTCTTGTTGTCTGGACCTTAGGCGAGGTTATGGCCAATTTCTCACCTAGGAGAGCATTTAACAAGGTCGATTTCCCCGCATTTGGCTTTCCTATTATTCCTACAAACCCACTTTTATATTCACTCACATTTCAAAGGTATTTATAATTTAATTACGAATAGGTTTCTCCTTCACTGGCATAGGGCGCAAGATCGATACAAACAAGGCTAACTCGACCCTCTAACTTCCGCACACTAGAGAAAGTAAAACGCTCCAGTTGTTCAAATAATATCACAAAAAAAACAAAAAAAACTTTACTCAATATTTCACCAAGTCAATAAAATAGCTTGCCTTGTACGAGGCAGAGCAGACATAGCTCGGCGCGCACATATCCGCCACGGCGGACGCAGTGACAATACCTTAAAGCAAAACTTATAAATCAAATAACAAAAAAACTTTACTCAATATTTCACCAAGTCAATAAAATAGCTTGCCTTGTACGAGGCAGAGCAGACATAGCTCGGCGCGCACATATCCGCCACGGCGGACGCAGTGACAATACCTTAAA
>CALIIL010000101.1 GCA_938017685.1 uncultured Chitinophagaceae bacterium
AATGAGTAAACTCCTAAAGAATACTTTCGGGCTTTATTTAAAAATCGTTTTCTGCTTTAACAGGTACACCTTAGGAATATATTTTACTAATTTAAAAATTATAGCACTAAAAATAAGACGTTTTTAAGGGCCGACTAAATAGTATTGGTACCTGTATCACTGATACTTTCCTGTCTAATTGCAAATCCTTTCGTCCCTTTATGCAGCTTATAAATTTCGTATCGACCAGCAGAAACCTGAAGCGCAAAAAACATTGTAATAATTAATATGACACCTATTTTCATAATGTGTAGTTTAAACGATAAAATTCAAATCTTATTATAATACTAGCTACCAAATACACGGCGCAATAAATCACTACCCTGACTTAATGGGTTAGATCGAATTTTAGATTCTTGCTCTGCCACTTTTACAAATATGCCTTTTAAGGCTTGCTCAGTAACATAAGAAGTTAAATCAGCATTCACTTTTTTTTGCCCTAAAGGCAATCTGTTATACGTATTAAAAGCCGTTCTCCAATATTTTGTAGCATTCACTTTACCTAATGATTGTTCTATACTCGGACGGAAAGCCTGTGCTAAAGCAGAAGTGGTACGCTGACGTAAAAAATCTGTGGCTGCGAATTTTCCACCACGTAATATAGCTAAGCCATCTTGAATAGAAATTGTACGAATTGCACTAAGAAAGATCGGCACTGCTTTTCTTACAGCATCTTCTGCCGCGCGGTTCATGCTTAATATTAACTGGTCAGCCAATCTATTAAAACCAAAACCACGCAGAGCACTTTCTACCTGTCTTGCTTCTTTTGGCATTAAAATCTTTACGGCTTTGTCACCAAAAAAACCATTTTGTCTGCTCAACTTATCGCCAGCCACTCTTGTTCCAATAGTCAAGGCTTCTTTTAAACCTTTAGATATATCAAAATTATTTAAAGCACCGCCTGTAGTTCCTTTAGTATTGCGTGTACCGCCTTGTTGATTTTGAGTATTATTATTTCCTCCACCCAATATCATACCAGCCGCCATCTCTAATAAAGATTGTGCTTGTACTTGAGTTGTTTGTACTAAAAAGAGGGCTGTTAGGATTAAAAGAATTTTCTTCATGTTTTGTACTATTTCTACCAAATATAAACAATTTTGTATTTTATCCTTACCCCCAATTGTTAAGTCAAGAGCAAAAAAATAGCCTTCAAACTAACTGCTTGAAGGCTATATAAAAAGTTAGACAAGACGTGCTTTAAATTTTTCCAACCATCTTGGCAGGATCAACCCATTCGTTAAATTCTTCTTCGGTTAAGTAACCCAACTTCAAAGCCATGGCTTTTAAGGTTGTGTTTTCGGCATGTGCCTTACCTGCAATTTCTGCTGCTTTATAATACCCAATTTTAGGATTTAAAGCGGTCACTAACATTAATGAATTGTCTAAATGCTTTTTAATATTATCAGCAATTGGCTCAATGCCTTCAGCACAATGATCATTAAAACTTACGCAACCTTCTCCCAATAAACGAGCAGAATGCAAGAAGTTATAAATCATCATGGGCTTAAATACGTTTAACTCAAACTGCCCCATACTACCACCAATATTGATAGCAACATCATTACCCATAACCTGTGCAGCAATCATAGTCAAGGCTTCAACTTGTGTAGGATTAACCTTCCCGGGCATGATTGAAGAGCCTGGCTCATTGGCAGGAATACTAATTTCACCAATTCCAGAACGTGGACCCGAAGCCAACATGCGTACATCATTCGCAATTTTCATTAAGGACACTGCTACCGTTTTTAATGCACCGTGCGCTTCTACAATGGCATCATGCGCAGCCAATGCTTCAAATTTGTTCTCCGCTGTAATAAAAGGCAAGCCTGTTAAATGAGCAATATGCTTAGCTACATTTTCAGAATAACCTTCTGGAGTATTTATACCGGTTCCAACTGCTGTTCCGCCCAATGCTAACTCTGACATATGCGCCAAGGTATTATTGATTGCCTTCAACCCATGATTTAATTGCGATACATAACCGCTAAATTCTTGACCTACCGTTAATGGCGTTGCATCCATAAAGTGAGTGCGACCAATTTTAACCACAGACATAAAGTCTTCTGATTTCTTTTTTAAAGTATCTCTTAATTTTTCAATACCTGGAATTGTTATCTCTAACAAAATTTTATAAGCCGCAATGTGCATAGCTGTAGGAAAAGTGTCGTTACTTGATTGACTTTTATTTACATCATCATTTGGATGAATAAATTTTTCTTTATCTGTTAAACTACCTCCATTATTTACATGAGCCTTATAAGCAATGACCTCGTTACAATTCATATTACTTTGCGTGCCACTGCCCGTTTGCCACACGACTAATGGAAATTGATCGTTCAACTCGCCCGCCAATATTTCATCACAAACTTTACCAATAGCATCGCACTTGTCTTGAGCTAAGACTCCGGCTTCACAATTCGTAAGCGCTGCCGCTTTTTTCAAATAAGCAAATGCTTGGATAATTTCCATGGGCATTTTATTGGTTTCTACGGCAATTTTAAAATTTTCAGTAGATCGTTGTGTTTGAGCACCATAAAAAGCTTGTTCCGGCACTTTTACCTCGCCCATGGTATCTTTCTCTATTCTGTAATTCATTTAATTTTAAGATTTGTGCGAAGATAAGGATGCATCTTTTTATTATCTTTATCGTATGAAAAATATCCTTTTCATTTTAATGGTGCTAGTACTTGCTAGTTGTAGCAAAAACGTATTTGACACCAATGATATTAACACGCAGTCTTTACTTGTAAAAGATGATACTTGCTATTGTTACTTGCCTACTGGTTTTTCCCCAGATGGCAATGGTACAAATGACATTTTACGTCCTATACATAAGGGATTAAACTCAGCAGGCTATGAGCTAATCATTTATAATAAGAGACAAAAAGAAATTTTTAGAACGGCTGATATTAATACCTCATGGGATGGGACAGACAATGGTAAAAAAGCAAAGTCTGGCCAGTATATTGCTACGATAAAAGGTACTTTGAGCTGTGGACGTAGCTTTGACGTTAATCAATACGTATGTGCATATATTAATTGTGTAATCCCTGATGACGAGGTAGAATTGCAGTTTGAGGACATGTTTGATCCTCTTAACGCTCAATCAGTGTTTGCATCTGGAGAGGCGTTTTGCCCTTAATGCACGTGCAGCAATAAAGTCAAACCAGCCAAAACAATACCTAAAATAATAGCAGCCACTTTCTTGCCGCTCATATCATGGTGTTTTGTACCACTTTCAAATAGTATAGTGGTTGATATATGAATAAAAGCTCCAATCACAACAGGAATTAAAAAGGCCACTGCATCCTCTACAAATACATAGTTCATCGTATGCCCAAAATAATTGGCCAACAAACCTGCCACTGGAGATATAGCTGCAAAAACAACAACCCATAACCACTTTGAACGACCCGCACTAATCAACAGTAAACTCCCCAAGGTAAATGCTTCAGGTATTTTATGCGCAGCTACTCCAAAGAAAACGGATGAAGTCGTGTGTGCATTATTATATTCAAAACCCAACGGAAGACCTTCTAAAAAAGCATGAATACTCAGGCCTAAAAGGATAGCCCACAAAGATTTAGAATGGGAATGTCCATCATGACAATGCAAATGCCCATGCTCTACACCATGTGTTAATCGCTGTATTAAAAACTGTAAAAAGAAACCCACAAAAATAAAACCTCCGGCTTGTGCACCAATTTCTTGAAAACTCTCAGGTAACAAATGAAGTAAGGTAATCCCCAATAAAAAAGAACCTGAAA
>CALIIL010000102.1 GCA_938017685.1 uncultured Chitinophagaceae bacterium
TGATTACATCTCTACAGCGTTATTTAAAAAAAGATACTAAAGAGTAAAAAAACAAGAACAATTAATACTAGCGTCTAACGTCTCAAGACTACCGACTAATAGCTAACAACAATGGATATTAAAGAATATTTTAGTTTAGTATTTTCAGATTATACCTTACGTACTATTACGTTAGGTACAGCTATTCTTGGTGCTATTTGTGGGATGCTAGGGAGTTTTGCAGTACTTCGTAAGCAAAGTCTATTAGGGGATGCAATCTCTCATGCGGCATTACCGGGCATTGCATTGGCATTTATAATTACTGGGACAAAAGACACCAACATACTCCTTTTAGGAGCGCTCGTAAGCGGATTGATAGGCACCTTTTGGATACGAGGAATCATTACAAAAACACATCTTAAAAGTGACACCGCTTTGGGATTAGTGCTGTCTTTGTTTTTTGGATTCGGAATGTTATTACTAACATTTATTCAAAAACAACCGAATGCAAATCAAGCTGGACTGGATAAATACTTGTTTGGACAAGCAGCAACTTTAGTAGAGAAAGATGTCACCTTAATGGCCATTGTGACGGGTATTTGTTTGGTGGTATTATTACTTTTTTGGAAAGAGTTTAAAATTCTACTTTTTGATGCAGATTACACAAAAACATTAGGGTTTAACACGCGATTTATAGATATACTCATTACTTTTTTTATTGTGCTAGCGATTGTGTTAGGACTCCAAACAGTGGGTGTGGTTTTAATGAGTGCGATGCTCCTAGCTCCGGCAGCTGCCGCAAGACAATGGACGAATAAGCTAAGCGTGATGATTTTTCTTGCTGCCATTTTCGGTGCTTTCTCAGGCGTTTTTGGAACTGCCATTAGTGCAAGTCAAAACAACCTTTCAACGGGTCCTGTTATTGTACTAGTCGCTTCAGTATTTGTATTGTTTTCATTTATCTTTTCTCCAAGAAGAGGTGTGCTTTTTAAGCAAGTTCGATTTTGGCAAAATAGAAGAGATTTAAAACTTCAAAAGACATTGCAATTCATGTTTGATATTGCAAAAAACCATGAAGATATATCACATCCACATGCCATTAAAATATTAAATAACTTCCAAGGATTTACAAAAGGCTCATTAAAGAAAATGGAAGAAAAAAACTGGGTAGAAGTACAAGGGCAGAAATGGTCACTTACACAAGACGGTTATAGTGCCGCCGAAAATTTATACAAACAATAATGTCAACACCTCAAATAGAAATACAACTAATTGCCGCTGTCGTAGCGATCGCTTGTGCGATACCTGGAGTGTTTTTGGTATTACGTAAAATGGCATTGATTAGTGATGCTATAAGTCATTCTATATTGCCAGGTATTGTAGTCGGTTTTTTCTTGACAGAAGATTTAAATTCTCCTTGGCTTATTCTATTAGCCGCTGTTACTGGAGTGATTACTGTGATCCTGGTAGAAGCTATTCAAAAGACAGGATTGGTTAAAGAAGACACAGCCATAGGACTTGTATTTCCGGCCTTATTTAGTATTGGAGTGATCTTAATTGCCAAAAATGCGAATGATATTCATCTTGATGTAGATGCTGTATTATTAGGAGAACTCGCTTTTGCTCCTTTTGATCGCCTTGTGGTCTCTGGAACAGATATTGGTCCCAAATCATTATGGGTTATGGGTGTTATTCTCAGTATTACCATCGGATTATTAATCGCCTTTTTCAAAGAATTAAAAGTAAGCACATTTGATGAAGGGCTTTCGGCTGCGTTAGGATTTTCACCAGTCGTGTTACATTATGGGTTAATGTCTATATCATCAGTAACCGTTGTAGGTGCTTTTGATGCGGTAGGCGCTGTACTTGTGGTCGCACTTATGATTGCACCAGCAGCTACAGCCTATTTATTGACCTCAGATTTAAAGAAGATGTTAGTGTTATCTGTGTTTTTTGGGGTGAGTTCTGCCATTGCAGGATATTGGCTTGCACACCTGCTAGATGCTTCTATATCTGGATCTATGACAACGGTACTTGGTGTCGTATTTTTAGTAGTATATCTCTTTGCGCCAAGTAAAGGATTGATCGCAGTGATGTATAGACAACGTCAACAACGTTTAGAAGTATCATTGATCACATTTTTACTACATCTTAATAATCACGTAGAAGAAAGTGAGCGCCATATAAACCATCTTAATGAACATATTAATTGGCAACGAGTACGTTCTCAAAGCGTATTAGATCTCGCTCACAAAAATAATATGATTACCATTACAGATCATATCGTTACATTAACTCCCAAAGGAAAGGAGTTTACAGATCTTGCATTAGAATATATTGTCACCAATAAAGATGATAAAATAGAACATATGAAAGATGATTTTTTCCTCTTTAGAGGCTAGTACCAGCTATAATTTGTAACATGGCATCTTTCTTGTCGTATATAATACCAATTATGATTTAAAATACACCTATGAAATCTTTAAGCATATCCTTCCTTCTTATTTGTTTTTGTGCATTCCTGCCGACCGGACAGGCGGGCGCGAAAGCACAAAATACTGCACCTACACCTTCAGTAGATGCATTGGAACTTAAATTAGAAATTGGAGAATGTCAAAAAATAAAGGATATCAAAGTAACCTTTCTTGGAGTCCTGGAAGATTCTAGATGTCCCAAAGATGTAACTTGTGTTTGGGCAGGTCAAGCAAAAATTAAAGTGCGGATTAAAGAAAAAGGAGTAGCTCCAATTGAAAAAGAACTCATTTTGAATGCTTCTGGAAAAGATGTTTTTATACAT
>CALIIL010000103.1 GCA_938017685.1 uncultured Chitinophagaceae bacterium
ACAAATGCCAATGCAGAATCATTCAACGCAAAAATAAAACTCTTCAGAGCAAACCTAAGAGGCGTTACAGATACCAAATTCTTCCTCTTTAGATTAACCAAGCTATTTGCTTAATCCCCATATCTGTCATGTGATCCGAAAAAATTAAAATAAACACCTTATTAATAAAAAATGCTCGATCATATGATCGAGCATTTTTGTTATTCGTAAATAATTATTTACTACTCAACAGTAATTCTTCTTACGAAGTCACCTTTCTCAGTAATAAATTTCATCATATAAATACCTGGCGACAAGCTAGACAAATCCATTGTACTGCTATAGTTACCGCTAACATTGTCAATATGCTTGCTTAATACTTTTGCACCTGTTACGCTTAAAACATCAATATCAACATCAAGCGTTTTAGTTGCATTAAAGCCAATATATACTAAACCAGACGTTGGATTAGGATATAATCCAATTTGCTTAAGATCATTAAAGTCTTCAACATTTGTACTGATCGCGTATGGCGAGAAGCGTACAAAGAAATCTTCAGTTTCTCCAGATACATAAGTCCCATAACCTGTATCAGAAGCTCCATTAGGTCCAATATCATTATTTAAAACAATACGCATACCAACAGGAACATTAAGAGCTGGAGCAACTGGTGTTACAATTTCAGCATTCAAGAAGAAATTATTGACATCGGCAATTCCAGAATAAACTAATTCATTAGGCAAGTCAAAGTTGAAGTTATTATTATAATCAATGAATACTGTAACCTTAGCATCACCATGTGTTGCAGTGCTCATAATATGATAGATACTTAACTTATAAGTACTATCTGCATATAAGTCTAATACACCTGTAGGCGTATAGTTGGTATAAAATCTATTAGCTGCCGGGTTTAATAAATGTGGCCCTCCAGAAGTAAATGAATACAAATTAATATTAGTAGGCTGCGGTGTTGAAATAACAAGACCGCCTATATCACTACTATCATTAAGCGTACCAGTTGTTGCACTTAACCCAAAGCAACTTGTAGCTGGTAACATACTCACCTTTTGTACATTAGAAAAAGAATTGCTAGTACCATTACAAGTCACTCTAAATCTATACCAAGAATCTACCGTTGGATTAACGGTCAATGAATCTAAATTCGCACCAGGAATATCGCTATAGTTTATTCCATCAGTTGATAACTGCCAACTGGAGTTTAAGTTAGCATAAATCTTATCGTAAGTTGTATTTGAAATGATAATTGCTGTACCAGGACATGTAGCCGTATCGGTTGCAAAGGCCATACCTGCATTTGGTGGTGAGATACATGGTGAAGGAGCAATATTTACAACATAGTCCTCTGTCTCACCATTGTTATACAAGCCACATGGAGAAATGGTAGATGCATTACCAAATACTTGGAATACAATTCTCATACCCGTTAACCCAAAACTAGCGTTAGCTGGTATTGGAAAGTTAGCTGTTGCCGACTGATTATTTGATGAATTAATATTACTTCCAAATACTCTTTCGCTTATCGGGTCATACACTCCATCTCTATTAAAATCAATATAAGCTGCACAATAAGTATTGCTAAAGAAACCGTCATTAGCAATACCGCTTACTTTTAAACTATAAATTGAATCTTTAAATAAAGTTGTTGCTGGTAATGCTGTAAAGTTAGAATATACATTAACTGAAGTCGTATTATTCGTTAAAGGCAGCGGATTACCATTATTTAATAGCGTATCGCTAGCAGCATCTTGGATCAATACATTACCAATATTTTCAAAATTTACAACTGTTGCCATACTTTGACAATAGCATACCCAGAATGATCCTACATCAACAAAGCGCACTGCAGTAGTATCTGCCTGGCTGCTTGCTGTACAAGTAACAATACATCTAATGTATGTTGGACCTGGAATAGTAGTATTAATTGTAGGGCCTGCCGTTGTCCCAAAGTTAGTCCACAGACCAGCTGCACTTGGTGCACTCTCCCAATCGTATGTCAAACCTCCAGCTTGAGACGAACCAGTAATATTCAAATTAAATGGCTGATTAGAACAAGGTGTTACAGAATCAATAGCTCCTGCAACAACAGCTCCAGTACAAGGAGCCAATAGTTTTACATTATCCAATCCAATATCAGAGGCAGCTGTAAAGTTTGTACCACCAGAAGCCTTAAAACGAATAATCGTATTAGCTGCATTAGAAGGAATAGTCACATATTGCGTTTGCCAAGTAGTAGAATTATTAAATGAAACTAAAGGTATAAATGCTAAGCCTCCATTTGGTGAAAATTCAACTTGAATAAAATCGTTTCCTGAGATATTAATATAATCAAAAGCTAAGGTTTTATTTCCAGTAGAAGAACTACAATCTACATACATATCTAAGTTACCTGTTCCTGCTCCGTAGTATGAATGATATCTAGCAGAGTATTGACCTGAAGAGGAAGCAGGGTTGTACATACCAAAATTTGGGTTGTTCCAACCTCCAGAAAGTCCCTCATCGTTTCTACGCCATGAGTCATTACCTGTTGCAGGATTATTGGACCAATGATTATCATTTGGTACATCATTTGTATTACAGTAATTAGACCAAGTTTCAAAATCTTGAATATAAGGTAATGCAGCATAAGCAGGAGGTGCTACGTTTACAACTGCGATATTACTTGTATCGCTTAAACCACTGGTTGTGCACGTTACTATCATTCTAAATTGTGTAGTTTGTGTTAAGGCAGGAGTTGTAAGAGAAGGTGAAGTTCCTGCATAAGGTATCCAAGTTACTCCACCATTTGTAGATGCTTGCCATGAAAAATTTAATGACCCAGCTAATGTAAAACCAGTTGCAGTAAAAGAAGCTTGCTGACCACTACAAACAGATAAACTTGCCGGAGAAACTGTTCCCGCCACAGGCATACCAGTACATGGTGTCCCTGGCGTATACGTAATTCTTATATTTGGTCTTGTTGAGTAAACATTTTCGTTTGTTGGGTTTGGACACACGTTGCCATTGTCATCAAAACGCATAGCACAAAAGTTACCAGGCAAGCTTGTTGTTTGCTGCACTGATGCATTTCCGCTTACAACATAAGAGCCATTATTTGAGCATGTCTCAATAATAATATTATCTACTCCATTCCATATCAATGGGGTTGTAAGATTAAAAGTATTCCAACCAAGTATTGGCTGATAACCAGTGGCAGGAGAAAAAACAGAGGTAAAACCAGTCTCCCATGCTGCATTAGCAACAAAGGCTGCGGTACTTGAAGCTTTATATTTTACTTCAAAACCGTTTAAGACAGGACAACTATTAGGGTTTATTACATTATAAGCAATTTCTGTAATGATTGCTCCCGACGGGACACCGGCTGCCGAAAGTTCTGCACTTGTATACAAAGCATGCATTTTCTGCCCCCAGTACCAATTACCCATTGGTGTAGGAAACCCCGTTTGCGTGCTGGAATTTAAACCAGCTCCAATTGTCGCTTGTATTTGCCCGAAAGCAGTATTCCCAATTATAAGCACGAACGCTAATAAAGTCAAATTCTTATAATACGATGTAAATTTTTTTTTCATCATTCTTTATTTATTCGATAAATATAATGAAAAAGCCCGATTGAAACAATCGGGCTTTGTAAAATTATTGTGTTTTTTGGACTATTCTTCCCCAGTGATGTTCAGGGCTATTTCAAACTCTTCATTCTCACCAAGGTTCAGCATTACGTTATGCTCACCTACTTCTTTAATATCCTCTATTAAACTGATTCTTTTACGGTCAATCTTGTAGCCTTTTTGCTCCTCAATTGCACGAGCAATTTGAATAGTTGTAATCGAACCAAATATTTTGCCAGAAGTTCCAGTTTTTGCTTTTAAATCTAAAGGAGTTGCGGTTAATGTTGCTTTTACTTTAGCAATTTCCTTAAGCATTTCTGCTTCTTTCTTACCTAAAGCTTTGGCGCGTTGCTCAGCAACTTTCAGGTTTTGAGGAGAAGCTTCTATCGCTATTTTTTGAGGGATCAAGTAGTTGCGCGCATAGCCGGGCTTTACGTTTACAACTTCGTTCTTAGAACCCAAGTTATCTAAGTCTTGTGTTAATATTACTTGCATGATTATTTTACTTTAAAAGGTCAGTTACATAAGGAAGAATAGCCATTTGACGGGCTTTTTTAATAGCTTGTCCAACTTTACGCTGATACTTCAATGAGTTACCAGTGATACGTCTTGGCAATAGCTTTCCTTGTTCATTAATAAAACGCTTTAAAAATTCAGGGTCTTTGTAATCAATATACTTGATCCCCATTTTCTTGAAACGACAATACTTTTTTGGTCGTTTTTGAATGCGCTGTGTGTTTAAATATTTGATATCCGTCTTTGCCATAATTATGCTTCTTCATTTTGAGGTTCAACAGGAGCTTCTGCTTTAGCAGGAGCATTTCTTTTCTTTGCATTGTACTCAACTGCGTGCTTATCTAATGTAGTAAACATGTAACGCATGATACTTTCTGTACGGTTAATCTGTACAGTCATTTTTTCGATAAATTCAGTTTCTGATTTAAACTCTAACACATAATATAGTGCTGTTGTTTTCTTTTGAATTGGGTAAGCTAGTTGCTTTAAACCCCAAAAGTTTTCTGCTACAATTGAACCACCGTTTTCAGTAATCATTTGTGAGAATTTCTTCGCTTCAGCTTTGTACTCATCTTGAGATAGGACTGGCGTGAAGATGACCATTAACTCGTAATCTTTCATATACTATAATTTTTTAAAACTCTTTAAGCAACGATTATAATCGGATCCTGATTGACTAGGAGTCGCTTTAAGAAGTGCAAATGTAATTTTTTTTTCTAATTAAAAGAGAAAACCGTCAATAAATTGACGGTTTTCAAATTTTTCATTGTCATTGAAGACAATCTCTTTTAATGTTGTACTATTCAGCAGCACTTGAATCAGCTTCTCCAGTGATTGCATCACCAGCAGCATCAACAGCTCCTTCAGCACCTTCTACAGCACCATCAACAACGTCACCAGCAGCATCAGCAGCTCCTTCTACAACGTCACCAGCAGCATCAACAGCTCCTTCAGCAACATCACCAGCAGCATCAACACCAGTTTCAACAGCATCAGTAGTTGCATCTACAGCATCTTCAGCAGCTCCACAAGAAGCGAATACACCAATAGCTAAAGCGAACAAAGAGATTTTTAATAAATTTTTCATGTTTTAAAGTTTTTATTTGTGATTTATTCCGCAAACGTATAAAAGGTAACCCAATAATTATAATTTTTTTTTCAAAAAAAATGGTGAAGGGTGCAGATTAGCCAAAAAGCCCATAAAATCGGCAAAAGATGTGCATAAAGTGGGTTACCTTAGTGCACTTAGCGGTATAAATGAATAAGAATACATTTATCAAGGATAATATTGTGTTGCGCTCTTTGGCAGATGGTGATCAACAGGCTTTTCAGCAAGTATATAAGGCATGTTACGAGATTGTAACCCGTAGCATTCAAAACATGAGTGCTTCTAAGAATGAGGCCGAAGACATATATCACGCTTCATTACTTGTTCTTTATGAAAAAACCAAGGAGGCTGACTTTATATTAGAATGTAAGCTTTCTACCTATGTAATAGCGGTAGCTCGTAAGAAATGGCTTAAACAGCTTGAAAAAGAAAAAAGATTAACGCAAAAAGAGCAAGACTATGCCGAATTACATAGCCATGAAATTGCCAACAGTTATTTTGATATAAACTCATTGCAAAAACAAGAAGGCCAAAGAGTTCAACTGGCAAAAGCACTGGAAAAACTTGGATCGCCTTGTAACAAAATTTTGATGGCTTTCTATATTGAAGGAAAAAAAATGAGTGAAATAGCCCAAGAATTTAATTATACCAATGATCATAATGCCAAAACACAAAAACACAAATGTCTTAAAAGATTAAAAAAAATATTCTTCGATTAAACATAGCACATGGAATATATAGAACATATTGAAAGATATCTCTTGGGAGAAATGTCGCAAGACGAGCGACGAACATTCGAAGCACTGGTAGATAACAATCCTTCATTACACAAGGAACTAACAGAATACGAGCAATTATTTAAACAGTTTGAACATGCCAAGAATGAAGCCTTTGTTAAACAACAAATACTAATCGCACGTGAGCAAGACTCAAGAACCACACAAAACATAACAACCAAACTACAAAAACATGTCAATAAATATTGGCGTACTGCGGCAATAGCGGCTTCCGTAGCAATACTGGCCAGCTTAACCACTTTTTGGATTGTAGATAACGCCTACATGCAGCAAGAAGATGAACGCATATTACAATTAGTAAATAAAGAGGTTAGAGCCATTAAAAAGAAGCAAGTAAGAATACAAAACGACTTAGCTGCCGTAAAAACAAATGTGGCACCTGATTACCCGTCAAACGGAAGCGGGACAGCATTTGCTCTCGATAAAAGAGGTTATGCCATAACCAACTTACATGTAATTAACGGAGGTAAAAAAGTATTCATATTTACAAAAGATGGCAAAGCACATAAGTGTGATATCGTATTAAAAAACGAAGAAAATGATATTGCTGTTCTAAAAATAAACGATTCCAACTTTCAATTCTCTAACAAAGCGGTGCCTTATCAATTAAATAAAGACGCTAGCTTAGCAGCCTCTATCTTTACGCTAGGTTACCCTAAAAACGAAGTTGTATATAACGAAGGCTATATAAGTTCTTTGAATGGAAAAGACGGTGACAGTTCTAAATATCAATTAGAACTACCAAGTAGCCCAGGCGTAAGCGGAGCCCCAGTACTAGATATTCGCGGAAACTTAATAGGCATTGTAAATAGTAAGGAGTCGCAATCTAAAGGAATTACCTACGCCATTAAATCTAACATTGTACAACAAATACTTGACTCACTAGGCGATACCTGCAATCCAATAGAATTAAAACAAAATGCACTAGCAGGCAAAAACAGAACAGATCAAATCAAAGCATTAGAGGATTTCGTATTTGTAGTTAAGGTATATAAATAGTCTTATATTAAATAAAATCTTGTAAAAAGCGCCTTTATGGCGCTTTTTTATTTTAATAACGCCTTTGTGTCATACAAATATCAACAAACTGACAAGAATTATAACAAAAAGGATATTGGTACAATTCTTAATCTATTCTAGCTAAACAATTAAAAATCAAAAATTATGAGACACGTATTAAAAACAAACAGTAATCCTTTATTTAAAAATTTATTTGACATGAACTACGAGTTCCCTATAAATCACAAACAACAAGCCAAGGTTAATATTACAGAAGATGAAAAAGGCTACGAACTAGCATTTGCAATACCTGGATACACTAAGGAACAATTAAATGTAAAAATTGAAAACGATAACCTCATTGTAAGCGCAACTATGGATGAAAAAGAAAAAGAAGAAAACAAAAAATACTCGCGCCAAGAGTTTCAAATCAACTCTTTTAGCCGCTCATTCTATTTGCCAGAACAAATTGAAGAGGACAACATTGAGGCAAACTATGAAAATGGAATTCTTTACCTACACTTGCCTAAATTAGTTAAGGAAGAGACATCAAAATCAATCGTTATTAAATAATTTTTTTTGGATAAGTTGAAAAACGAAAGTGCTCTAGTCGGTAGACTTGGGCACTTTTTTTCTATGCTTGAGCACCTCACCATCCATATAAAAAATCCAGTCCTCAGCAATATTCTTGATATGATCACCAATACGCTCTACCTTTTTAATGGTACTAAATAAGTATAGTGCCTCTCTTGTCTTTTGAGTATCATCCAACACCATTTTTTCTATAAGGGTTGAAGATGCTTTATTAATTTCATTTAATTGCTTATCCTTTTTAAATACTTGCCTTGGTAATACAGCATTATCCGATTCAAAGGACACAATGACAACATCCAACATGTGATAAGCAATCTCAAACATTTCGGCTAAGCGAGCATCCTTTACAGCCTTGGCATCAATAGGACCATTTAAAGCCACAACATAATCAGCAATACCATCGGCATAATCGCCAATACGCTCAATATCAGAGTTCATCTTTAGCATACTAATCGTAAATCTTAAATCAGAAGCCACAGGATTAAATAGTGCAAATACATTTTCACACTGCTTATCAATTGTCAGCTCCATGGCATTTACACGTTTCTCGGTATGAATAATTTCTTCAGCCAAGGCATCATCCATATTTAAAAATGCCTCACTTGCTTTATCTAATTGCTTAAGCACCAATTTTAGCATTTCTAAAACCGATTCTTTTAAAACCTTTAACTCCTTTTGTAAATTAGTCATACGCTTATTCTTTTTCTATCCAAATTTACCTGTAATATAATTCTCCGTGCGCTCATCTTTTGGGCTAGTAAAAATGGTATTAGTATCATCATACTCCACCAACTCACCACTCAAGAAGAAAGCTGTCTTATCACTCACACGACCTGCCTGATGCATATTGTGTGTTACAATTACAATGGTATATTCCTTTTTTAAATTATAAATTAGCTCTTCGATCTTAGCGGTAGAAATAGGATCTAAAGCAGATGCCGGCTCATCCATTAGTATTATGGAAGGAGACACAGCTAAGGTACGAGCGATGCATAATCGTTGCTGCTGACCACCAGAAAGCCCTAACGCACTTTTCTTTAAATCATCTTTAACCTCGTCCCACAAAGCAGCTTGCTTCAATGTTTTCTCAACAATTTCGTTGAGCATATTTTTATTATTCATGCCTTGAATACGCAAGCCATAAATAACATTTTCATAAATAGACTTAGGAAAAGGATTGGGCTTTTGAAATACCATGCCTACCTGCTTTCTCAATTCTTCTATGCGTACTTTTTTCTTATAAATATCTTCACCGTTAATAAAAACGTCACCTTCTTTTCTAAAGATGTCTATATAATCATTCATACGATTAATCAATCGTAGAAAAGTAGACTTACCACAACCAGAAGGACCAATAAAAGCAGTCACAGAATTCTCCAACATTTGAAGATCTATATCGTGCAATACTTTTTTATCGCCATAATAAGCGCTAATTTTTTTTGTTTCAATGGTTATTTTCTTACTCTCTTCCATAATTTATAGTCCAAACTTTTTACGAGAACGATTACGCAAATAAACAGCTATACCATTCAAAATAAACACAAATAAAAGTAACACTAAAATAGCAGCTGCGGCATTTAACAAGAAACCATGCTGCGGTCGTGACACCCAATTAAATATTTGCATGGGCAAAACAGTAAACTCATCCAGAGGCGATTTAGCAACAAAGGGCACATAAGCCAATGCTCCAATAACAATCAACGGAGCCGTCTCTCCTACCGCTCGAGCCAATGCCAAAATCACACCCGTAATTATATTAGCCGAAGCAATAGGTAATATTTGATGCCAAATCGTTTGCCATTTTGTAGCGCCTAATCCATAAGATGCTTCTTTAACAGATTTGGGAACGGCCTTAATAGCCTCGCGTGTTGCCACAATTATAATGGGTAGTATTAATAAAGAAAGAGTAAATGCACCCGCTAGTAACACACCGCCCAAGTTCATAAAGCGTACAAATATTTGCAAGCCAATAATACCATAAATAATACTTGGAACACCTGCCAAATTTGAAATATTAATTTCTAGCAAATTACTTAAGCGACCTTTAGTTGCGTACTCTTCTAAATAAATACCCGCTCCAACTCCAACCGGAATGACTACAATAGCCGTTAAAAAAAATATCCAAAGCGTTCCAGTCCAAGCTGGTAATATGCCCGCAATTTCCCACTTTCGAGATGGTAAGGACATAATAAAATCCCAAGATAAACGACCAATACCATCCGCAACTATTTGAAATACAAACAGGCCCAATAGCACTAAACCAATCACCGTAGAAAAAACACCAAAGTAACTGAAAAGCTTATCTTCCCTTCTATTTATCTTAGCCTTACTCATACTCTTGTCTATATTTTTTATTGATATAGAAACTCACATTATTTAGTAAAAAAGTAAAAACAAACAAAGCCAATCCTGCCGCAAAGATTGTATTGTACTCAATAGAACCATGCTGCACATCACCCGAGCTTACTTGTACGATATACGAGGTGATTGTTTGAATAGGCACGGTAGGATCCAAGGTCAATTGCGGTTGCTGACCAGCGGCCACCGCAACGATCATGGTCTCGCCAATAGCCCGAGAAAAAGCTAAAATAACAGACGCAATAATACCCGAAGAAGCAGAAGGTATTAATACGCGAAATGAAGTTTGCAAGCGTGTTGCACCCATGCCGTAAGAAGCCTGACGTAAAGAATTGGGCACAGCAAATAATGCATCTTCACCCAAAGAAGAGATAAATGGAATAATCATTATACCCATAACAATACCAGCAGACAAGGAATTAAAACCCGAAATAGAAGGCCAGATAGACTGCAAAAATGGAGTAACCACTACCAATGCAAAAAAACCATAAACAACGGTAGGTACCGCTGCCAGAATTTCCAATAATGGCTTTACTGCTTTCCTAAAACCTTTGGGCGCATATTCATTTAAATAAACGGCAATGGACAAACCCAATGGCAAAGCAACGAGCAATGCAATGAAGGTTGTAAGCAATGTACCAGAGAGCAACGGTAATATACCAAAGTGCTTTTCACTAAACAATGGCGTCCATTCTTTATCCGTTAGGAAATCAATAATAGACACTTCTTTAAAAAAAGAAATAGACTGTGACAATAATACCCAAATAATACCCAAAGTAGTCAAAAGTGTAATGGCCGCACATGCAAAAAGAAAAGCTTTAATAAGCTTTTCTTTTGTCTGTATTGTTTTAAAATTACTCACGTATTAATTGCGAATATAATAGAAGCTAAGTTTAGCTTCTAATATTACTTAGTTGTTTTTACAAACTCTTCGAATTTAGCTTTTTGAGCCGCATATTCATCATCCTTTAAAGGGATATATCCAACTTCAGTAGCTAATTCTCCAGCATTCTCTAAATAGAAATTTACAAAATTTACAACATGCTCCTTTACAGCCGCAGTGCTATTTACATAAATAAATAATGGACGAGAAAGCGGAGCGTAAGAACCATTTTTAACAGTCTCCAATGAAGGAGCAACAGGACCATTACCGCCATCAACACTTACTAATTTTAATTTTTCTTTGTTTGCTTCGTAATATGCTAAACCAAAGAAGCCTAAAGCATACTTATTACCCGATACACCTGTTACAAGAATATTATCATCTTCGCTAGAGTTATAATCTGAACGACTGCTACCACTCTCACCAACTACCGCCTCAGTAAAATAATCAAATGTTCCAGAAGCTGTTCCAGGACCATATAATTCAATTTTTTCATTAGGCCATTCCGGACGTATTTGGTTCCAATTCATGATTTTACCTTTAGCCGATGGTTCCCAGATTTTCTTTAATTCTGCCACGGTAATAGAAGTCAACCAATCATTTTCAGGGTTAATTATTACAGCAAGACCGTCATAAGCCACGCTTAATTCTAAATAAGAAATATTGTTTTCTTTACATAAAGCAATCTCTTTGTCTTTAATCGGACGAGAAGCATCAGAAATGTCAGTTTCTCCGCGTGAGAATTTTTTAAATCCTCCTCCTGTTCCAGAAACTCCTACAGTAACTTTTACGTCTTTAGCTACCGCTCTATATTCCTCAGCTACTGCCTCAGTAATTGGAAATACAGTACTTGAACCATCGATACTTATTTCTGTTTTTCCACCATCACCACTGTGATCACCTTCGCCTGTTTTGGCGTCTCCACAAGAAGTAAATAAGATTGTTGCACTAAGTAAAATAGCGATTATTGAAAATAGTTTTTTCATTTTTTTGTTTGTTTTTATTAATTAAAATTAGTTGTTCTTTTTGTTTAAATATAACCTTGGATTATTATGTTATTATTATCAATACTAAAAATGCACATCTAGTTGAGTGCGAAACATCACTCCATCATTAGCACCTTTAATATCTCTATATGTTAAGTCGCACTGTACTTTTAGTTGATGACTTGAGACAAAGCGATTAATACCTATTGTATATTGGTTCTCATCATTTTGCTGAGTGAAAAAATCAACGCTTGTTAATCGACCGACCAACTCCATATCACCAGTCATTGGACTTAATTTTTTATTAAGCATTATCCCTGCTTGCAAGTTAAGGGCCTCACCTGTAGTTACTGTTCCAACTACATTACCATTATTATCTTCAACATTAGGGTTACCTCCTGCTACTTCTTTATAAGCATACTCACCCATGAATGAGAAGCGCTTATACTTCAAAACAGCATCTGCTAAGAAAGTGTTTTGCTGCTTACCTACATAATCTCCAGCTGCATCTGTCATAAAGCTACCTAACTGACCGCGGTTTCTAACTGCATTTTCATTAATATTATGTCCAGCAGCAAGCATCAATTTAGGCTGCTTATAATATGTCATTGCCGAACCTACATAATCATCTTTATCTCCTTTGAACAATCCTAATGGATAAAACTCTACGCGTCCTGTGTAGTTATAACCATCAAATGATCCTTTAGTGATATTTCGCCCTTCACCTTGCGTAAAGCCAAATTTTTCTTTCATATAAAAATTACCAGCTACTTTATGCTTATTCCAAAGAATAAAACCTAAGTCACGATCAATATTAAATCTTGAGTTTAACAAAGAACGATCTACCAATTGAAGATTAGCTGAAGAAACAACACGCTCTACATTACCTGGTAATTTGAACTGTCCAAAACGTAAATGCAAGCCTTTATAGAAATTCCAATCGGCATAAGCATCCAAAACCAAATTACTAGAATTACTCATTTCCGATGTCACGGCACCATTACTCATATCTCTATTTGACAAGGCTAACTCCAATTTCCATTTTAGTTTTGGAGAGAATGCATAACCGTTAAATTTTAATCGAGAACGACGAATTAAGAAGCGAGAGTTATGATCTGTAATTGTTCCCAAGTCATCATTGATTACATTCCAAGTACCTTGATATAAGTTTTGAAACCGGAAACCGAATTTAATATGGAAAGAAGAGTCCTTACCATAAAAGTTTAATCCTTTTCCGAAGCCTTTAGGCACCATTTGTCCATTAGCTACACATGCAAAGGAAACAAGAGCGATTAATAATAGAAGTTGTTTTTTCATTGTATTTAGAGTTGTTCATTAATATGCGCACAAATGTATCAGGGCGAGCTATTCATCTAAAATTATCTATATTACCTTAATGTTACCATTTCTTTATCTTTCTTAAAGCTGGTTACTTTTTAATCATTATTTAATAATCATTTGGTCACAACAAAAAGCCTCACAGCTTTAACTGCGCGGCTTTGAAGGGTTTATTCTCGATATTAATTATTTCAGGAAAAGCAACTCTCGCAACTTAGGTAAGGCCCACATTTTATCTTCTACCAATAATTCTAATTTGTCAGAATGATATCTTATTTCGTCAAAATAAGGCTTAATCTTATCGCAGTATGCAATGGCCATCTTGCGACTATCTGTCATTTTATTAGCTTTCTTACGCTCATTAACCATGGCTGTAACATTATTGCTAATCGCATTTACATGATTACTAATTTCGACAACAATTGTTTTTACCGAAGCATAAGATTTAGCCGGCAAGCCTATTTCTTTTTGCCCTTTTATATTTTTGATCAATTTATTCTGATACTCAATCGCCGATGGCAATACATGGTTTGTAGCCAAATATCCAATCATACGCGCTTCGATCTGAATTTTCTTAACGTACTCTTCCAATTGAATTTCATGACGAGCCTCCAATTCTATATCTGTAAAAATATTAGTTCTGCTAAATAATGCCTTAGCCTCTTTGGTAGCTAATACATCCAATGCTCGCACGGTGTCTTTATTATTACTTAAGCCACGCTTCTTAGCTTCTTTGGCCCAAGCATCACTGTAATTATCTCCTTCGAAACATACTGCTTTACTTTTCTTAATATAAGTCTGCAATACTTTCAAGATAGCAATCTCTTTCTTTTCGCCCTTTTTTATTTTGGCATCTACATCTTTCTTGAACTGCACTAAGGTATCAGCCATAATGGTATTCAATACCATCATAGGACCCGCACAATTTGCGGTAGAACCTACTGCACGGAATTCAAATTTATTACCAGTAAATGCAAATGGACTAGTACGATTACGATCAGTATTATCTTGGAACAACTCAGGGATAGACTTATGAATATCCATTTTAAGAATAGCCTCATCTTGCTCAGAAAACTTATCTCCTACTCTACCTTCAATTTCTTTTAAAAGCTTGGTCAAGTACTCTCCGATAAATACTGATATGATTGCAGGCGGCGCTTCATTAGCCCCTAATCTATGATCATTACCTGCCGATGCAATAGATGCGCGCAACAAATCAGCATAATCATGTACTGCTTTAATAGAATTAATAAAGAAAGTCAAGAACATTAAGTTAGTTCTCGGCGTCTTTCCAGGGCTCAACAAATTTACGCCCGTATTAGTAGCCAAGCTCCAGTTATTATGCTTCCCACTTCCATTCACTCCAGCAAATGGCTTCTCGTGCAACAACACTTTTAACTGATGACGCTTAGCAACACGTGGCATCAAATCCATTAATAATGAATTATGATCTACCGCCAAATTAGCTTCTTCATAAATAGGCGCACACTCAAATTGCCCTGGAGCCACTTCATTATGGCGCGTACGCAAGGGAATACCCAACTTATAACTTTCCTGCTCAAAATCTTGCATGAAAGCAAAAACACGTTCAGGAATTGACCCGAAATAATGATCATCTAATTGCTGCCCTTTTGCAGGTGCATGACCTAAAAGAAAACGACCACAAGCAACTAAATCTGGTCTGGCATTAGCCAAAGCTTCGTCTATTACAAAATACTCTTGCTCCCAACCCAAACTAGCCGTTACACGATTTACATTCTTATCAAAATATTTACAAACATCAACTGATGCTTTATTTACTGCGTCTAATGCTTTTAACAAAGGCGTTTTACTATCCAAACTCTCTCCGCTATACGCGATAAAAATAGTGGGAATACAAAGCGTTTTCCCATGTGCCATTTCCATAATAAATGCTGGCGATGTTGGATCCCAAGCGGTATAACCACGCGCTTCAAATGTTGCACGAATACCTCCGTTAGGAAAACTAGATGCATCTGGCTCTTGCTGGATCAATGCACCACCTTCAAAAATTTCTAAGGCTGTACCATCTGGCGTTAATGTAAAAAACGAATCATGTTTCTCTGCAGTAGCTCCTGTCAGTGGCTGAAACCAATGCGTAAAATGAGATACTCCTTTTCCCATAGCCCACGCTCTCATGCCCGATGCAATTTGATCAGCCATGGCACGATCTATACGCTTGCCATTCTGAATTGAATCCTGTAAACTTTTATACGCCTCGTCACTTAAGTACTCGCGCTGGATTTTCCCAGAGAATACATTCACTCCAAAGAAATCATTTATTTTACTAGAAGGATAAGGACGAATATCTTGCTCCCCTCCAGTCAGGTTATTAATTGCTTGTAATCTTAAGTTAGACATATTAAGTATTTTTATAATGTATGTTTATTTTACAAAAGTAATACGTTTTTTTACTTTTTTATGTATAATTATTCACATTACTAAAATATACATACGTTAAGACTATGAAGTTAAAGAATATTCCGAAAGGTCAAATTAATCCTGGGTACCATAAATCGCTTGGTCTTTGGTAAGGCATGCCTATAATAATGCTGCGTTTCGTCAGCCATAATAAACAAACTGCCATCTCTTAAAACAACATCTTGTTTTACATTCTTATTCGCCACATGCTTTAACTTAAATAATCGCTCCCCGCCAAATGAAGCAGATGCAATGACTGGATTAACTCCCAACTCTTTTTCATTATCTTGATGCCAACCCATACTATCATTTCCATCGCGATAATAATTAAGCAAGCATGAGTTAAAGGTTAAGCCTATATCCGTTTTAATTTTTTCCTTAATTTCTTGTAGCACATCATTCCAAGCTTTAGCTACCATACTTTGACCTGAGTATTTATAACTAATGCCATCATTTCCATAAAAAGCAACTAATCGCGGTTGCATTATTTTCTTTCCAAAGAGCACAATTTCCTTTTCTTCCCAAGTAATCGTATTCTTTAGTTGTTCAAAATAATCTTCATCACTAAAAAATTGCTCGTACAATTTAAGTTTCGCTTGAGGTAAGTTAAATACAACTTCTTTCATGTACTATTTGCTTAAATCAATACCCTCATCTCCTTCCTGATATGGCAAGAAAGAAACAATAAACTGAAACATTTCATCAACCGTGCGCATACTTGCATCATTTCGACCAACGATTGTTTTAGGCGGCTTATTCGGATTGTAAGGATTGTCTTTAGTATTGTCAAAAGTCGCTTCAACAACAATTGTGTGCCCCTTCTCCAATATAATAGGTTGCTTATAAGTGTAAAAAAACTGCCAGTTAAAATCCCACTTTGGAATTTTAATTAAGCGCGTAGTATCTCCTGCAGGTGATAAAGCATAAGCAATAAAGTTTTTGCCTAATAAATGCATGTGAGGGTTAACAGTAAGTACAGATATTTTTTCAGGCAAAGTATATTTTGTAGTAAATGTTTTTATTTCATTGGCAGGAATAACAAGCGGCGGATTGATAGGAGTAACACCTAATGTTCCCATTGTAAATTCTTGAACAGGACGTTTCGGAGTTTCCTTGGCATAAAAAATATTGATATAAGAACTGTCCCACACATTATCATAATACGGACCATAGTGCAAGTCATTTAGTAAGAATGCACTTTTACGATTGACCTTCCAACCGCCAATACCCTCAGGATATTTTGTACCAATTACTCCAGGCAAATAATTTACGACAGCACGGGTCAAAATAGGGTAAGATTTATCATCATGCAGCAATCCTATTTTTTCATATACCTGTCTTATGGTACTATCCCAAACTAAATCATCATAAATAGCACCGTCAAATACATTCTTTTTTTTATCATAATCAAAGCGCACCATATCACCATTTACATGATGCACAACTTTAGCATTTCCCGGAACAAACTCTAATGCTTTGATAAATGTATCTTTTGGCAATTCAAATGGAACTTTTATAACTAGGAAGCGATCATCAAAATTTCCTTTAACCAAAAAAGGCAGCACTGTCACACGTACATCTGGCTCTCCAATTAATGAACCACTTGGATAGATAGGCACTGCAGGGATACGATTACTATCTCCAATGGGCATATCCAAAGCATACCACTTTTCCAACATGGCCATTTGCTCATCGCTTAAATAATTCTCACCATCAAAGGAAGTATAATGAGGGTCAGCAGGCCATGGCGGCATTAGTTTTTCTCTCGTTGTGTATAATACTTTGTCTTTATTCAACACCAAATCTTCGTATGTAATAAGATTAAACTTCCCTATCTGATTAGGTCTATGACAGGGCGTGCACTTTTCATACACTAAGGGAGCAACATCTTTAGAAAAGCTTGGATCACTTTCCGAACAAGCAACTAAGCCAATAATTATACTAAGAAATAGAAGCAGTTCCCGCACGATTAGACAATTCTTTGTTTACAAAAATACTGACATTTAACTCAAAGCCTATGAGCAAAATTTGTGACATATAAAACAACCACACCAAGAATATAATTAAGGTTCCAATAGATCCATAAATCTCATTATAATTGACCAAATTATTGACCGCATAGAAAAAACCAACCGTCAGTACAACAATTAATACCGTGGCAATAATAGAACCCGGTGTAATAAAGGGCCAACGATTATTTGTATTGGGTCCATAACGGTAAATGATAGAAATAGTAAAAAGTAAAATCAATACAATAATAAAATACTCAATCCCTTTCCCAATCAAAATCCAATCGGCTATGCCTAGCCAATGGAAAAGCCAAGCTTGAAATATCGTTATAGCAAATGTGATGATGACCAAACCATTAAAAATGACAGTAAGTAAGATAGCAACCGCTCGTTTTTTGTACCAAACCTGACGCTTAAAACCTGCATGTCCACGGTTAAAACCACTCATCAAACCGAGCATGCCATTACTCGAAAAGAACAAGGTCATAAGCACAGAAAAAGATAGAAGCACTTCCTTTTTATGCAAGAAAAAATCTTTAATCAAATTTGAAACAGAAGCTTGCAACTGACTACTTTGTGTAACAACACCAACCGTCTCTTCAATGGATTGAATTAAATTTTGATCCGAGAAAGGCAAGTATGGAATTAGAGTAAACAGAAACAAAAGGAAAGGCGGAAAACTTAGCAAGAAAGAAAAACTTACAGCTCGTGCAATGATGGCAAAGCGCTGAGAAAAAATTTCTTTACGAAAAAAATTAAGTGAGTCATATAACGACACTCCTTGAAAACCCGGCAAAACAATATGTGACAGCCAAACGCGTAACATGCGAAAGGCGCGCCAATTCAATATTTTTTCCTCCAAGCTGGGCATAGGTTGTTCAAAAATAAACTATTAACGCGTCACCCCACGATCATCCAATGCCTTTTGATAGCGCTTCGCATTGGCTTGGTGCTCTTCATAAGTTGCAGCAAAGTTGGAACCTCCTTTCAAATTCTCATCCGCACAGAAAAAAATGTAATCCGTTTGTGGAGCATCCAATACAGCATCAATGGTTCCAGGACGAGGCGTACAGATAGGCCCTGGAGGCAAGCCAGTATATTTATATGAATTATAAGGCGACTCGATTTGCAAGTCTTTTTTCAACACTCTCTTAATGGTAAAGTCACCCATCGCAAATCGAACAGCCGGGTCGGCTTGTAACAACATCCCTTTTTTCAATCTGTTTAAATACACACTAGCTACAAGTCCCCTATCCTTTTCAGCATTTGTTTCTTCATCTACCAACGAAGCGACTGCAATCACTTCATGAATAGTCAATCCAAGTTTCGCTGCTTTGGCTTTTCGCTTATCATTCCAAAATTTAAGATGCGCTTTCACAATTTTCTCAAAAGCCTCTTCGGCAGTTGTGTTCCAATAGAAATCATAGGTATAAGGCATAACAGCACTTTGTATTTGATTACTATCTAAGCCAAACGGCTTTAAATAAGCATTATCATTAAATATGCGCATAAAACTGGCGCTATCCGCTTCTATTTTCGAGGCAATTTTTTTGGCTATTTGCTCCTTCGTACGTTTCTTATTAATCACCAATTTGACCACCTCTTGCTTGCCTTTTTTAAGCATATTCACAATATCGTAGTTATTCATGCCTTTTTCTATCTTGTACTTCCCGCCTCGAATATTCTCACCAAGGTTCATACTTTCGGCCGTTTGCTTAAATGCACTTATATCATTCAGTACATGATGCTCCTTCATTTGAGCATACACATCCTCAATCGTTGCGTCTTTTTTTAGGTAAATGAAGGTTTTATCGCCAAAATCTGCCGTATTCTCGCCCTGAAAGCGAGCGCAAGATGAAAAAATAAGCATGGGCAACAATAAGGTTATAATGGTGTGGAGGCAGGAATAATTTCTTTTCAAAACGGCTATTTGCCTCAAAAGTAAAACAATCTTAAAGCTTCCCAAGATAGAGTTCATAAATGATAACAGATTTTTATAACTTTGCAACTCTTTAAAAAAATTGAAGTTATGGCTGTAGAAGAATTGGTAATGCCTAAAATGGGCGAAAGTATTACAGAAGCAACGGTATTGAAATGGATGAAAAATGTGGGCGATCCGATTGAAATGGACGAGACATTGTTGGAAATTGCTACGGACAAAGTAGATAGTGAGGTACCGAGTACTGTTTCTGGTACAGTATCAGAAATTCTTTTTAATGTGGATGATGTGGTTCCTGTAGGGACTGTGATTGCTAAAATCTCTACAGGAGGTGAGGCCGTTGCATCAGCGCCTGTCGCTTCGAGCGAAGTCGAGAAGCCAGCACCTACTCCTCAGCCGGTAGCCACAGCACCTGTATCTGCCCCTTCACCAGCGGCATCATCAAATCAACAAATCAACACATCAACTAATCATTCAGGCGAGCCTAATCGTTTTTACTCTCCATTGGTTATGAATATTGCCGCAAAAGAAGGTATTTCCATGACGGACTTAGAAAATATTGCCGGTAGTGGTAAAGAAGGCCGTGTAACGAAAAAAGATATTATTAATTACGTAAAAAATAGAGGCAATGCTCCTGTAGCTCAAACTGCAGCGGCAGCACCAGCAGCAGCCGTTGCCACACCAACCCCAGCGCAGCCAACTACATCAGCAGCTCCAGCTGCCGAGAAGCCAGCCAATCCGAACGAAGAAATTATACCAATGGACCGTATGCGTAAGCTTATTGCAAAGCATATGGTAAACAGTGTACAAACTTCTCCGCACGTTACCTCTATGGCCGAAGCCGATGTAACCAATATGGTTAACTGGCGCAATAAAGTAAAAGGTGAATTCTTAGAAAAGAATGGCGAAAAGCTAACCTTCACTCCGCTATTTATAGAAGCGATTGTAAATTGTATCAAACGCAATCCAATGATTAATGTTAGCTTAGAAGGCGATAACATTATCGTTAAAAAAGATATTAATATTGGTATGGCCACAGCATTACCAACGGGCAACTTAATTGTTCCCGTTATAAAAAATGCCGATACAAAGAACTTGTATGGCATATCTAAAGAAGTAAATGGATTAGCTAATAAAGCACGTGGCAATAAATTAAAACCAGAAGATACGCAAGGTGGAACATTTACATTAACTAATGTAGGAACCTTTGGTAGCTTAATGGGCACACCCATTATTAACCAACCGCAAGTAGCTATATTAGCAGTAGGTGCGATTAAAAAACGTCCAGTAGTTCTTGAAACAGAACAAGGTGATGTAATTGCAATCCGCCAAATGATGTACTTGTCTATGAGTTATGATCACCGTATTGTGGATGGTTCTTTGGGAGCTGGTTTCTTAAGCGAAGTGGCTAGAGAGTTAGAAAACTTTGATACGAACCGTACGGTATAATTAATTATGCAATCGCCTATTAAGTCTACGCCAGCTGGCATAACGAAAGAGGTCTTTTATACTATTCAGGAAAATGGAAATGATCGTCGATATATCATTTCTCTAAACGATGTAGCACACATTGAAATACTCATAAACTTCTTTATAAAAAATATAAAGAAGAACTTGATGGGCATTACATTAAGAGATACACGCAAGCCTGAGCAGCATGAAGACTACTTGAATAATGTCAATAAAAATGATTTTCTACTTTCATTAATAGACTTCAAAGATTTTATATTCCATTGTGGCAATCACGATTTGATCTTGCGCAATATTTATAATAGCGAGATGCTAATTTTTGATCAATATGGCGTCCTTTTTATCTATCCAGAACAGGATTACACCAAGACCTTAGAACAATTAAATATTCCATTTAAAGCCAACGAGATAATCGAATCTGAAACAGCAGAGGACAAGGCTAATGCAGTAATCAATTGTAATGAAGAATTGGAAAGCTTTATCGAACACTTTAATCTCAAAAAAAAATAACAACCTGATCATGCAACGACTAAGCGAACAAGAAATATTAGCACAACTCCAAAACATAAAAGGTTGGACCTTGAACGAAGCTGCTCTAGAAAGACACTTTGAATTTGCTGACTTTAAAGAGGCACTAGCGTTTATCAATAAAGTAGGCGCATTGGCGGAAGAAGCTAATCATCATCCAGAATTGTTTAATGTGTACAATAAAGTAAACATTAGATTAAGCACACATGACGCAGATGGCATTACGATCAAAGATTTTGATTTAGCCACCAAAATATCCGAACTTAGCTAGAGTTGAAAAAAGGTTTCATATTCATTTTCTTATTTGTCACTCTGAGCTTGTCGAAGAGCTTTAATTGCTTAGCGCAGAGCAGTGGCATTGCGGATACAGTTACTCATTTAATGTCTGATGCGATTAATGACACCCTTAATTCAGGTGTTAACATTAGTGATCACATTGGTGAGAATATTTATTACATTGATAGAAAGCCCGTTTTAAATAGCAGCTACTCCAATCATATAAAGCAAATTCAATTAAAAAAACTATCCTTTAATGATACAGCCGCACTGAGTATAGGCTGCAGCGCCAATAATGGAGTACAATATTTTATAGACGGTTATATCTCAAGCCCATTTAATCTTAAAAATATAGATTTAGAGGAAAAGAAGTTTAACGCAATGTATTCGACGAAGGATTATATTGGTTTCGGGTTATTTGGAACAATAAAACATTTGGGATTAGAATTAAACTACTCTATTTCTGATAAAGAATTTATCAAATTAAAAAAAGGGAAATACAAAGCAAAAGTTCGCCGTTGGGAATTATTCACACGCTATTATTACCACCGAAATTTCCACCATAATGTGATGTTTACTGCGGGAAGAACATGGGAGCGCGAGCTTAAAAAACACCGTTTTTTCATATCACAGGCCGATGTAGGAATAGCTCGTACCTTTTATGACCGGCCAACTTTTGAAGTTGAAAATGGTATTGTAAAACGTATGTGGCTGGCTGGAGATTTCTATTTCAATTTTAATTATCGATTGGGTTTTGGTAAACTTATAAAGCCAAGAAACAAAATATATAAAATCTACTCCTACTTCGGTTTAATGAACTTCTTCCCATATCAAAATCTCTATTACTCCCGCGTATACGTAGGCATTAACCTCAATAAATTTATCAAGAAATGAAAAAGCTAATAGCCATATTACTTATTGCTCTTTTCTTTTCATGTGAGAAAGGACGCATCGATTTATCAGAAAACACCGACGATATCTTCTTTGTAAAAAGTGGCGTAAACACCCTACCCGTTCGCGTAAAAGGCAATTCTAAATCCAATGTATTTGTCATTTATATCCATGGCGGACCAGGCGACCCGGGCATTTGGGAACATAATACAGAGCAAAGCATTGCTGAGATACAGCCACATTACGCCGCCGTATTCTTTGATCAACCTTATGCAGGATTTTCTCAAGGTAATAATATTGCATCAGCCACTCCCGAAACATTTACGGAGGCTGTAAATGATGTGGTCATGACTATTAAATACCGATATGGCGATGATATAAGTATATTTATAATCGGTCATTCATGGGGCGGTTTTGTATCGGCGGCTTACTTAAGCACCAAAGATTACCAAGACCAAATCAAAGGTTGGATAAATATAAGCGGCGCTCATAATTATATATTAGGTGACACTTTAGTGGGAGAAAAAATTATTGAAGTTGGTACAAGGCAAATGGCCCAAAATAAAAATGCTAGCGATTGGCAAGCGATGATCGATTGGATTAATGCTAATCCTCCTGACGGAACTTCTAAGCGATCTAACAATATTAACTCTTGTGGATTTGACGGGATGACTTTAATGAGCGACTCAACCAATGCAGGTTTTGAAATGAATATTGGTAAAGTAATATTGGGTCAATATCAGCCGTGGGCCACGACGGCTTTTGTAACAAATCTAATCTCTACCAATGTCTTAAACTTAAATCAATTAGCATTAGATAATGAAATGAGTTCCTCCCTTTATAAAATCAAAACGCCTGTCCTAAATATTTATGGACAATATGATTTTATTGTCCCTTCAGGTCTAGGTGAAGATGTAATGAATAATGTAGGCTCATCATGGAAAAAATTAGTGATCATGGAAGAGAGTGACCACAACCCGCAATTGTCTGAACCGCTAAAAACACATCAAGAAATTCGAGCGTTTATTGAAATGTTTAAATAGACCAATTTTGTGTCAATTCGAGCAGCAACTAATTTTGTGTCAGTTCGAGCACCGGCCTGTCAGTTCGAGCGGAGCCGAGAACCTTTATGCATCTCCAGTCAATACAAGCAACTTAATAACCAAAGATAATTGAATCGAGAACCTATTTCTTATTCAAGTGCGATGTAAGATTCAAACATGCCGAATATTCCTTCAAATCTTCATAACGCTCCTCAATAATTGCCAACTTCTTTTTCTGAGACCATTTCTTTATTTGCTTTTCTCTAGATATCGCTTGCCTTATATCAGTAAAAGCTTCTACATACTTTAATTCAACCGGTCGTCTTGTATAAGTATAGGCTTTAATACTTTTGCCCAAAAAATGTTCTTCAAACCTGCGATATACATTATTTGTAACGCCAGCATAAAATGTATTGTCGGCACATATTAAAATGTATACAAAGTATTCAAATTGCATTTTACTAAGTTAATGAATTTTATATGTTCTCGGCTCCGCTCGAACTGACAAAACGGTAAGACCCGATCAAATTGCATAAATCAAACTTAAGCATTCTTAACTGTTCTCGGCTCCGCTCGAACTGACAAAACTTTTATTCGCTTTTTTAATTAAAAAAAAACTACTTTTTCTCCGCAGTAAAAATACAATACTCCCAAAGCCCGCGCTTCCAACATTGATATTGATAATAGGCACTCCACATATTTTCGTGTTTGCCTTTTCGTTTTCCAATTAATCGTAACAACCAGTCAACTGCAGCCGAAGGAATGAAAATGTAATACAATCGTTTTATACTTGGCGCTACATTTTTTGTAACCACATGCTTTTCAATATTCTTAAAACCAGCTTGTACTAATTGTTCTTCAAAGACTGTTTCATAAGCAAAATCTGAAACGGCCCAACTCTTTGCCCAGTTCTTCATGGCTGTTGTATCCTTTGTGTTTAATTTGTCATCCTGAGCTCGTCGAAGGGCCCCTTTCCAAAAAAAATCTAACACAACTAACTTGCCATCTTTTTTTAATAAGCGAGCCGATTCGCTAAGCACATCTAATTTATCCTGCGCATGACAATAGCTTTCTATACCATACACTAAATCATAATGCCCACTATCTAAACTCGTATTACAATAATCCTCGGCATAGAATTTAGCATCCTCTTTTAAACCCATATGTTCAGCACGAGCATTTGCCTGAGTAATTTGTTTTCGAGTGATAGAAACTCCATCAACTTTAGCCTTGTACTTTTTAGCTAAATACATGGCTGGACCACCTAAACCGCAACCTAAATCTGCTAGCTGCATTCCGGCCTTTAATCCGCCATAATGCGCCACTTTCTCTGTTGTATTATTAATGGCCTGTTCATGATTTTTGATACCTTTTTCCCAAAAACCATAATGTAATGACTTATGCTTTTTTATACCCCAGATTATTTCATAATCCTTTTGAGAAGATTGATAATAGTATTCTACTTCCTCGTGATATGTTTTTTGCTTATTCAATGGATTGCAAATAAATGATTGTGTTGGTTATAATTCAAAAATGAAAGAGTAATTCTAATTTATATACAAATATTTCAAAGTTGGTTAGCAAAGTACTACTTCATAAAATACTTCCAAGAATAATCATGCAAATAGCTATTAATTACTTTGAAAATAGCCAAGGTCTTAATAAAATGTAGCTCATCACTATGAACTAAAACACCTCGATATTGAACACTTTTTTCATTCTTTTGATCAAGTATAATTGTCATTTTACAATCGTGAGAAGAAATAGGCAAACCACCAAAACTTATTGAGTTCGGTCCATATTTTTTCAAGTTATATGCATTGGCTACTTCCTTCTCAGACAATTGCTTTATTGAATCTATATTTTTAATCCTTAACTCTCTTACCAGACTGTCAGCCCTAAAATAATATATTTTACTCTTAAAACTGCTACGCACTCTGCGACCATTCGAATCAATTGAATGACTATCAGGACAGGAAATACAATCAAGTAAATTAACTAGATAAATACCAGTCCACCCTAAATCAGTATTGATCAAATTATATTCCGAAAATCCTTTGCAAGTCGATATTATTATTCGTGGCTCACCGGCATACTTCTTTCTTATAGAATCTCTAATTTCTTTATAATTTTGCTCAAGTCTAACGCTCTTTTGAATATAAGCTTGACCAAAAACTTGATTCAACCCAAAACATACAACAAGAATAAAAATTAGGGTCCTCACGATTCCAAATATAACCAAACCCCTACCATTCCTCATAAATTTCATCATAAACCATCCGCAATTCATTTTCGGCATGTTTATCATGCTGAGCGCGTGCAACTTCCATTCCTTTTTCAAATATGGGTTTGGCTTCATCCTCATTTTCTTTAGAAACAGCCAAGGCCAAATGATAGTAGGTTCCAACGTAGTTTTCATCAACATTTAACACTTGCTTAAAAGCCTCAATAGCTTCCGCTGGCTTTCCCTCTTTTTGCAACTCCAAGCCCAGCGCGTGCCTCAGAAAGCAATCATTGGGATTACTTTCGAGCATGGCATTCAGTTTCTCTATTCTACTTTCGTTTGTATTATTCATTTGTTCTATTTTCTCCGTGTATATTTGCACTTTAATTTTTCGATATGAAGATATTAGTTTGTGTAACTAAAGCACCGGATACTACAACAAAAATACAGTTTACTGATAATAATACGAAGCTAAACGAAGAAGGTATCCAATGGATATTAAACCCTTACGACGAATGGTACGCTCTAGTGCGCGCATTAGAATTAAAAGAAAGTGGCGCTGCTACAGCTGTGCACTTAATTTCTGTAGGTGGAGCCGACACGGAACCTATTATGCGGAAAGCTTTAGCCCTTGGAGGTGACGAAGCAGTTCGTGTAAATTTGGCTGCTGGAGATAGTTATCAAGTAGCTGCCCAGATTGCTCATTACGCTAAAGAAAACGCTTATGATGTAGTGCTTTGCGGTAAAGAGAGCATAGACTACAACAACGGAAGTGTAGGCGCTATGATTGCTGAGTTGTTAGACACGCAATTTGTTTCGAACGCTACGAAACTTGATATTGATGGTGCTAATTTAAAATTAGACCGCGAAATAGACGGTGGTAAGCAAACAATTAGTTGCCCAACACCCGCAGTGGTTTCTTGTCAAAAAGGAATGGCTGAACCTCGCATACCAAATATGCGCGGCATTATGGCAGCACGTACAAAACCTCTCAATGTTGTAGAACCAACAGCAGCAGAAGCCTTAGTGGCTGCAGAAAGTTATGAATTACCTCCTGCAAAAACAGGCGTAAAATTAATAGACGCCGATAATGTGCAAGAGTTAGTAGATTTATTACATAACGAGGCAAAAGTAATTTAAGTAAAAAAACATTAGCCCCTCGTTAGAAAGGCATTGAACAATATAAAAGAAAGTAAAACATGGTATTAGTATTTGCAGAACAGCAGAACGGAACATTTAAAAAAGCAACATTAGAAGCCCTAAGTTATGGCTCCAATATTGCGCAGACATTAGGCACAGAAATGGCAGCAGTCGTTCTAGGCGAATGTGCGGACACCAGTGTATTAGCTAAATATGGTGCTGACAAAATAATGCATAATAGCAATGCAGCATTGAATAATTATTCATCAAGAGCTTACACCAATGCTATGGCGCAAGTAGCGCAGGGCGCTTCGGTTATTATCTTTTCGGATAATGTAAGCGCTCGTGGTATGGCCCCGCGCTTATCAGCTCGCTTGCAAGCTGGCTTAGTTAGCGGAGCTATTGCATTACCAGATACTTCTAACGGTTTTAAAGTAAAAAAATCAGTATTTTCAGGAAAGGCATTTGCTCATATAAATGTGACTACTGATAAAAAAATAATTGCATTAACACCTAATGCATTTGGATTAATTGAAAACCCCAAAGCTGGAACAGTTGAAACATTTGAAGTAGCCTTGGATGAAAAAGACACCGCTATTCAAATACTAGAAACAAATACCGTAAGCGGCGATACGGTTCCATTACCGGAGGCTGAATTAGTTGTAAGCGGAGGTCGCGGACTAAAAGGACCAGAAAACTGGGGAATTGTAGAAGATTTAGCAGCTACTATAGGTGCAACATTGGCCTGCAGCCGCCCAGTAGCTGATAGTCACTGGCGACCACACCATGAGCATGTAGGTCAGACTGGTGGAACGATCAGACCTAACTTATACATAGCCATTGGTATTAGTGGAGCCATACAGCACTTAGCCGGTGTTAATGCATCTAAGACCATCGTAGTTATTAATAAAGACCCGGAAGCACCTTTCTTTAAAGCAGCAGATTACGGCATTGTTGGTGATGCTTTTGAAGTCGTACCAAAATTGACCGAAGCGCTTAAAAGTTACAAAGCAGCACAGGCAAACTAAATTATTATGAGCGGCGCCAAATTAGAAGTAGAAATTGTAGCATTGACGAACAGCATCAGCGGTTCGCATTCTTATGCTGTAGTTATTGGCGAAGTAAATGGACTACGTCGTATACCAATAATTATTGGTCATGCCGAAGCACAAGCGATTGCTGTTTCTTTAGAAAATGTAAAGAACTCAAGACCATTGACCCATGATATGATGAAGTCGCTTATGGATACCTTTGAAATAGAGCTCAGAGAGATTGTCATCTATCAATTAAAAGAAGGCATTTTCTTTTCGAAACTCATATGCGACTCAGCAACAGGCACTAAAGAAATTGATTCTCGCACTTCAGATGCTTTGGCATTAGCTACACGTTTTAACGCGCCTATTTATACCTACGAGAGCATCCTACGCGAAGCTAGTTATGTAGATAAGAATAAGGAAGCTGAAAATGTAGGCGACTACCAAGCAAGTGCGCCTGCCAAGAAAAAATCGGAAGTAGCTCCTGCCGATGATATTGCTTCCATGAGCCCTGAGCAGTTACAAGAGATCTTGAACGAAGCTATTGAGAACGAAGACTACATACGTGCCGCCGAAATACGAGATGAATTGAATAAGCGTTCGTAGATTTTTACTTTTTATAAACCTTTTTTGATAAAATACTATCTCCAGGTAGAAGTCTGAGATTTCCTGTTCCTTCATCTTTGAATGAACATATGATAATTGTACTCTTTGACATCAGTGTTAATTTATCCCAATTAAATTTATAATGATAAGTACCACCAAAGGTTTCCGTTAATGTATCTAAACCACTTATTATAATACTATCTTCAATTAAATTCCAATTTGCTTTTAAAGCGCGAGTTTTAAACCCAGGAAGCAACATGCCTCCATGTTCAAAAAAAGATATAAATTCATCACATGTCGCACCTCCTTTTATTTGAATATAATCCGATGTTTTTGTAAAAGGAAACAACTTCTCATTTTTAAATAAAACCTCTTTTACACACCATTGGTTTGCGATTAACTTTTGATAATCTGAAGGTCTTGTCATTATATAGAAACTTGAAATGACAATAAGTATAACTATTGATATTGTAATTATTACTTGCTTTAAACTGAACTTTCTTTCGACAATACTAATCTCCTTGGCATTCCAATTGTTTATTGCCTTAACAAATTTATTATCTTCTAATTCCTGCTCAATTTTGTAACCTCCTTCCAATAATATTTCAATGGCTCGTTCTAAGTCTTTCTCTAGGACTTGAAGCCTCACTTCACCTAGAGCGGAGGCAAAATAAGGCTGCATCTGATGTGTATGTTCATTAGGAACATTACATTGTATACCCTCAGATTCAAGCCTTCCCCTCAGAACAAACAGTTCATGAGGCAGCTCAAATGTCTGTATAGTAATCCAAATACCCATTGTAGTAAAGGTACTAAATGAAATATCAATAAAGCTTAAGTGCTAATTGCGCGCATGTACCTACCTTTGCCTCATGGCTGTACAACCAATATTCTCAGATACATTAATTCCTGGCGAACTTAAATCCATTGCTCAAAAAGTATTGGATGGTGAGCGCATTTCAACGGAAGATGCTGTAATGCTTTACAAACATGCCGAAATTGATTTACTGGGCTACTTGGCTAATTATATTAAAACGAAGAAGTACGGCAATAAAATTTACTTCAACCGCAACTTTCATATTGAACCTACCAATGTATGTGTATTTAGCTGTGCTTTCTGCGCTTACTCTAAACTATACAAAAACCGTGAGGATGGTTGGGAATTGACCGAAGACCAAATGATGAACATTGTAAAAAGTTACGATGGCAAAAAAGTAACTGAAGTACATATTGTTGGAGGCGTTCACCCTAAATTAAATATCGAATTCTTTGCTAACCTAATGCGCAAAATGAAAGCGCACAGACCAGATCTTCATATCAAAGGTTACACAGCCGTAGAGCTAGATTATATGTTCCGCAAAGCTAAAATGACCAACAAAGAAGGTTTGGAGTATTTACGCGAAGCTGGATTAGAATCATTACCAGGAGGCGGTGCCGAAATATTTGATGAGGCCGTAAGAAAAGAAATATGCGATGACAAAGTAGATAGTCAAGGTTGGTTAGATATACATAAGGCAGCCCATGAAATAGGTATGCATTCCAACGCAACTATGCTCTACGGACATATAGAAAAATATGAACATCGTGTAGACCACATGAACCGACTACGAACCTTGCAAGACGAAACCGGTGGTTTTAATACTTTTATTCCATTGAAGTTTAGAAATCAAGATAATGATATGAGCCATATCAATGAAAGCTCAGTTGTAGATGACATTAAAACCTACGCTATTGGTCGCATATTCATGGACAATTTCCCGCATGTAAAAGCTTACTGGCCAATGCTTGGAAGAGAAAAAGCACAACTCATGGTTAACTATGGTGTAGACGACTTGGACGGCACAATTGACGACAGCACGAAGATTTATTCAATGGCTGGCAGTGAAGAGCAAAGCCCAAGCTTAACTACGGAAGAACTTACAAATCTCATTCATGCCACAGGCAACATAGCTGTAGAGCGCGATACGCTTTATAATGAGCTAGAGGTGTTTGAATTAGTTCCTTAAGCGATTTAAGGCTCGCCGTTTTATTTTCATCTAAATAGCAACCACCCAAATGCGTTAGTTTGATAATTTTTGTAATTGTGCAAATTATCAAATCATCAAATCCGCACATCATCAAATCAATTGATATATTTGAAGCATTGTCTAAAGAAACACAAGGATTTAAACTAAGTGAGATTCAAAAAATCTTTCCGCAAGCCTCCGCTCGTAAGGTTATATCGAATCTATTAGACAAGGGTTACATAAACGTACAGCACGAGCTAAAAGATCAATACAAAGAGAAAAAAGAGAAGTATGTAGAGCTTAATCCTAGTTTTAGAGACGAAGCAAGCTTACAAATTCTGATGACCAAAATGGAAAAAGCGCCCAAACAATTGGCCTTATTCCTGACCTACTTACACATTGAAAAAAGAGACGGTAGCGTACCACAAAAACAATTATTAGCCGAAAGTGAAACAACCACGACGCAATTAAATGCATTAGTAAAAAAAGAAATATTTACTATCAACGAAGTAGTTGCCGATCGTATCGTTTTTTCTGACAGTGACCCAGTTGAAGAAATTACGCTCAGCGAATTACAAGAAACGGCTTACCAGAAAATAAAAGAATCTTTCGAAAAAAAACGAACAGTTCTATTAAAAGGAATAACAGGAAGCGGTAAAACGCATATTTATTTTCAATTAATTGAAGACGCTTTAAAGCAAGGTAAGCAAGTCCTTTATTTACTTCCCGAGATTGCTTTAACGGCACAAATCATACGAAGATTACAAGCAAAATTTGGTGATCAAATTGGCATATACCATTCAAGATTTGGCAATCAGGAGCGTGTAGAGATTTGGCAAAAAACATTGCAAGGTAAAGCAAAAATAATTTTAGGTGCACGCTCATCTTTATTATTACCTTTTAAAAACCTAGGGCTTATTATTATCGATGAGGAACATGACACTTCATTTAAACAACACGAACCTGCTCCGCGCTATCAAGCGCGCGACGCGGCTTTAGTGCTCGCGCATCAAGTGAGTGCTCATATTATTTTAGGATCAGGTACACCTTCGGTTGAGTCATTTCATAATGTTACAGATGGTAAGTATGATGTTGTTGAATTAAACGAACGCTACGGTAGTGGCTCACTACCTAAGGTTAGCATTATAGATTTAAAAAAAGTCTATGAGGCAAAAGAAATGAAAGGCCTTTTCTCCTTTCAATTGTTAGCCGAAATGAAAACTTCGCTGGAAGAAAGAAAACAAATTATACTCTTTCAAAACCGCAGAGGTTACTCCCCTTTCTTACTATGTCAAAGCTGTGGCTGGGTGCCTCAATGTGAAAATTGTGATGTATCCTTAACCTATCATAAAAACACCGATAAACTGCATTGTCATTATTGTGCCTCAGTATATCCTTATGTTGTTATATGCCCCACTTGTAATAGTAATCAGGTCATAGCCAAAAGTTTTGGCACGGAAAAAATTGAAGAAGAAATTCAAAAAGAATTCCCTAAAGCAAGAGTAGCGCGCTTTGATTGGGATGCACTAAAATCTAAAAACAAGTACAAGGAACTCATAACAAAATTTGAGAAAAGACAAATTGACATTCTTGTTGGGACACAAATGGTTGTGAAGGGACTAGATTTTGAACATGTTAATTTAGTAGGCGTATTAAGTGCAGATAGCCTACTAGCTTTTCCTGATTACAGAGTAAATGAGCGAGTGTACCAACTACTGTCGCAAGTAAGTGGGCGCGCTGGTCGTAAAGATGATTTAGGCAAAGTATTAATACAAACTCATAGACATGACCATCCTGTAATTGCCTTTGTACAACAACATGACTACAATGGTTTTTTCGCCGTAGAACATAAGCATCGGTTAGATTTTGTATATCCTCCCTTTTGTAAGCTTATACGTATTACCTTAAAGCACCGAGATCCAAGCGTATGCAACCATGCAGCCATTGCCTTAGCGACTAAGCTCAGCGAACTTACGGATGTACATTTAATTGGGCCAGCTGCACCGCCTGTTGCGCGTATTCGTAATAAATACTTACAAGAAATATTAATTAAGATGCCCAAGCATAATATGATCATCAAGCGCACCAAAGATGAAATATACAGTTATGTAAATGAAATGACTGCCTTACGTAACTTCTCAACCGTGCAGGTTATACTCGATGTGGACCCTTAATATTAAAGTACACAATTTCTACTCATCCTTTAGTATGGCCGTTTATCTTGCTTATATGTGACAAACAAGCCTTTTAAGAAGTTTTTACCATTTTCAATTCCTACATTTGAAATTCAATTAACGCTTATGAACCTTCAATTTTGGAAGAAAAAAGATGCTGACAAAAAAGTAAAAAAATCAACGGCACGCGAGTGGTTAGATGCGGGTCTTTTTGCAGTTGTAGCCGCTACCTTAATAAGAACTTTTCTTTTTGAAGCGTATACCATCCCTACTCCTTCTATGGAAAAATCATTACTCGTAAATGATTTCCTTTTTGTAAGTAAGATGCATTACGGTGCGCGTATTCCCATGACACCCATCTCCTTTCCATTTGTGCACCATACGATGCCTTTAACGGGTGGCAAATCTTATAGCGAAGCTGTACAATGGGATTATAAAAGATTACCAGGTTTTGGTACAGTAGAACGTTATGATGATGTGGTATTTAATTACCCCCAGGATAATGCTGATAATGGATTTGATAGACCAGTGGATAAAAAAGAAAATTATATTAAACGTTGTGTTGGAATTCCCGGAGATACAATAGAAATAAAAAATAAAAGATTATACGTAAATGGTAAGAAAGGATATGACCCGGCATATAGACAATACAATTACGACGTTCGCGCTGTTAATGGAACAGCTGTAAATGCTGCAATTTTAGAAGAAAAGGGATTATACCCAGTTAGTCCAGAATATAGTCTGACAGTATATTCATTAACTGACCAAGAAGTAAAAGAATTAAATCAAATACCTAATATCAAAATTACAGCATTTGACAAAGCGGATTCCAATGCTAATTTGGCTTGTTTCCCTAGGAAAATACAAGATATCCTTAGATGGAATGAAGATAATTATGGACCTATTTACATACCTAAAAAAGGGGTTACAATTCCTTTAAATAAAATTAATTTACTCATGTATCAGATGGTAATTGAGGAGTATGAAAATCATACACTTACAGCTAATGAAAATAATATCATGATTGATGGGAAAGTTGCAACTTCTTACACCTTTGAGATGGACTACTATTGGTTAATGGGAGATAACAGACACAACTCTGCCGACTCTCGTTTCTGGGGCTTTGTACCCGAAGATCACGTTGTAGGTAAAGCCTGGTTCATATGGTTTAGCTATGAAAAAAGTCTCTGGAATGTGCGTTGGAACAGATTATTTAGAGGTATAAAATCATTAGAAGAATAAAGCTTCATTCAGAATTCTTACCTTTACCATTATGCGATACATTCTTTTATTATTTTGCCTATTTACAATAATCGCTTGTGGAAATGATGAAACCACAACGGAAGCTGATTTATATGCAGATAATGGTTCTAATGATCAACGATTTCAAAAAGGAAAAGTATTGTTTAGTACGAACTGTCGCATCTGTCATGCACAAGACAAGCATGAAGCAACTGGCATGGCGCCCGTATTGGAGAACATAAACGAAAACTGGCCGGACAAGACTATACTAGCTAAATATATAGCAAACGCACCCGCAATGATGAGCGAAACACCTCATACGCGCGAATTATATCAAGAATGGAAAGGCAGAGCGCAAATGCCTGCTTTTGCTGGCCTAAGCAAGGATGACATAGATTGTATTATTGCTTATATAAGCCAATAGTAAAAATGGCACGATAATTGAATATATTATCTCATAACACACTTACTATGAGATACTTAAGTCTACTTTTCTTTGTTCTTTTTTCATTCCCATTTAATGCCCTAGCGCAAGATTCTTATCAAGACGGTATGTCCTGGAAAGCCAAAGGCAATTATGTAGAAGCATTAAAGCACTTTGAAAAAGCTAAAGAAGCCAATCCAAACGATAGAAAAGTCTTAAATGAATATGCCAATGCTGCATTCAATGCAAGGAAGTATGTAAAAGCATTACCTGTATATGAAGAATTAATAAAAGACGATAAGAAAAACTTACGCTACCTTATTCGCTTGGCTAAAATGTACTCTTATAGTTCTAAAAAACACCTGAGCGCTACATATGCTGATCAAGCACTGAAATTAAAACCTTCGAACCCCGATGACATTTTTACATTGGCAGAGGTTTTTTACTTTATAAAACATTACCCAAAAGCATTATCGCTTTATGAAAAAATATCTGAGCTCAACGCCAAAGCTTTAACGCGCGCTGCAAAAACGAATAATAAACTACATAATTACCCTGCTGCTATAAAAGCATATGAACAACTCATACTAAAAGAAGACCCATCTGTTAATAGTACCACTTATTACGAATTGGCCAATGCGCTGTACAACAACAATCAATTTGTAAAAGCTGTTATTGTATATGACAAAGCTTTAGAGCTTGGATTTTATAATGCCGGTATGATTCATCAAAATAAAGCACAAAGCTTTATGGCCATGAATAAGTTTGATGATGCTATTAGCTCTTTTTTAGTAGCTAGTCAAAGTGACCCTTACAATAAAAATTTAAACTTAAATATCATTGATTGCTATATACGTGCCGAACGATTTAGCGATGCAAGAAAAATGATGGATGACTTAATGATTTCGATGCCAAATGATGCTGAACTAACTTACTCTTATGGCATGAGCTATTATAAAGAAGGGAAAACGACAAAGGCGGATAAATATTTTAATCAAGCATTTGTTTTAAACCCTTCATTAAAAAGTTTAAGATATACTAAACATAATTTTTAGACCTACTAAATTGTCTAAACAATAGCGTTGGTCATTATTGCCCAAGGCTTTTTTCTAATGTAAAACCAAAGGTTGAACCTTTGGTCAAGGTACTGCGGCAAGTTAAATCATGTCCATGAGCTTCTACAATATGCTTAGCAATGGCCAGTCCCAATCCATTCCCTTGATTATCCTTTGCACGCGCTTCGTCCGTTCTGAAAAAACGTTCGAATACCCTTGAAGCCAATTCTGGCTCTATACCCATACCGTTATCTGTAATTTCAACTAATATTTCTTTTCCATCTATTTTATAAATACCAGCAAGAACAGTACCGCCTTCTTTCCCATACTTAATCGCATTCTCAATTAAGTTAATAAGCACTTGTTTTATCTTTTTTCT
>CALIIL010000104.1 GCA_938017685.1 uncultured Chitinophagaceae bacterium
AACATGTAGCGGCAACCGAATTTGTTATTGGTGCAACTTTTGTTGCTCTTGGTGCAAAAACCATGGATATCCTATTGGGACTACTTATTGGTAATATTCTAGCCATATTAAGTTGGTCATTGATAACTACTCCTATTGCTGTAGAGACTCGCATGAGCCTGTACACTTATCTTAACAAGATAGCGGGCGATAAAATGACAAAACTATACAATTGGGCGAACGTCATTATTTTTACGGTCATATCAGCTGCGATGATTACTGTATCGTCAACGGCAGTGCGTTTTGCTTTTGATATTCCTGCACAATTAAATTGGTATCCAACTAATTTATGGTTTGTATTGGTAGTTCTTATTGTAGGAGTCGTAGTGGTATTTGTTGCTATTTTTGGTTTTAATGCCGTATCTAAATTTTCTGGAATCTGTGCGCCTTGGTTGTTTGTAATGTTTGCTAGTGGCGCATTTATACTCATGCCAGCTTTATCTTTAGAAGTAATAGGTGAAACCATGCTAGGTAGCTGGGAAGATTTCATGGCTATTGGTAATCAGTCCATCTGGACTGGCACTAATAGTGATGGGGAATCAGGCATAGGGCTGTTGGAAGTCATCGGTTTTGCTTGGGCGGCCAATACCATAACTCATTTTGGATTGATTGATATGGCGCTACTTCGCTATGCCAAAAAGAAGTCTTACGGATGGACAACCAGTTCAGGCATGTTGTTTGGCCATTATATTGCTTGGATTGCTGCAGGAATCATGGGAGCAGGGACCGCAGTACTCGTAGGAAAACCTATTGTAGCTTTAGACCCAGGTGATGTGGCTTATTACGCTTTGGGATGGTCTGGATTCGTAATTGTAATCGTTGCAGGTTGGACCACTGCTAATGCCAACCTTTATCGTGCTGGTTTAGCAGCACAAGCTATTTTTACACAATATTCAAGAAAAACAACAACATTGGTGGTAGGTCTAGTTACAGTAATTGTAGCTTGTTTTCCTTTTGTGTTTACACAAATACTTCCGTTATTAACCTATGCAGGTCTATTGGTAGTTCCAGTAGGAGCAATAGTTTTTGCAGAACACCAGATTTTCCCGAGAATTGGATTGACTCGTTATTGGTCTTCTTATCGTCAACTCTCAACAAGTACACCTGCCATTGCCTCATGGGTTCTTGGTTTGATATTTGGATTTGGATTAGACTTTCTAAACGTCATGTCGTTTTATTATTTGTTCATCCCCACCTGGATTTTTACAATTTTAATCTATACCCTTCTAGCATCAAAATTCGGAGCAAAAGATAGGTATCCTGAAGAGGAAAAACAAGAAGAAATCCGTAACCAAGACATTGAGAAATTTCAGGAAGAGCAGGCACAAACTGAACCTGTTTTAATAGGAGATAATTCGGTATTTACAAAATTACTTCAAAGTATTGCCATATTGGTACTAGGTATTACTTTGGTTTTGGCAGGCATAACGATGTTTGCTAGCCCAAATGAAACAGTATATACTTCAAATCGTGAGGTGTTTTATAAATATGCCTTCATATGCACTATTGTTTATTTTGTAACTGCCTATTGGGCGATGCAAAGAAGAAATAAAAAACAAGTATAATGGATAAATATATTCATCTTAATCAAAAGAATCTCTCGCAAATTGCTGCAACGGTCTCATGTCCAACTTATGATAGGAGTAAAGTTAGCGCAGGAATTGTTCATGTAGGAATAGGTGGATTTCATAGAGCGCATCAGGCTTATTATGCTGATGAACTTCTTGAAAAAGGCGGGCTCCCTAATTGGGGTATTTGTGGCGTTGCACTACTGCCTTTTGATGACAAGATATATCAAGTATTAAAAAGCCAAGATGGATTGTATACCGTTATGATTAAAGAATTGGATGGTAGTTTGTCTATCAAAGTTATCGGGTCTATTGTCGAATACATATTTGCTCCTAATAACCCATTAGCAGTTATAAAGAAAATGGCTGATCCAGAGACAAGAATTATCAGTCTTACCATCACAGAAGGAGGATATAATTACGATGAAGCTACAGGAGAATTTATTTTTGAGAATCCAAACATACAACATGATTTAACACATCCCGATGCGCCCAAAACTATTTTTGGATATCTGGCTCAGGCCTTTAAGCTTAGAAAAAAAGAAGGAATAAAAGGTTGTACAGTTCAATCTTGTGACAATATTCAAGGAAATGGTGATATAGCGAAGAAGATGGTAATTAGCTATATAAAAAGGGCAGAACCAGATTTGGTAGAATGGGTAAATTTCAATATATCATTCCCAAACAGCATGGTAGACCGTATTACTCCAGTAACGACAATAGATGATATTAAGTTGTTAAAAGATAAAACAGGTATTCAAGACGATTGGCCTGTTGTTTGTGAGCCCTTTAAACAATGGGTAATAGAAGATGATTTTATCTCAGAAAGACCAGCTTGGGAGGATGTGGGTGTAAAATTTGTTGAGGATGTTACACCTTATGAGAAAATGAAATTGAGTTTGCTAAATGCGGGACATTCTGTATTGGGGGTTTTAGGAGCATTAATGGGTTATAATACCATAGATGAAGCTATTAGTAACCCAGCAATGAATGTTTTTTTAAGAAGTTTTATGGATACTGAAGTAACTCCAGTGCTTCTAGGTTTAGAAGGAACTAATTTAAGAAGCTACAAAGATTCTTTAATTAAAAGATTTGGAAATATTTATATGAAGGATCAAATTGATAGAATATGTTCTGAAAGTTCTGCAAAAATCCCAATATTTATTTTACCAACAATACAGGCGCAATTAAGAGAAAATGGTTCGATAAAATATGCTGCTTTCGTAATAGCTGCTTGGTCAATTTATAGTTTGGGAGTTGATGAAAAAGGAAAACAATTAAATATTAATGATGCTATAAAAGGAGAGTTAAATAAAACAGCTATAGCATCTGTAAATAATCCTAAATTGTTTCTAGAAATTGATAACGTATTTGGTAATTTAAAAGCATCAAAACTCTTTGTTAAACACTATACGAATGCTTATAGAAATATTTCAAAGTATGGTGTTGAAAAATGTTTAATTTATATTAATAATAAGGTTCAAACTAATGACTAAAATAACCTGTTTTGGAGAAGTTTTATGGGATGTTTTTCCTACTCATAAAAAAATAGGAGGTGCTCCATTAAATGTCGCTAATAGATTACAAGCATTAGGTAATGATGTTACCCTGATTAGCGCTATTGGTCAAGGTGAAAAAGGAACTAAATTGCTTAACTATATTAAGGATGTTGGTATCAACTCTGATTGTATTCAAGTGCATAATGAATACAAAACTGGGAAAGTAAAAGTAATGTTGAATGAAAAAGGATCAGCGTCCTATGATATAAAATACCCACGGGCTTGGGATAAAATTAGGTTAACAGAAACAAACAAAATTGCTGTTAAAAATTCTGAAGCAATTGTTTTTGGAAGCCTTGCTGCAAGGGATGATAGTTCTAGACAAACATTGTATAAACTCATAGAACTTGCCAAGTATAAGATTTTTGACCTTAACCTAAGGCCTCCATATTACACAAAAGACGTCTTGATTCATTTGATGAATAAGGCTGATTTTATTAAGTTTAATGATGATGAATTATATGAAGTAAGTAAGTTTATGGGATTTAAATATAATTCATTAGAGCAAAACCTAATGCATATAGCAAATAAAACAAATACGAAACATGTTTGTGTAACTAAAGGGAATCATGGAGCTATTTTATTATATAATGATAAGCTTTATTATAATAGTGGTTTTTTAATAAAAGTAGTTGATACCGTAGGCGCTGGCGACTCTTTTTTGGGGTCATTAATTAGCCAATTATTAAAAAAAATTGACCCTCAAGAAGCCATTAATTTTGCATGTGCAGTTGGTGCTTTAGTAGCTCGAAATGAGGGTGCTAACCCAAAAATTGCACCTTCTGAAATAGACACTTTTCTTAATCCTTATTAATATAATAAGGCTCTACATCCAGACAAATTCAAAAAACGTTTAATTCCTCGTAACAAGTGTCAAGTGCAAATTCCTAAGCTATTGACCCACCCATTCCTGTAAAATTGACCCAGTAAATCCCAATTGGGCTGTAATAGTTTTTATTGTCAGTTTGATTTTTGGTATTATATCTGTTTTTATATGTTTTATTAAATAGGTAGTA
>CALIIL010000105.1 GCA_938017685.1 uncultured Chitinophagaceae bacterium
CAGTTCTTCGATACATTTGACAAGGTTTTTAGCGAAAAAAAAGAATAACTTGCAATTATATGATACTAGTTTTCATCATTTTAGCCTCTAAATGTGCATAAATACTCAACTCCTGCTCTTTTTAAGGGACGACTAATTAAATGCGCTATTTTGTAATGCCAATGCATTGTTCTCTACTGTTTCATCACTATCGTACTCATATAGATATTGTGTAGGCCAGTATTCTTTTGTACCTAAGCGTGAGCTACCGTATAAATGATGCTTAGTATACTGTAGGATTTTTAATCCAACAAAACCTGAAAATAGTTGTAAGTGATAGGTATCAACATCAATGGCAGCAATGGATTATTTTATGGCAGTAGACGATTATGAAATTTCCCAGCCCCTGCATAGAATACTTTCTTCTTGAATTTTCGTTTGCCTATTTTTCTATACTGCACTTTATAAAGGACTTTTGGTAGTATTTTAATTTTATCAAATGAGCCATCGAATACTTTATTATAACATTTATAATACTTCTTCTTATAGTAGTTATAAGCTTCTATGCGTATCTCAGCCAACTCCTTCTCATTCTTAATATCAAAAAATACCGGTTCTCTAATATACTTCAATTTGACAATCGCTGGTTTTGAATAAAAGGTAAATACATATTCAGGTATGGTTTTAATAAGCACCTTATAACTTCCAGTAGGTAATGACTGAGTTAATGGTAAAGTGCCAAGGGCAATAGTATCTGCTTTTTTCTTTTTATCTTTTTCTTTTGTCAGAATAATAACAGGGATATTAGCAGTATCATAGCGCTCCACATCTACCATAATTAAGGATAATGTTCCCGTCTCCTCTCTTATCTCTACCCGGTTAATTTTATTTTCTTGAATGATTATATCCTTTATTTCAAAACATTTATTTATTCGTAAATCAGCTTTCTTATGAATGGTACGTACTACTTTACTTAGCCCATTCGTAGAGTCAGGAGATAAACTCTCACCATAATACTCATCGCCCTCCTTTATTCTAAAGTAGATTTCCTTAGTATAATAAGTCCTGTCAAAGTAATTCTGTACTTGTAAAAATGTGCCCACCGTATCTCTGTACCTCATTTTATATTCAGGCTGTATATAACGTCTTACTTCTTGTGCGTTGGCAGAAAATAAGGCCAAGAGTATACTACATGTTAGGAATACGCACTTTTGCATCTTCATAAATGTATAACCAATTATGAAAATAAAAAAAAGGCCCGCACGTATGCTGACCCTTTTTATGAAGAAAGTTTAATACCTGTACCCTTCGACAATCCCGATAGTTACCGGAAAAGGGTAACAGGACTTTGAATTAACTACATCCTGTTGTTGTACCACAGTTCGGGCACATATAACAAGTTCCATTTCTTAGTGTAATATTCCCACAGCTCTTACATACTGGTGCATCGGCACTTGTACCCATGAGCTTGCGCTCATTGATTGCGTCGGCTCCACTAGCCTGCTCTTGTGTAGCCATTTGCGGTTGTGTTTTTTGAGGCGCCATAGCCTTAGCTCCTAAAGCCGTCATGGTTACTTTTTGTGCGTCTAAATCTTGCGATGGCTTATCCCAAGAGCTGCCTCCTGTTTTAGGCGTATCTAATACATGCACTAGATCTTCGCGGCTTAAGTACTCATAACCTAACACTCTAAATATATAATCTACAATAGAGGTAGCGTTCTTAATATTAGGATGTTGTACCATGCCTGCCGGCTCAAAGCGTGTGAAAATAAATTTATCTACAAACTCTTCTAAAGGCACACCATATTGCAAACCAATACTCACCGAGATAGCAAAACAGTTCAACAACGAACGCATAGTTGCACCTTCTTTACTCATATCAATAAATATTTCTCCTAAGGTGCCATCATTGTACTCGCCTGTACGTAAGAATACTGCTTGTCCTCCAATCTTAGATTTAATGGTATAACCACGGCGTTTTGCAGGTAATGTTTTACGCTCTACAATTGTAGATAGCTTGCGTTTTAACTTTGTATCCTTACTTGCAGTCATACGTTTTTCTAACTCAGCCAATAAGTCATCAGTACTCATTTCTGCTGGATCAGTAATAAAAGTTTCTTTTGTAATAGTTTCTTTTTCTACTTGCTTAGCTTCTGTAGCATCCGTATCCTCGTCTTCTTCTTTATCACTTTTATTACTCAATGGCTGAGACAATTTAGAACCATCACGATATAAAGCATTTGCTTTTAGACCTAGCTCCCAACTCATTTTATAACAATCTTTAATTTCTTCTACGGTTGCTTCATTAGGAAGGTTAATTGTTTTAGAAATAGCTCCAGAGATAAATGGTTGCGTTGCGCCCATCATTTTAATATGACCATGTGCGTGTATGTAACGCTCACCTTTTTTACCACATTTATTAGCACAATCAAAGATTGACAAATGTTCTTCTTTTAACTCAGGTGCTCCTTCAACCATCATGGTACCACAAGCATAATCATTAGCCTCGGCAATTTGAGCACGGGTAAAGCCTAACTCCAATAACAAATTAAATTTCTCATTATGATACTGCTCCGGTTGGAAACCAAGGCGATTCATACACTCCTCACCTAAAGTATAATGGTTAAATACGAAGTCAATATCAAATGAACTTTCTACTGCTGCATCTAACTTCTCTAATTCTTCTTTTATAAATCCTTTCTCACTTAAGGTCTGATGATTAATATGTGGCGCTCCTGCAAATGTCCCGTGCCCTTTGGCATAATTTACAATGCTCTTTACTGCCTTCTCGCTATAACCTAAGTTTTTAAGCGCTAAAGGAATAGAGTTATTAATTATTTTAAAGTAACCTCCGCCACTTAATTTTTTAAATTTCACCAAAGCAAAATCTGGCTCAACACCTGTAGTATCACAATCCATAACCAAGCCAATCGTTCCTGTTGGAGCAATTACTGTTGTTTGTGCATTACGATAACCATGTTTTTCACCCATTTGCACTGCTTCATCCCAAGCTTTAGTTGCCGCTTTTAAGAAATCTTCTGGGCAATGCTTGGCATCAATTCCCATAGGTTTAATTTCTAAATTTTCATAAGCCTCTGTTGCATCATATGCTGCAGCTCGGTGGTTGCGCATTACGCGTAACATATGCTCACGGTTCTTATCAAATTCTGGAAAAGAGCCTAAATGTGCCGCCATTTCTGCCGACGTTTTATAGGCTACACCTGTCATAATAGCTGAGATTGCTCCAGCAATACCACGAGCTTCATCACTATCGTAAGCAATTCCTTTTACCATTAATAAAGAACCAAGATTAGCAAAACCAAGACCTAATGTTCTATAATCAAAACTTAATTGTGCCACTTCTTTAGAAGGGAACTGAGCCATTAATACTGAGATTTCTAATACTACAGTCCATAAACGGACAATGTACTCATAACCTGGAATATCAAATTCGCCTGTCTCATCATCATACAAACGACGCAGGTTAGTACTTGCTAAGTTACAAGCTGTGTTATCTAAGAACATATACTCACTACAAGGATTAGAACCATTAATGCGTCCTCCTTCTGGGCAAGTATGCCATTCGTTAATTGTTGTATCGTATTGTGTTCCTGGATCTGCACAACGCCATGCAGCGTAAGAAATTTTGTCCCACAAGTCAGATGCAGGAATAGCTTTCATTACACTCCCATCTGTACGCGCCGTTAAGTTCCAATCTTCACCTGCTTCTAATGCATGGAAAAATTCGTTCGGGATACGTACTGAGTTATTTGAATTTTGACCACTTACTGTTCTGTAAGCTTCACCTTCATAATCGTTACTATAACCAGCATTGATTAAAGCACCTACTTTCTTTTCTTCTTCTACTTTCCAGTCGATGAATTCTACAATTTCTGGGTGGTTCAAATCTAAGCTTACCATCTTGGCAGCTCGTCGCGTTGTTCCTCCACTTTTAATGGCACCCGCTGAGCGGTCACCAATTTTTAAGAAACTCATTAAGCCGCTTGACGTTCCGCCGCCGCTTAACACTTCGCCTTCGCCTCTAATGCCTGAGAAGTTTGTTCCTACACCAGAACCATACTTAAAGATACGTGCTTCACGAACCCACAAGTCCATAATCCCACCGTCAGAAACTAAATCATCACTTACACTTAAGATAAAACATGCGTGCGGCTGTGGACGCTCGTATGCATTTTTAGACTTTTGTAATTCTCCTGTATTTTGCTCAACATAGTAATGACCTTGCGGCTTCCCTGTAATACCATAAGTATTATGTAAGCCAGTATTAAACCACTGCGGCGAGTTAGGCACACAGGTTTGATTCATAATAGAGTACACCAACTCTTCATAAAACACTTGCCCGTCCTTCTTGGTCGCGAAGTAGTTATACTTCTCTCCCCACATTCTCCAACAATCGGCCAAGCGATGGGCCACTTGCTTTGCAGAAGTCTCTGCTCCAGTTGTTCCATCTTCTTGAGGAACACCTGCTTTACGGAAATATTTTTGTGCTAAAATATCGGTGGCAATTTGGCTCCAATGTTTTGGCACCTCTACATTTTTCATTTCAAAAATCACTTCGCCATTCGGGTTACGAATAACTGAAGTTCTGTAATCATATTCAAATTGTTCAAAGACGTGTGTATCGTCCGTTGTAAATTGTCTTTTGAAGCGTAGTCCGGTGTTTTTAGCCATGTTGGTTTAGTGTTTAATTAGTTTAATCAAAAAAAAAGTTTTTTTACAATCTAAGGGAGGCGGTGCCCCGTGCTATCAAATCAAATCTTTAAAAAGATGTTGGATAACAATGTTGGTCTTCGCTAAATTCTTGTTGTGAATTGAGGGTCTCTCTCGATTGCTAAAGCGAATATATTTCAGACTATTTAAATTTTCTTTTGTTAATATACACAGATGTGCATATTGTATGGAAAATGCTGAAAACTTGCGCTGTATAGAGATGTGAATATTTATTCACCTTTTTTTGTTGAAAATCTGTACCACTAACAATAGCAATTATTGAACAATGACCTCAAATTTAGCTCCTTCTAATCTAGCTTCTAAATAACGGTTGATGCGCTCCTTATCTTCAGCATCTACACGCTTTTCAAAATTTAGATAAGCCAAATACATATTATCATCGCAAGAACTATCGGTAAATAAGCAAGCTCGTTGGATATAAGCTTTGTTTAAATCAGGGTATAAACCTTTCAATTCATCAAACAATTGCTCATTGAGCCGTTTCTCATTATCCAAACTATCTAAGGTATATTGAAAGCGTTCTAACTGAGCTTTATCTATTGAAACAAGACTATTATCTACTGTTTCTTTTTTCTCATTTAAATAAGACAAGCCTAAGTTGATTTTCAACTCCGCATCTTCCAATTTATAAATCGTGTACATTCTTTTCTCCAAGACCGCAATCGTAGAGTCGGTAATATCTTTTCCAAGATACGTAAGTTCAATTAGTTTCTTTTCAGGACTTACTGATGACTTCCATAGCTCATTGCCATTCATTCTACTTTCATTTTTAATAAACTCATTCGCTGCATTAGTAAATTTATTTTTCTGAACAATATCGTAACCAAAATAGATACTCGGAATGATAGTTAACAAAGTCACTATGGTAATAATTGTCTGAGACTTCTTTCGCTCCTTTTGATCCAAAAACTCCTTAAACGGATAACGCAAGTACCTCACAGTAAGAAAAGTAGCCAAGGCAATAAATACAGAGTTGATTAAGAATAAATATAAGGCGCCGAATAAGTAAGAAAGGTTCCAAGCTGCTAAGCCATAACCTGCCGTACAAAGCGGTGGCATAAGTGCCGTAGCAATAGCCACACCAGGAACAACATTCCCTTTCTGTGTACTACAGGCGGCTAATATCCCAGCAAACCCACCAAAAGTAGCAATAAGTACATCATAAATATTGGGCTGCGTACGAGACAACAACTCCGATTGTGCTTCATGGATAGGCGTCAATAAAAAGTAAACAGTCGAAGCTGCCAAACCGACTAAAAGAGCAAAGCCATAATTAATCAATGACTTTCTTAATAAAGCTGAGTCATTAATAGCTACACTGTAACCAAGCCCCACAATAGGACCCATTAATGGCGAAATAAGCATCGCACCAATGACAACCGCTGGCGAGTTAACATTCAAGCCCAATGATGCTATAAATATGGCAAAGATTAAAATCCAAAGGTTGGTACCTTTGAAAGGAACTGCTTTAGAAATGGCTTCGTAAACCAATTCTGGCGTTTCTTTCTCGTTATACAGTTTAAACCGGTTCAGTATATTTTCCACTGCCCGAAATTAAGAAATTATTTATTCAAATGCTCTTAATTGACTAAGCGCAAAGTCCCACTCTGGCGTTTCTAGCATTTCGTTCAAGTCAGCTACTATATACCATGGACTAATTTTATCGTTCATCGGATTTTTTAAAATCTGAATTTCTTGCGCCGGCATGTAAGATTGCGCCAACATAAATGCTTTGCCTCCATGCTCATCCTTGCACATATCTACAACAATAACAGCATGACCCGGATGCCCTCCTCGGATAAATACATCGCCAATTTCAATAGCTCGTATTGACTTTGGTTTCAACTCTTTTTCTAAAGAAGCTGTTCCTGCAAACATGAATACCTTGGTCAAATACTTTCTAAATGAGGCATAAGAACCATTGTTGCTCGATTGACTTTTCCAACTGACTTTATTTCCATTCACAGCAATACCCTTCCCATTTTTCCAGGTAGAAAATTGGGCATTAAAACCATTGGTAAAATTAAAGTGCAGCTCATCATATCTTTTTTGAGCAAATAAATACTCAGCGCGCAAGCGCATTACCGCATCGGCACACTGTTGTAAATCTTGTGTACCCACATCCATTTTTACAACCGCGGCGTGCGCGCTTTGGTTACTTTTTAATTGCCCGTTGTACAATTGCACTTGCTTACCTGATGGTTGCAATGGTAATGTTCTGAGATAATAAGCAAAGCTCTTTGGAGACACTTCAGTTCGAGTGAAACCTTGTGGCGCATTAAATCGCGTCTCTATAGTGCGACCTTGTGTGTTTATAACTTCAGTTGTTTCAGCCTTATGTACAAGATCTGTATCAGACACATTTTTACAACTAAAAAATAAGATAGACAGGAATAGGATTGCTTTCATTCCTTTATGATGCAAAAGTCTATTCAATTCCATAAATAATTTACGGAAAACTCCTCAACCAAGTATAGCGTAACACCATTTCTAAAAATAAAAAGAGTATCCCTAAAAACGCAAAGAGGAAAAAATGCTCGCTATACTTTTTAAAGGAATTAATTTCAACCTTTGAACGCTCTAACTTATCAATCTCTTTATAAATATCTCGCAGCGCATTATTATTCGTTGCACGAAAGTATTTTCCGCCCGTTTCTTTTGATATCTTTTTTAATAAGTCCTCATCAATCTGCACAGGTACGTCTTGCATGACCATTTGCCCATTGCTCATTTGTACAGGATAGGGTGCCGTACCTTTAGATCCAACACCTATTGTATAAACACGCGTTTGATATGACTTAGCAATCTCCAAGGCAGTCATAGGATCAATCAAGCCAGAATTATTTACACCATCGGTGAGCAAAATAATCACTTTACTTTTGGCATCACTATTACGCAAGCGATCCACGGCAGTAGCTAAGCCCATACCAATGGCCGTGCCATCTTCTAACAAACCAGAACGAATACTTTCTAATTGTTGCAAGAGAATATTCTTATCCGTTGTAAGTGGGCATTGCGTAAAACTCTCCCCGGCAAAAATGACCAATGCAATACGATCTGTTAATCGCTCAGATATAAAATCCTTAACCACTTTCTTACTAGCCCCAATTCTATTGGGTTTAAAATCCTCTGCCAACATTGAACCAGAAATATCAATACTAATAGCAATATCAATACCCTCGCCATTAATACGCTCATTAACATTAGAAGATTGTGGTCGCGCTAAAGCTAGAACAATAAAAATAACACTTAAAATGCGCAGCCAAAAAAGCACCGGTCTAAAGCGAGCCTTCCCCTTATTCGTAGATTTATCCAAACCAATCAAGGATGAAAGAACAAGAGTCGGATTACTTTTTAGCTGTTTGTAATAATGCCAAAAAACCATAAAAGGCACCAAAAGCAACAACCAAAAATAAATTGGATGTGCATATGAATAACCAAATATGTTTAATAGCTCATTCATTACTTCTTCACTTTTTCCTGCTCTTCTTTTTGCTGTGCGATTAGAAAGACACTTGTACTTTCAATAAACTGTCCTGCATTATGCAAGGACCCAAGATGCTCATCTTCTGTTGGTTTACTTTTTGCAAACTTTACCAAATCAGCCGTCGTGAATATATTCCTTAAGAGATCTAAAACTTCGCCTCGTTTCTTATACTTTCTTTTTTGCAATGTTTTTTTAACGTCCGTTACTATTTCCTGCGACGTTTTTTCAAAACAATCCAAATCCAATACTTCCTCAATATATGTTCTCACTACATCTGTTATTTCTGTATGATGCTCTTTTTCTTGACCACTCTCCCACAGTTTTTCTCTTTCCAACTCTTGCAATAAACGCTTCGCTTTCTGCCAAGGCAACTCTTCATTCTTATTTTTTTTCTTCGGCCTTTCCGTTTTTGTTCTTATGTGCTTCCAATAATAATAGACCAATCCAATAATGATTAATAATATTATTAAAGCACCCAATATATAAAGCCACATCTCCCACCAAGGCGCTTTAGCCTCAATAATTTCATAGATAGGTTTCATTGGCTTACTTGTATCTACGGCAACAGTAGCCACCTGGATTAATATGCTATCAGACTTGATTTCATAAGGCTCACTGCCATCTAAGGGTTGTACTGAAAAAGTGACACTCGGAATATACCAAGCACCTGAATCGTAATTAGAAATAATATTTTCTTGAGACAATTTAAGCACACTTTGCTTTTCCGCACTATCTATCTTTTTCCGTTTTACTATTTCAAAATGATTAAACGTATCTAATATATTGGGTAAACTTACACGAACCTTTTGCGGGTTAAAACTGGCAGAATATTTCAGAGAAATATAATCGCCAATACTAATTTTCTGAGGTGTTGCTGATACATTAATTTTGACTTCTTGCGCGCGAGAACTCATCGTAAAAAGTATAAACACCGCAACAATTAATATCCACTTAATGTTACAAATAATTTTTTGTATGAATGGATTATCTCTCATTACCTCGATTTGAAAAATCCTTTTAATGGTTTCACATAATCTTCATCTGTTCTAATCTCAATTAAACCAGCACCAGACTTTTTAAAGATTTCTTTCGTTACAGCACTATGTTTTTCAAATCGTTGACCATAACGCATTCTTGTTTTTTTATTCGATGTATCTAACCAAGCATCTTGACCAGTCTCACTGTCCTGCACTTTAATTAAACCCACATCTGGTAGTTCACTATCGGCTTTATCATAGACTTGTATGCCCGTAACGTCATGCCGTTTCTTTGCAATTTGTAAGGCTTGCTTAAAGTCTGGTGCTATAAAATCACTGAGCATAAAGGATATACTTCTTTTCTTTATAACATTATTCAAATAACGAAATGCTTCCTCCACATTTGTCTGAGCTCCTTTTTTTGCTTCTACAGTCAATAGTTCTCTAATAATATAAAGCACATGCCCCTTCCCTTTTTTCGGCGGGATAAAAAAATCAACCTTGTCCGAAAAGAATATTACTCCTACTTTATCATTATTACTCAACGCGCTAAACGCCAATGTAGCACAAATGTCAGTAATTAGATCGCGCTTATTTTGCTCAGTTGTCCCAAACAAAGAACTCGCACTTACATCAACCAAAAGCATTAGTGTAAGCTCACGTTCCTCTTCAAATATCTTAATATGCGCATTAGAAAAACGAGCTGTTACATTCCAATCAATACTACGAATATCAGCGCCGTATTGATACTCACGCACTTCGCTAAAACTCATACCGCGCCCCTTAAAAGCCGTATGATATTCTCCACTGAAAATATGATTTGACAATCCCTTCGTTCGAATTTCAATCTGTCGAACTTTCTTTATAATGGATGATATGTCTTTTTCCGATTTGATGATTTTTTAATTTGATGATTTGATAATTGTTGCTTTTATAATTGACTTCGTCAAGCTCAGCCTGACAACTTTTTTTTAATCAAGTAAAGCTTTGGAATTTGACATTTTATTTTTTGAAATTTGCACCTACGGCACTTCTACTGCATTTAAAATTTCATTGACAATCATTTCGCTTGTCATATTCTCAGCTTCGGCTTCGTAGGTTATGCCTACTCTATGGCGCATCACATCCATGCATACCGCGCGCACGTCTTCGGGTATTACGTAGCCTCTTCTTTTAATAAATGCGTAAGCCTTACTGGCTAATGCCAAATTAATACTTGCACGTGGCGAACCACCATAAGCAATTAATGGAGCTAACTTTTGTAAATTATAATCAGCAGGATTACGCGTGGCAAAAACAATATCAATAATATACTGTTCAATTTTTTCATCCATATATACTTCCTGCACTAATTGTCGAGCTTCTATAATATCCTGAGTGCTCACGACTTCATGTAGCTTAGATTGCTGTGTTGGATTAATATTATAGCGTATAATTTGTCTCTCTTCCTCTTTGTTAGGATAACCAATAACCACCTTCAACATAAAGCGATCTACTTGTGCCTCGGGTAAAGGATAAGTTCCTTCTTGTTCTATCGGATTTTGTGTGGCAAGCACAAGAAACGGTCGTTCTAAAGTATAAGTATGTTCACCAATCGTCACTTGTTTTTCTTGCATCGCTTCTAACAATGCACTTTGCACTTTAGCAGGTGCACGATTAATCTCATCGGCTAATACGAAGTTGGCAAAAATAGGTCCTTGCTTTACTTCAAATTGATTTTTGCTTTGGTTGTAAATCATGGTTCCAACAATATCCGCCGGCAATAAATCAGGGGTAAATTGTATTCGAGAAAATTTTCCATTCACGGCCGTTGCCAATGAACGAATGGCTAATGTCTTAGCCAAACCAGGAACACCTTCTAATAAAACATGTCCTTGAGCTAACAATCCAATCAACAATCGTTCGACCATGTATTTCTGACCGACTATTGCTTTGGATAATTCCATTTGCAACAAATCAATAAAAGCGCTCTTTTGCCGTATACGTTCGTTCAGTTCTCTAATATCAGGTGATACTGCTTCCATAGTAGTTTTTTGAGGTCGTAAAAATAATGAAGCAAAGGCTAACCAGACCTTAAAGTTTTTTTAAAATTTCAACAACATTGATCTTTTACAGATTTGGCAACAAACTATTCTCCCCAGCAAGTGATTTACCCAAAAGGGCCATGGGGAAATAAGCAATCAATAAATCAACCACGATAAACCAAATTGGTCCTCCAACCTTCATATTGATCATTATACCACCAATAAAGAACAAGCCGCCTACAACAATGGCAACAATCATTTTATTACCCTTAGCCAACTTACAAGCAATAAATGCAGCCAGTAGTGTTCCTAAGGCATGTGCTAGAAATGGCATGATGAAGTTCTGCAAGGGTAATGTAGGCATAATTGCTTTAATCTGCTCAATATCATTTGGATCCATGACTACCCCATCTGGCAAGGGTATAAGCTTGGTACTATTATTTACTAATTGACCATTCAAAACTCCTCCAGCAAAAAGCCCCAAAAGAGTTGCAATAATATTCCGTACAATAACATTCATAATCCTACTATTTTATCACAAGATATAAAAAAGAACAAAAAATTGTCAGATTGAGCCTGTCGAAATCTCAATCTTTTGACATACTGACACCAATCATTTCGACAAGCTCAATGTGACAGATTTAATAGAAAAATTATTTTCTACGTTGGCTTCGCGTTTGATTTTGACGCTCAGCGTTTTGCTCTTGCATTTCTTGCATTTTCTTCATGAACTTAGACTGCTTTGGCGGTTCATTTTTCTTAGCCAATATCTTAGCTCTGATTTTATCAGGATCAATAATAAATTTCTGAATAATAAACTGTAATCCTAAAGTGACCAAGTTAGAAATAAAGTAATAAAGGGTCAGTGCCGCAGCAAATTTATTAAAGATACCAATGAACATAATTGGCATAATAAATGGCATATACTTCAACATTGGATTACTCTGATCCATGGCTGTTGTACTCATACTATATAAGGCCAATAATAAACTTGTTACAGCAAAAAGTATGGTAAACAGACTAATATGATTTCCGTAGAAAGAAGAGATTAATGGAATGTCGCCAGCCCAAGAAACGATGCTATCATAAGATGATAAATCATCGGCCCACAAGAAACTTTTTTGTCTTAAATCAATCGCATGCGGGAAGTAAGAAAAGAGTGCAAAGAAAATCGGCATCTGAACCAAAGCAGGCAAGCAACCTCCGAGCGGATTAACGCCTGCTTGTTTGTATAGGGCCATTTGCTCTACACCATAAGCTTGTTTATCATCTCCATGCTTTGCTTTTAGTTCATCTAATTCTGGCTTCAAAGCTTTCATTTTAGCACTACTCACATAACTCTTGTAGGTAAGCGGAGACATTAATAAACGAATGATCAAAGTAAGAATAATAATAACAATACCGTAATTACTAAAGATGCTAGCCAGCCCTTTAAAGATTGGAATAATCATCCATTTATTGATATATTTTACAAAGCCAAAGATTCCATAACTCATAGGAATAATTTCTTCAAGACCTTGACCTAATGCCTTTAATCCATCGTAGTCATTTGGACCAGCATAGAATTGAAAGCGCAACTCATCTTTAGGCATTAAAGTAAGCTTCGCATCAAAGTTCGAAACTTTTTGTTTCAACGAATCGTTTACTGGTGAGCTTATCACTTCACCACTTAATATAAACTTATCCTGCGGCACCAATGTTGTATTAAAAAAGTGTTGTTTAAAACCAAGCCAATTAATGGCCTCTCCTTCAAAGTCTTCTTTATTCTGTTCGTTAATCGTGTAATTATCAAAACCATCTTTAGCCAAGTTGTAACAGACTTCGGTATATAATTTTTCTGCTGCTTTATCTTTTTCTGTATGCAACGATTGACTAGCCCAGTTCAAAACAATATTCTTGCTTTTATCAGCGCCACTTGGTTTTACAACCATATCCATCATGTAACCTTTGGCAGGTAATGTGTAGGTTATGGCAAATCCAGCACCAGAAGAATCGCCTTGTAAAAAAGAAACCGATTGTCCATCAGCTGCAAGCGCAGGCTTAAAGCTTTGTGCTTTACTATTCTTAGTGATACCATTCTGGTTATATATAAAGTCAAAGTAGTTTTTACTCCCTTTGTATAGAATTAAAGGTTGCTTATCATAGGTCGTAAACTTCTTTAATTCAATCTCTTTAGGGTAAGCACCTATGTTGGTAAAAGATATTTTCACATCTTCATTTTCTAATACCAAGGTCTCTTCAGGAATATTTTCATCTACATTAATAGCAGCTACTGGCGTTTCGACCGTAGCTATTGAATCTGAAGTGCTTACTGCATTATTGACCGTGCTATCTGTAATAGCAGCTTGCTCGGTTTTCGTTTTATTTGCTTCAGTCTCGGCATTATCCTTGTTTATGAATACATAAGCAAGCAACAAAACCATTAATAATCCAAAACCTATCGCGGAGTTCTTATCCATAATATTAAAAAAGTTGAGCAAAGGTATGTCAATTGAACTTTTAGCATTGATAGAACATGGCTTAAATTGATAAAAGGTCAGGATTGGGCCTAACTGGTAATAATCCATTAAATTTTACCTAAAAAACTCAATTACCACCTCAATTGAATGAGGAAGTAACTAATTTTGCAGTTCATGAGACTTTTATCTCTTATAGTACTACTATTTATTACACATGCAACAGTTGCTCAAGAGCGCTCTGTTCTAGACTTTGCGCCCAATAAGAAACAATTAAGCGAGGCCAATAAAAACATACTAGCCGAGCTAATTAAAGATAAAAAAGTAAGTGCCGTAAACATCTCTTCTATCTTAAAAAGCTCCGGAACGATTTCTAATAGTCGCATTATGAGCGAATGGCGATTATTGAATACAAGACGCTTTTTTGAGCAAAATGGCATTGCACCACAAAGAATTAGCGCACAAATCATTGTCGAAAGCGATTCTGCCGATATTGAAGCAGACCAAATCCTAATCAACATTAGCTTTGACGAGACTCCGAAAGGTTTGGTATTAAAGAAAACACCAACCGTTCAGATTTCTTTAGTAGAGTTTGAGAATAAGAAAGAAGTGGCAGTTGTTAGCAAAAAAGAAGAAGTAAAAGCTGAAAAAACTGAGGAGAAAAAAATATTAGACATCTCCGAGTTTAAAAAAGATAACCTTATTACTCTTACCAATTTATTATTCGAATCAGGCTTACACTTAATTATTCCTAGCTCAAGACAAGTACTATTGGAGTTACTAGAGATTATGCGCGATAACCCTAAACTTCAAATTGAACTACAGGGACATATATGTTGTCGCAAGTATGGCCTAGATGGTTATGACCCTGTTTCTCGGAGAGAAAACTTATCTGAGATGCGCGCCAAAACAGTTTACAATTTTCTCGTAAACCAAGGTATAGCCGCTGAAAGAATGTCCTACAAGGGATTTGGCAGTAGCCGTAAACTTCAAGACGATGCCTTTAATCCCGAAGCTGCTCAACGTAACCGCCGAGTAGAAGTCTTGATTACTGAGGTAGAATAATTTCTATTATTAAATAATTTTCTACTTTAGCAGCATGAATACAGCTTTCGTGTTTCCAGGTCAAGGCGCTCAATATCCTGGTATGAGCAAAGAACTTTATGATACCAATCCTAAGGCCAAAGCGCTTTATGATCAAGCCAATGAAATCCTTGGTTTTAGCATAACAGATGTCATGTTCAACGGAACTGCCGAGGACTTAAAACAAACGAAAGTGACACAACCGGCCATTTTCCTAGATTCAATTATTCAATATTTGTGTAAAGAGCATGCTACACCGAATATGACAGCAGGACATTCTTTGGGTGAATTTACAGCGCTTGTTGCTGCCAATGCATTGAGCTTTGAGGATGGCTTAAGACTAGTAAGTGCACGCGCCAATGCCATGCAAAAAGCATGCGAACAAAACCCAAGTACCATGGCAGCAGTTCTAGGCTTAGAAGATAATAAGGTTGAAGAGGTATGTGCCGAAATAAATAAAGAAGAAGTCGTTGTTGCGGCCAATTATAATTGCCCGGGGCAATTAGTTATTAGCGGTAGTAATAAAGGAATAGAAATTGCTTGTGAGAAATTAAAAGAAGCTGGAGCACGCCGTGCATTACCATTGCCTGTTGGCGGTGCTTTTCACTCGCCGTTAATGGAGCCAGCTCAAGTAGAGTTAGCCGAAGCAATAAAAAATACAACCATTAACGAACCTGCCTGTGCAGTGTATCAAAATGTAGTTGCTCGTGGGGTAACAGATGCGCATGAGATTAAAGAAAACCTAATTGCTCAGCTTACGGGACCGGTTAAATGGACCCAAAGCGTAGAGGCTATGTTATCTGACGGTGCTGAACATTTTGTAGAGTGCGGACCAGGAAAAGTATTGTGTGGTTTAATTAAAAAAATAAACCGAGAAGCCTCAACAGAAAATCTATAGGTGCAAATGAAGGAAGCGTTTAAAGAGGCTTTTTCATTTACCAAAAAAGAAACAAGAGCAATTCTTGTTCTGTGTTCTTGTATCTTAATACTGCTGGGCGTTATATCTTTCTATGAAAAAATAGATAGCCCTAAAGAAACTAGCACGAACGAAGCTTGGCTCAATGAAGCCATGGCGAGCGTATATACCGACACCTCTTCTTCCAGAAAATATAGTAATGCACCGAGCCAACTCAAACCTTTTAACTTTAACCCAAACACATTGGATGAAGCGGGCTGGCTAAAATTGGGTTTAAAAGCACGCACGGTAAAAACAATATTAAATTACAGAAACAAAGGAGGCCGCTTCTATAAAAAAGAAGACCTAAAAAAAATGTACAGCCTGCATGAAAAAGAATATACTCAGCTTGCGCCCTACATTACCATTCCTAAGCAAGTTTATAATAACAGCTATCCTAAAAGCGATTACGTTAAAAAGAAAGAAGCACAGTCCAAGATTATTGTGCCTATTAATAAAGCCAGTGCAATAGAATTTGCCGAGCTCAATGGTATTGGCGAAAAACTATCGAGCAATATTCTTAAATATAGAAAGATGCTTGGCGGTTTCTCCAACATTAATCAACTGCAAGAAGTATATGGGATCAGACCCGAAACATTTGCCAACATTAAAAAGCAGCTCCGCTGCGATGCTAGTGGTATTACTAAAATAAATATTAACGAAGCCACTTATTACGAAATGAAAAGTCACCCATACCTGCGCGATAAAAACTGGGCACTGGCTATTACAAAGTTCAGAAAAAGTCAAGATTACGAAATAAAGCAATTGGAGGATTTATTACAGATAGAAGGAATGAATAAGGAGACGTATAACAAAATTGTTCCTTATCTCCGCTTGCAGTAAATTTGCCAACCTATGGACATGAATTACACGGATTTACAGAAAGAAATCACCCAACAAATTGCGGCCTTTGCTGAGAAGCATATCAAACCCGACTTTATGAAATGGGATGAGGAACAAATATTTCCTGTAGACCTATTTAAAAAATTAGGTGAGTTAGGTCTCATGGGTGTAGTGATGCCTGCAGAGCTTGGTGGTTCTGGTCTAAGTTACTTTGAATATGTAACAGTCGTTTCTGAAATATCTAAGGTATGTGGTTCTATTGGATTGTCTGTTGCCGCACATAATAGCTTGTGTAGTAATCATATATATAAGTTTGGAAATGAGGAGCAGCGTAAGCAGTACATTCCTAAACTAGCCACTGGAGAGTGGATTGGTGCTTGGGGATTAACCGAAGCCAATACAGGAAGCGACGCTGGAAACATGCAGTGTACTGCAACTAAAGATGGTGATGATTGGATATTAAACGGCACTAAGAACTGGATTACACATGGTAAGTCTGGTCAAGTGGCTGTTGTTTTATGCCGTACCGGTGAGCCAAGAGCTAAGAATAATTCTACCGCATTTATTGTTGAGAGAACAGATGAAGGATTTAGTGCTGGTAAGAAAGAAAATAAATTAGGGATGCGTGCGAGCGAAACGACTGAGTTAGTTTTTGATAACTGTCGTATCTCAGATGCTCGTCGTTTAGGCGAAGTGGGCGAAGGTTTTAAACAAGCCATGAAAATATTAGATGGTGGCCGTATATCTATCGCGGCACTTTCTTTAGGGATAGCTAAAGGTGCTTATGAAGCTTCTGTGAAATATTCTAAAGAGCGTCATCAGTTTGACCAACCGATTAGTAACTTCCAAGCGATCCAATGGAAACTAGCTGACATGGCTACCGAAATTGAAGCTTCAGAATTATTAATATACCAAGCCTGTGATTTAATAGAGCGTGGCGAGAAGGTAACAGAGAAAAGTGCCATGGCTAAGTATTATGCTTCGGAAGTTGCAGTACGTTGTTCTACGGAGGCTGTACAAATCTTTGGTGGTTATGGTTACACAAAAGACTTTCCGGTAGAGAAATTCTATCGTGATAGCAAGCTTTGTACGATTGGTGAAGGAACTAGTGAAATACAGAAGTTGGTGATTGCTCGTGAGATCTTGAAGTAATCATTCAATGATAAAATAATGTAAGCCTCGTTTTTTAGCGAGGCTTTTTTGTGTGCTTAAGGTAATAATCTAAACTACATAGTCGTCCCTTAAAAAGAGCAGGAGTTGAGTATTTATGCACATTTAGAGGCTAAAATGATGAAAACTAGTATCATATAATTGCAAGTTATTCTTTTTTTTCGCTAAAAACCTTGTCAAATGTATCGAAGAACTGAAAGT
>CALIIL010000106.1 GCA_938017685.1 uncultured Chitinophagaceae bacterium
GCCACATGATTGACAACGTTTATCATAAGGAAACGTACCACGCTTGGAAACAGTATGAGCACATTTTGAACATGAGTATCCGCCAGACCACTTTAAATCGGCGAGATAAGTCATGCACGATACTTTATCGGAAAATTGACGACGAAAGGCAGGTAAAGAACACTTTTTTACTTTCATAAAGTAAAGGTCAATACCAGCTACATAACCTATTTATGCATTTGGTGGATTATATGGGTAATCCTATAAAAGGTTTTTCATTAAGAAAGGAACATTTTTATGGGGCGGTGCCAAGTGTTCAACCTGATCCCCTTTTACTATTCCTACATTTTCAGTTCTATATTTTCCTGCTTTTATAATAAGCCCCTTCATTAAAATCTTATGTGCTTTAAGAAATGACGTTTCAGTCATTGGGTTAAATGACTTTAATTTTTCATAAATACTTATGGCGTTCAATACCTCTTTAATGTCTTTAGCAGGACCAAGCACTTTCTTATTTTCAACCAAGGCAGTTATTTGTTGTTCACTTAGTGTATTGCCCTCAATACGCAGGGAATTATGTTTTGTTTTTATTTTGCTTACGCAATTGTGGCGATGGCTTGTCTAAATAATTGGCATTGAGTTCTCCTATCTTTTCAGATAGCTGAGTTACAAGCATTAATATGTTGGGTGTTATATCGTAAGGTGGCTTTATGATAGTATCATATGATACTATCAAAGATAGTTAATTGGTGGGAATTGGATGGAATTTAGGCTTGTAAGAGATTAAAAGACCTTCTTAATCTAGCTATTGCCTTTACTCCTATATATCGTATCTAGAATTGGTAAGAATACAAAATTTTGCCAAATCAAGATTATAGAAATTCTTGCGTTTATTCCAAATTCAAAGTTTAAAAATTCTTGAGTAAAATGCCATGTGATATGTGCAGCAAGTCCCGTGCCGCATATTTTGATAAACAACAAAATATAATTATGTACCACAGATACTCTTTTAATAATTGTAGTTAATAAAAGAGCTGCAAGAATAGAGCTCAATATAGAAAAAAAAACCATAGAGTTTGTCCCTAGTATACTTAAAAAGATTGACGGCAAGAAGGAGGATACGAGAAATGTAGGGATTATTGAGATTGTCAAAAAAATAAAAGCCCTAACACTTTTTTTTGCAAGACTAAAAAAATTGAAACACTAAAAATTAGAAGCAAAACAAACCCAGTCAACATCCCAGTATCAACATCTGTAAATTCATTGTATTTTATGCAGAGGAATGTCCAAATGAAGTTTAATAACAGAAATGTAATAAGTGTAAATAAAATATTCCTCTTGCTATTCATTATATTAACGGACATCTACTTCAAAGTTATAGGTTAATCATCAATTTTTTTGATTAATTACAATTCCAGAAATAAACCTCACCTTTACAACAACAAGATGATACAAGAAGTACAAGGCATACAAATAAAAAACAACGCAAAGAAAGACGTAAACGACACATTGGCTGTGGAGGAGATGTTGAGCATTTCTATTAATGCTGAACCTTATACCATTACAATGCGCTCGCCAGGAAGCGAGCAAGCATTAGTTCGCGGCATTTTATTGACCGAAGATGTTTATTCTAATATAGAAAAAGACCCTGTGGTTTTGGTAACTAATAAAAATGAAATGGGTTACGTAACAGCCATAAACGCCATTATCCCAGATACACAATTAGAAAAAGGAATAGAGACAAAACGTAACTTAATGTCTGTAACAAGCTGTGGCATGTGCGGCAAAAAAGAAACTAACCTCAGTCTCGGAGAGGCCTTAAACAATACACAAAAACTAGCAGGGCAACATATCCCTAAGATGTTCCAAACGATGCGCGCTGCGCAACAAACCTTTGAGCAATCAGGCGGCTCACATGCATCAGCAGCTTTTGACAGCAAGGGTCATATGCTATCTATCCAAGAAGATATTGGCAGGCACAATGCCGTTGATAAAGTCATTGGTGATTTACTCCTACAGAAAAAATTGAATGACGCCATATGCATTTTGGTCAGTGGGCGTTTGAGTTATGAGATAGTAAGTAAAGCATACAAAGCAGGTATTCCATTTTTAGCTGCCGTCTCAGCACCATCCTCAATGGCTGTAAATGTTGCCGAAGAAGTAGGCATCTGTTTAATGGCTTTTTGCCGTGAAGATAAATTTACTGTGTACTCGCGAATAGAAAATATTGTATAGCTTACAAGCAAGCTATAACTGCATCAATAGCTGCATCAGTTTGCCCTAAGTAATTTCCTACACGAAAACCACCTCTTGCTTTATGACCATTGATGCCATGAATGCTTTCAGCTGCAAACTTTTGTTTTAGTGTATTTTCAAGCTCTTTATCATTTGCGTCAAAAATGATATTCGTATTACTTCTATGCGCTTTAGTAATCATATTAGTTACATGCCCACTACTATCAATGGCATCATACAATTTCTGTGCACGACCATTCACTTCCTTTTCTAATTGAAGCAAGCCCCCCTTCTCTTTGATCCAACCTAACATTTCCAAGCTAGCACATAGTTGAAATATTGGCGGCGTGTTATAGTTAGAATTTTTTGAAGCTAGGTTTTTATAACTAAAGATCGCAGGAAGATCATCCTTAGCTTGCGTTAAAAAATCATCCTTTATAATAAGCAAACTAACCCCAGCTGGACCAAAGTTTTTCTGAGCACATGCCATGACTAAATCTACTTTTTCAAAGTCTATACTCTTGGAAAAAATATCACTGCTCATATCAACAACAGCCGGAATGTTACTCGCAGGCAAGCTATGAAACTGTGTTCCATAAATAGTATTGTTGCTACAATACTGCAAATACTTTCCATCTAATATACCAAAATCAAAATTAGGAATGGAGGCATAATGCTCATTACGACTGGATACAAGCGTTTCAACAGTTCCGTAATGACCTGCATATTCTGCTGCCTTTGTGCTCCAATAACCTGTATCAATAATTTGAACTTTTTCATCTTTTGATAAAAAGTTCATAGGTATCTGAGCAAAGTGTAATCGACCGCCACCTTGTAAATACATAATGAAATAATCATCAGGCACTTTTAATATTTCTTTGGTCAAAGAAATCAATTCATCTCGAATGGCTAAGAATAAATCCGTGCGATGTCCAATCTCTAAAGTTGAAATATTATTTCCTTCAACATTTAATATGCCTGAAGATATTCTCTCAAGTACAACTTGAGGATACACGGCTGGTCCTGATGCTACATTATGCATTGGCTTCATTTTCATCATCATTAAATCCTGCTACACCGCCACTTACTGCCAATTTCATGGCCGCACTTGAATCCATGTTTAAGTCTTGAACATTCTCTCGCTGCACTACAAATAAATTTCCACTGAAATTATAAGAATGCGGAACGTACACCATGATTTTTTCATCTAAACCAATCATGCTCAAATCTTCTTGTGTTATAAAACCAACGCGATGCATTTCTGGATCATTATTAATTTTTACTAAAACAGGTTGTTTAAATTTTCGCTTGTCGCCTACAAATCCCTCCGCAAAATCTTTAACGGCAGTATAAATAATTTTTAAGCCAGGTATTTTTTCCAGCGCACTATCAAATAACCCTAAGACCATACGCCCCAAAAAGAAACGTGAGCCTAAATATCCAATGAGTATAAAAAAAGCAATAACAACTATAAACCCTAAACCACGCGGCATACCAGGAATAATACCATCGATAAAATCAAAAGCATAGTACACTAATGCAAAGGTGATAAGAAAGGGTAAAATGATTACGACACCTTGTAACAGATAACGAAACACCTTAGAAAAATGATCCTTCATAATGCAAAGATACTTCGATTTCAAGGCTCAAACAGCTATAATTATAGCTAAGAAATTTAGAATTTTATAAAATAGGATGACGCTTAAACTCAATGGTTCTATCAAACAAATAACGATAGGTACTTAATCTTCTGACTTCTTCGGCGTCCATATTTTTAGCCAAGTTGATCATTTTAGGATTAAAATCTCCTAGCCATTGCATCTCATATTTTAAGTAGCGCTTGCTTGGCTGCACCACCTTGGCACATTCAATAATCATATAGGCATCCGTACCTTTTCCTTGAAATTCTGGCACTACACCGTAAGCAACTCCTACAAATCGCTTACAAACCTTGCGCGCTTTAAGTATGACAAACTGTATTTTTTGCCACCAGCCGAGCTTACCATTAAGGTGCTTGAAGTATTGATTTAAATCTGGGATATTAATCCACATGGCTATAGGTTCCCCTTTATGATATACGAACCACGTAATTTTCTCATCAATTACATCTTTCATTTTCTTAAACATAAAACGAGCTTGCCTTGGTTCAATACGCTTACCATCTCCATGCTGGGCAAATGCTTTATTGTATACTGTGGAAAAATCCTCAGCAAATTTATCTAACTCCTTCTTACGAATATGCACGGCTTCAAAGTCAGGATCATCGGCATATATTTTATGATACTTGAGCATTTTATCACTCATTTGAGCATCTACACCCAAGCCTGGACATACTTGATTAAAGTACACTTGAAAGCCATAATTCTCAAACAATGCAACATAATACTCAGGGTTATAGTTCATGTTGTATAGTGGTTCCTCAAAACCTTTGACTAATAATCCCCACCACTTATCTCGTTCACCAAAGTTAATATTACCATCCATGGCTTCCATACCACGCGCTTGTAACCACTCTTTTGCCTTGTCAAACAAAAAATTAGCCGCTTCTTGACTATCAATGCATTCAAAAAAACCGACACCACCTGTTGGCTGTTCATTCTTCCATTTTTTAGATGTAAACACTGCAATCCGACCAATATATTTATTGTCCTTTTGCAACAACCAACGCTCGCACTCACCGGTCTTATAATATTTATTCTTGTCCTTATCAAAGACCTCCTTAATATCATTATCCAAGGGACGAATGTAATTAGGGTCATTCTTATATATTTCCAAAGGAAATAAAAGCCATTCATTGGCTAATTGTTCATTTTCTACAACAACGATTTGCACCGTGCAAATATACTTAGAATAGCTTTATAGAAAACTACTAGCAAGTGCATCAATAAAGCATGAAAGAACTAATTACACCAGTCCTATTTGCTCTCTTTATGATCTCATGTAAATCAAAGCAGAAAATAGCTTATCAAGACAAAGACAATCCTGTAATTAATACAGCCAAAAAGTATGATACTATCTATATCGAAGATGCTAATGGCAACTTGAAAATGAGAATCGCAGAAATAAAGTAAGTCATATCCATTATTTATTTACTTTAGACATATGAAACACTGGCAAAGAGTAATTCTATTCCTGATCGTAAACTTTGCTGCACTAGGAATTGGTGGCTTATTGCAGGACCCTGGACCTATGGGCGACTGGTACCAATCATTAAATAAAGCACCATGGACACCACCGGGTTGGGTATTTGGTACGGCCTGGACCTTGATTATGGTCTGTTTCTCCTTCTTTATGGCCTACCTAAGCAATATTGAACAACGCAATAAGCTCATTGTACTATTTAGTATACAGTTCTTTTTAAATGTAATCTGGAATGCTGTTTTCTTCTCGCATCACATGATGGGGCTTTCGTTGGTTATAATTACTGCACTTACCTTATTGGTTGGTTTTTTTCTATTCAACTATACCCAGGATTTAAAAACCAAAGCAATATTAATTGCACCTTACTTTATTTGGTTATGCATCGCTACCAGCTTAAACGCTTATGCTTTATTAAATAATTAAACTTCACTGCAGCAATAACTTCACGTTTGAATAAATCTCAAATCAAAGATTTAACTTAGCTCTCTCATTCGATCTTAGTTACTGCATCTTTTAAACTACAAACATGAAATACTTATCTATCTTACTTATACTTTTTGCTTTTGGATGCGCAGTTAAAAAAGAAGCAACACAACAATCACCACAAAAGGAAACTAACCTTCAACAATTAAAAGTATGGATCAGTACGGATTATGTTGAATGTGAAGCTGCCGAAAAGTGCTTACAAATTATAGAAGGTGATGAGCCTAGAGAAAAACTATGGCAAGCATTCAACGGAGCAATTCTTGGTTTTGAAGGCCGTAGTAAGAATAACCATATTTACCTTTTATCTCTGCAAGAATTAGGCAAAGGCGACAATGGATTTATGAAATATAAATTACTTGAGATTATAACGGAAAGGCCGATAAAGGAAGAAGAAACACCCACAAAAGGAAAAGCAGTGAGTATAGAAGGAAAATGGCAATTGACTAGTATGGCTAACAGTAAACTAAGTATCCCGGACGGCGCACACATTCTTTTAAATGCAAAGTTTAAAAGCATTGCTGGTAACGATGGGTGTAATCAATTGGCTGGAAAAATTATTACTTTAACCGAAAAAGAAATCTCATTTAGCCCAATAGCAACCACAAAAAAGTATTGTAAAAACACACAAAAATTTTCTCAAGTATTTACTGCCAATTTATCACAAATATCAAGTTTTATTATAAAGGAGAGTAAAATGTCACTCATGAATAGTATTGGAGAAACATTGCTGATACTGAATAGAAAGTAATATTGGGAGCAAACCATTAGGCAAAGTGATATTTAAATAATTAGATAATGAGATTACTAGTATCTGCTTTGGGGTTGTTTTTATTCTTTGGTTGTTTTTCAGAAGGAGTTAAACATGAGCAATTCATGGAACACTCAGATATATACATTTATCGTTGTGAAGTTATTTCTGAAGAGATAGAAGGTGGTCGTGTTGAATACTTAGACTCCAATAAAAACCCAAATGCTTGGAAACATTCCAAAAGCCATTTCATCTTTTACAAAGATTCGCTATATATACATGTATTTAAAGAACATCCAAAAAGTAACCTTGAGCTAATTCAAACATTTATAACTAAGTATACTTCAGATTCAACCCAATTATCAACCTTTGTTAGAAATGACACCACAATAAAACTAATACTCAAGTATAAATATAGTGGAACACATCACGAAAAAGCAACTGGGGACTTCTTTGATAAAGAAGAATTAATATATAAACTGAAAAATGATTACTGGCAATTTGATACATCTTCTTACTTCGCCGAGAACTCATATCCTTGGAAATAGAATTAATCATCATCAAATCATCAAATTCTCAAATCATCAAATTATATTAGCCGTATGGCTGATAAAAAACTCTATCTCCTTGATGCATTTGCTTTAATATTTCGCTCATACTATGCGCTTATTCGTAACCCACGAATGACTGCCGATGGCAAGAATACAAGCACGCAGTTCGGTTTTACCAATACCTTGGTGCATTTACTAACGAAGCAAAATGCTACGCATCTCGCGGTATGCTTTGATACACCCGAAATGGGCGTGCGTGAAGAAATGTATGCCGAGTACAAAGCCAACAGAGAAGAAGCACCCGAAGATTTAAAGCTCGCCATTCCTGACATTAAAAGATTGGTTCGCGCATTCAACATACCACTGATCGAAGCGCCAGGTTATGAAGCTGATGATGTAATAGGCACCCTGAGTAAAAAAGCTTCAGACAAAGGATATGAAGTCTATATGGTTACCGCCGATAAAGATTTAGGACAGTTGGTTAATGAAAAAGTATTTATGTATAAACCGCCAAGCCGTGGTGGTAAATATGAAAAACTAGGCATAAAAGAAATTATTGAAAAGTGGGACATTGAGCGCGTAGATCAAGTCATAGATATGCTTGGTTTAATGGGTGATGCGGTAGATAATATACCAGGGATAAAAGGTGTGGGCGAAAAAACCGCTGCTAAACTTTTAAAGGAATATGGCACCTTAGAAAATGTATTAGACAACGCGCACAAGATAAAAGGTAAGATGGGTGAGAAAGTGGCCGCTGGTCGAGAAGATGCTTTGCTCAGCAAAAAACTGGCAACCATTATTATGGATGTGCCCTGCGAATTTAATGAAAAAGACTTCGAAGTTTCCGAATGGAATAGAGAAGAGCTGATTAATATTTTTTCAGAATTAGAATTCCGAACCTTGGGTCAGCGTGTGTTAGGTGAAGAATTCAAAGTAGCACCAAAGGAAGGTGAGCAAACAGATCTTTTTGGGAACGCCACGGTGACTGCAAAAAAATCAAGCACCCGAGTAGGACAACCTGTGATTATAGAAGATACAATTCCTGTTGACTTTAAAACAATTGAAGACACGGAGCATAATTATATTTTAGCACAAAGCGAAACTGAAATAAAAGATTTAGTAAAAAAACTAAGCGCGGAAAAAGAGATTTGTTTTGATACGGAGACTACAGGTATTGATCCATTGCAATGCAACTTGGTGGGCATGAGCTTTTCTATAAAAAAAGGAGAAGCCTATTATGTTCCTTGTGGCAAAACAGAAGAGGAATCAAAAGAAATATTGAAATATTTTATCGATCTATTTTCTAATGAAAAAATTACATGGATTGGTCAAAACATTAAGTTTGATATTTTAGTTATAAAAAACCATGGTGTAGCCTTAGCCGGAGATGTATTTGATACCATGTTGGCTCATTATGTAATTGAACCAGAAGGCAAGCGCAGTATGGATGTATTGAGCGAGCAATTCTTGCATTATACGCCTGTTTCTATTGAAAGTCTTATTGGCAAGAAAGGAAAAAATCAAGGAACCATGGCAGATGTGCCATTGGATAAAATAACCGAATACGCTGCTGAAGATGCAGATATTACGTTACAATTAAAAGAGGCCATGGCGCCTTTAATTAAAGAGAGAAAAGTAGAAAAGATATTTGACGAGGTAGAAAACCCCTTGGTCAAAGTATTGGCGGGTATGGAGTTTGAAGGAATAAACGTTGATGTAGACTTCTTAAATAACTATAGCAAAGAATTAGAAACAGATGCTAAGACGGCTGAAGAAAGTGTATACCAACAAGCGGATGTTCGCTTTAATTTAGCCTCACCGAAGCAATTGGGTGAAGTACTTTTTGATAAATTAAAATTGGATGAGAAAGCCAAGAAAACAAAAACCGGTCAATACAAAACAGGCGAAGAAATATTATCTAAACTAGCGCATGAGCATAAAATTGTTGATGATATTTTAACCTTCCGTCAATTGACAAAATTGAAAAGTACTTATGTTGATGCCTTGCCTAATTTGATTAATCCTAAGACAGGTCGGGTGCACACAAACTATGCGCAAGCGATTGCCGTGACGGGACGCTTATCAAGCAACAACCCCAACTTACAAAATATTCCTATCCGTACTGAAAAAGGTCGTGAGATTAGAAAGGCATTTATCCCAAGAGATAAAAACCATGTGCTCATTAGCGCAGATTATTCTCAAATAGAATTACGCATAGTTGCCGCCATTAGTGGCGACCCCAATATGTGTGAAGCATTTAAAAGCGGTATAGATATTCATACCGCAACGGCTGCCAAAGTATTTGGCGTGGATGCCGAGGATGTTACGAAGGAACAGCGTTATAAAGCTAAGAGTGTAAACTTTGGTATCATCTACGGACAAGGAGCTTTTGGCTTAGCAGATAATTTGGGCATCTCTAGAAAAGAAGCCAAAGAAATTATTGACAACTATAAAAAAGAGTTTGTAGGCATTACTAAATACATGAGTGAAACGATAGAGTTTGCGCAAGAGAATGGCTATGTTGAGACATTGATGGGTCGCAAGCGCTGGTTGAAAGATATAAACTCAGGCAACTTTACCGTACGTGGTTTTGCAGAGCGCAATGCCATTAACTCCCCTATTCAAGGTAGTGCTGCGGATATGATTAAGTTAGCTATGATTAAAATGGATGCTGTATTAAATCCTCTCGGCTCCGCTCGAGGTGACAAAGACGTGTCAGTTCGAGCGGAGCCGAGAACGTGGAAAACCAAAATGCTACTTCAAGTACATGATGAATTAATATTTGATGTGCCCAAGGATGAAGTAGAAGAAATATCAAAACTCATATTAGAAACAATGGAAAGCGCCATGCCACTTCCAAATGACATTCCTACAAAAGCTGAATTAGGTGTTGGTGATAATTGGTTGGAGGCACATTAAACACTTTTTTATGAAAAAAAACAGTAACTTTGCATTCCTTTTGGAGTTATACACATAATTGTGAGTAATTTAATTTAATTAATCAAACTCTAAGAGCTTATTTAAAGGTGTTACAATTAATAGACGAAAAGTGAAAAAATTCAAAAATAAACAATCAGTCAAATTCATTTTTAGAGATGGAGTTGTTCAAGTTCCTTTTCTACCAATTTCAAACGAATTTAATAATTCTGCCTACACAATTGGGAAATTACCAAATACTGATTTGCCATCTGGGACGGTTAACTTAATTGATCCTAAATCAATAAAAATTGCATTAAGTACCCTTAAGTAAATTAAGGTAAATAGTTTATGGATATAAGGTTAAAGAGAAAAAAGGAGTTTAAATTTTGGCTCGATACTTATTACGATTCCATAGATCAAAATAAGTTTTCAGTAATAAATGATGCTGATACAATATTAAATGAAACCTACTGGTTTATTGCAGAGACTTTTGTACGTCCGAGAATACAAGACTTATCAATTGATGATGAACAGCGAAATATTAACAGGTTTAAAATAATTTCGGCAACAGAATTTTCTGTTATTTCCGTACTACCTTTCATTGAAAAATCATCAACCGAAAGTGATGAAAGTAGTGATTTTTTTGATGAAAATGAGGAAGTCCGAACGATTAACGCAAAGTTTGCATGGTTTATTGCGATTTCAATCATGAATAGTTGGCACATAGATAATTCTAAACAAAGTAATCAAAACCACTATTCTAAAGATAATATCAAAACCATTGCTAATTATAAAGACATTAATAATGAAAAGGGCCTCACAATTCAGGAGGAACATATTAATTGGTTAACTTATTTCAATAGGAGTGGTTCATTCCCAATTTTTTCTAATAGCCAATTTTGGAGAATGTTTGAATATTGCTTGAACATAGACAAGTCTTAAATGGGGAGCTCTGGCGGTAATACTCTTATTGATATACTAAAAGGTAATAATTATAAATTACCAGCTGACACTTTTAGTGAAACAGATCCTATTAAATTTATAGATCATCTCAACAGATCATTTGATAACTATATTGATGATTTAAGAACTCATAGTAAATCTCTATTTGAGTTTATACCTAAATTCGATGCAAGTCAACCAAAACTATTGTCAATACGTCCCGAAATATTTATTAAAGAGGTAGAAGAAATCATTAATAACATCAAACTTGTTTATAAGTATTTTCTCAAAGGTGACATAAAAAGTGCTCAAGAGTATTTTGACACCTTAAATTTTGAAGATTACTTTATTGATCCAATAGGCGATGAAATAATTACAATTAATCACGGTAATTCTTTCTATAGAGTAAGAAAAAGTGATGATATCATTAAACCCAAGGAATGGGAAAAAATGTTTCATTTACCATTTAATTTAAGGCATATAATTAGTACCCAGAGATATAGCGTTCAAGGGCTACCATGTCTTTATATGGGCAAAACCGTAGATGTATGTCTAAAAGAGCTAAAATTATCATCGTTAGAAAACATTAAAATATTAAAGTTAGAAAATACAATAAACCTTAAATTCATAAATTTAAAACCATTAGATTTTTCTCAATTTAATTTTAGTGAAATTGAAGAAGCAAATAATAATCCAGCATCGATTAAAAAGAATGCGGCTCGAATATTAAAATATGCCAAATATTATCCTATATTCTATTGCCTCTACCAAAAAATAAATTACCAAACGGAAAATACTACTTTCAAAATTGATTATATTCTAACGCAAATGGTTTTATTCTGGCTAATGAACTTAAGGAATACTGGCAATACAGATCTATCTGACACATCGGGCATTATGTATTTATCCATGTTCTGTAAAAATAATCATTATGTAAACCAGAATGTTTCTGATAATTTAAATTTTGCAATTCCAGTTTATTCCACTTCAACAAATGATGGTCATTGCAGTACATTGAATGGTTGGTTTAAAAAGTCTCAAGTTTACGATCACAATATAATGGCTAACAACATTTCCAAATCTAATCTTGATTACATAGAAGACCTATTAGATGTTTAATATAATAAAAATATATCAATACCCGCTACTAAATATTCCAATCCACCCCAAAAGCTAACCAACGACGAGGAGTTGGTGATAATTGGTTGGAGGCACATTAGAACTACTCAACTTTTAAGAAGTAGATTGCTCCAGCATTATCTAATGTATTTTCTTCAAACTCATCCTCACACTCAAAACGCGAACCGATCATAGCATTGCTTTGATCAATTGAGACACTAAAGCCAAATTTATCCCAAGGCATTCTGTCTTTTGCCGTAAATTTTTGAAGTTCTTTAAATATTCCTTTGTTATCCATTTGGTAGTGTACAAAAAAGTGTGTAATCGATTTGATTAATTTTACTTTCAAAGCAAACAAACTTGTTGTGGGAAGTCTGTCTGTCTTTGGAAGTTTTTTGTTTTTGCATCGTAAATATAATTTGAGTTTGTTTAATGAA
>CALIIL010000107.1 GCA_938017685.1 uncultured Chitinophagaceae bacterium
TTCAGTTCTTCGATACATTTGACAAGGTTTTTAGCGAAAAAAAAGAATAACTTGCAATTATATGATACTAGTTTTCATCATTTTAGCCTCTAAATGTGCATAAATACTCAACTCCTGCTCTTTTTAAGGGACGACTAATTAGTGCCTTTGCTAATCTTTATATATGCCTTATAATTGTACTCCATGGGTATCAATATTTCGGGTGTGATGTTTAAGTCTTCTGTAGAGGATGAAAAGAAGTTTCTACAGGATGTCTTTATTATGGCTAATGTAGATGGTCATGAACAGACTACATGGAGTAGCATTCAAGCGCATGGTACGCGCAGCCGCGAAGACCGAAAAAAGTGTATAGCCATTTATCAAAAAGGGGGTGCGACTATTATATATTTTGATTTACTAGATTATCAATACTCCGAAAACGTGGGTGATATTTATTGTAGAGAGATATTAAAAAGAGATGGTGGCATGAGCTTTACTTGTAGTGAAACGGCTATGGATTTCCGCTTTACATTTTACCCAGAGGGTAAGCGTGAGCGTATGACTATCACCTATCCCGAAACAGGATCTCGACGGATTAAGGGTAAGAACAACTTGAACTTACCTCGCGGTGGTGATCCAATATTTGATGGCTTATTTGTACTGCAAGATGAATATGTAGGTGGTTATGAAGATGATGATGTGGTCAATCTATATTGGCTAACGGACACGCAAGAAAAGCAGAACGCCAAGCAAGTGCTTAAAAAGTATAATGACGAGAAAAAGCAAACGGAACTTGCTAGCCGTGATGTAGCTATTGAGAATGTGTTGAAGCATTGGTACTATCATAAAGTAGAGCTACCATTAAACATTGATTTCAAGGAGCAAATTGATATGGATAAATTTCTTAAATCATTGAGAAGGCCAAAAGAAGAATATAAGCTAGATGATATATGCAAATATCATTCGCGTTATAAAGAAGTGTGTTCAGAAATTGCAGGCTTAACTGAATTGCAAGCCGAAGAAATGTTGTTTAACTATAAGCATACAATGAAAAAAAAATTGGTAATGCAGGGCATGGATGTAATGAAAACGCTTTTGCTCGAGCAACGTGCTGGCATTGGCGCAGATAATTTTAAAGAAAAGACCCGCAGTTCAAACGCGACAGATTATTTAGTCGTATTAATTATTGTGGTGGTGGTAGTGGTATTATTGAGTATGATTTTAATCTAGTGTAACGGAATTGGTAATTGGAGAATTAAAATGCTTGATGCTCATATGCATGGTACAAATGATTTTTTTTATTATTTCTTTAGTTCCTCAATTTTGTTTTTAGCGACTACAAATGCTTCTTCAATTTTTCCGCCGCTGGACATGTACAAGGTATTGGTTATGTCATTCTCTTTTAGCTTTAAATACCACCAGGTCTTACCTTCTTTAATGTAATAACCTACATGAAAACCATCAACGGTTATAAATTTATTTTCGATAAAGTATGGCTTTGAAGCGATGTCTTTCTCTGCATCTATTTGCAGTGTTTTTACTGCTTTTATTACTTCTAATACGTCGCTATATTCAACGGAAGCTATTATACTACTATCTTTTTTAGTTCTTTTTTTGATTTGATAAAAATAGTCGGTACTTGAACCATTCGTTACTTTTCTTATTCTAGTCTCTGCTCGAGTAAAAGAGGTTTTTAAAGCGGGCATTCTAGTATCTATAAACTTTGTAATTGTACCTGTTTTCGAGCTCAGCACATCCATCTTAGTTCTTGATACCTCGGCTGCTTTAGTCATGTCTTGAGCCAGTAGGGTGGTCGTTGCAAATAAAAGTGTCATGGCTATTGTCGTTAGTTTAATCATAGGGTTTTTTTCTTTAGAGGCATTAATATATGAGAAGTTACAACGATCCATTTAAAAGTAGATAGAGCTTAATCATTTATTATAAGTTTTTTTGACTACAAAATGCAGTTGAAGTTTAAATAGCTCCATTTAATTTTTTATTCCGTTTGATATTAAAGGTGGCGTGTTCTCTTAGAAAATCACAGTTAGAGTATATTCTAATACGCATTAAACCCACCCAATTGAAGCTTACGCGCACGATAAGTTAAGGATAATATCATAATAATTAATGATTGCTTTATCTTAAATAGCTTTAGAATGATAGTAAATAGTTATAATGTTAGCTTAAATAATGGTTGTTTTATATTAAATAGTGATGTTATTATTCTTATTAATGATAGGCTAATCTTGACTAATTTTTGACCCTGATTGTTTTAGTATTTAATGCTTGCATATTAATTTTAAGGGAAAAGAGACGGTATGCAAGCCAAAGAATACATTAAAAAAATGACCGCCGAGGAAGCTCGGCAGGTTAAGCAGCGCCCCATTGGAAAGAAACATTTTGTACGGGTAGCCATTGAGCAACTCGAAGTAGGGGAGGCATTACAAATAAGCCGAGAAGCTTTTACCTGGAAGAAACACACGCCCAAGTTGTTCTCTAATGCCATTAGCAAAAAAACAAAAAAGCGATTCGAAGTAAGTAACCTAGCCGACAAAAGTGGTTGGATGGTTATTCGGGAGGAGTAGGATTTTTAATTGACCTTAAGGCTTATACCTATTCTTGGTGGACTGAATGAGATGTCTAAATATATAAGGGTGGTTTGGGGGCAAAAAAAACCTCAGATAGTATCTGAGGTTGTTTATTTTTTTTGAGTGCACCACGA
>CALIIL010000108.1 GCA_938017685.1 uncultured Chitinophagaceae bacterium
CACAAATGCCAATGCAGAATCATTCAACGCAAAAATAAAACTCTTCAGAGCAAACCTAAGAGGCGTTACAGATACCAAATTCTTCCTCTTTAGATTAACCAAACTATTTGCTTAATCCCCATATCTGTCATGTGATCCTAATATAAGTACGCGGTTTATCATGTTTGTTTGCTTCAGTTTTTATATCTCTTATTTTCTTAGTGCTTAAAGATAATCGTTGTAATTATCTCCTATGCTTAATCGTCTATTGGTTTTATATTATACTTATACGTATTCCCTATCTTGAATTAACTTGTTTTTAATAAACTAAATTATACTTAGTGTAAAAAAGACACTATACAAATATAACGAAATAATAATAATAAATTTGCATCATGGAAGAAATTAGGAAGAGGCGTGATGAAATGATGATGAAGCGAGGCTTAAACCCGCATATATCAATAGATTGCGTGATTTTCGGTTTCGATTTTGAGCAGTTAAATGTCCTAGTAATACGCCGTGGTGTTGATAAATCTAAGAAAAAAAGTCGCATGGCATTGCCTGGTGACCTTATTTATGATGATGAAAATTTAGATGAGGCAGCGGATCGAATCTTAAATGAGTTAACTGGTTTGAAAGGAGTATTTCTAGAGCAAGTGGGTGCTTTTGGTGATCCAGATCGAATTAAAACCGATGATGACCAAGAGTGGTTGCGTTCTATCCGAAAGAAGCCGGAGGCACGTGTTGTTACGGTTGCTTATTATTCCTTATTGCCAATGGATAATTGTAAGTTACTAGCTTCGTCATTTGCACTATCGGCTGAGTGGAAACCTTTGAAGGAGATTAATGAGTTGGCATTTGACCACTTAGATATATTAAAAGATTCTTATAGCAAGTTGCGTGCTAAGCTGGCTACGCACCCCATCGGTTTTAATTTATTGCCTGAAAAGTTTACCTTGGGCCAGCTGCATAAGTTATACGAGGCAATTTTAGAAAAAGATATTGATAAGCGCAATTTCAGAAGAAAAATATTAAAGCTGGATATTTTAACTCAATTGGAGGAGAAGCAAACGGGCGTTGCTCATAAGCCATCGCGTTTTGTCAAGTTTAATGAAAAGAACTACAAGAAATTAAGCGAAACAGGCTTCGATAATTTTTCATTCTAATTATTTTACTTCACTCATTTGAATAAGGAATTTTAAGAAAAATTTACTTAGTGTTAAAATGACATTAAGTAATTCTTTCGTACATTTACGCAGCAATGATTGTTCATTCTAATTGTCTGAATGCTTCGTGTTGAAATTTTAGGCAATTATAGTGTTGTATAAATAATTAAGAATGAAAAAAAAATCGACAGAAATATTTGAACCTTTTAGCCTAGTCGTTTTTGGAGGTAATGGAGATTTAGCATTGCGTAAAATTTACCCTGCATTATTTCATCGGTTTATTGCAGGACAATTAGTAATAGACTTTAATATCATAGCCATTACCCGAAGGGATAATACAGAAGATGAGTTTTATAAAGAGCTAAAACATTTTATTCAATTATCTATTGAAAATGATCAAGATGTTAGTTCGGACATTGAACGATTTGTACTAAAAGTAAAGCTACTTGTTATAAAAGAAAATACGGTTGCAGCTTATGCTATATTAAAACAACATTTAGAACAGTTTCCAACGTTTCAAAATATTTATTACTTCTCTACGCCTTCTTCAGCCTTTGGTAGTATTAGCGCTGCTTTAAAATCTTCAGCTTTAGTTTTTGATAATAGTAAAGTTGTTTTAGAAAAACCATTAGGATTTGGTTCAGTTTCTTCACAACAAATAAATGATGAAATAACGGAAGCCTTTATTGAAAAACAGATATATAGAATAGATCATTATTTGGGTAAAGAGACCGTTCAAAATTTAATGGTATTACGCTTTGCAAATAACCTTTTTGAGAAATCATGGAACCGCGATAGCATAGATAATATTCAAATAACGGTTGCCGAAAATTTGGGGGTAGAAAACCGTGCGGGCTATTATGATAATAGTGGTGCGTTATTGGATATGGTACAAAATCATTTGCTTCAATTATTATGCTTAGTAGCTATGGAGCCGCCCAATGTATTGGAAGCTGATGAGTTAAGAAATGAGAAGCTTAAAGTGCTAAACGCACTAAGACCTATTACGGCAAAAACGGTGAAAGAGCATACTGTTAAAGGGCAATATACCCGCGGTAGGATTGATAATAAAGAAGTAAGCTCTTATTTAGAAGGTATTGAAAAGTACGCATCCAAAACAGAAACTTATGTCGCTATTAAAGCCTTTGTAGATAATTGGCGTTGGAAAGATGTACCCTTTTATTTGCGCACAGGTAAGCGATTAAAAAAACGCTATTCAGAAATTGTAATAAACTTTAAAAAAGTGCAACACAATCTTTTTCCTGAAAAGAAAAAAATGGGACACAATAAATTGATCATAAGCATACAGCCCGATGAGCGCATTGAGTTGGTACAAATGACAAAAATACCGGGTCCTGGTGGTTATCGTTATCAGCCCATTTCATTAAAACTGGATTATAGTGATACGTTTAAGGAACGCTTCCCAGAAGCTTATGAACGATTAATAATGGACGTTATTCGAGGTAATCAAACACTGTTTATGCGACAAGATGAATTGCAAGCTGCTTGGAAATGGACAGAAACTATTTCGAGAAGTTGGAAAGAAAGCAAGCAGGCTAATATATTATATGAAGCTGGTTCTATGGGACCTATTGATAATATTATGGAACAAGAACATGAGTGGGAAACTAATAAGGAAATATGAATATGATAGCATTTAAAACAGCAAAAGAATTGGAATGCGAATTGGCCAACGAGATTGCCAACAGACTAGCAGTCGGTATTAAAAAAAATAATAAAGCTAATATATTAGTGTCTGGCGGTTCTACTCCGATTGGTATGTTTTATCTCTTATCGCTTAAAAAAATTGATTGGGCTAAAGTAACAATAGGCTTGGTTGATGAAAGATATGTTGCGCATAATAGCACGCATAGTAATGCGAAATTGGTGAGAGAAAATTTATTGATAAATGAAGCTGTTGAAGCAAGGTTTATTGGGTTAGTTCATATCTTAAATGCTGAGGATGAGAATATTAAACGCGCTGATATGGAATACGAACGCTTTGTCAATAATGTGGACGTATGCGTATTGGGAATGGGTGAGGATGGACATACAGCCTCTCTATTTCCCAATGATAAAGCATCGGAACAGGATTTAAAACAAAGCGAAGTAAGTATTATTAAAACACAAGCACCTTCAGAACCTAAGCAAAGAATAAGTTGTTCAAAAGGGTTAATTTTAAGTAGTGATATCATTTATTTAATGATTACTGGCGAGGCAAAAAGATTAGTACTACAAACGGCAGACGCCAAGCAACTACTCATTGCAAAAATTATTAATGAAAAGAGTAATGGCGTAAATGTCTATTACGCAGAAAAAAAATAATCAGTATGATACAGAAAATAGTTCAAGAAGTAACCAATCGGATAATTGAAAGAAGTAAAGAAAGCAGACGTATTTATTTAGAACAAATGCAAGCCGCTTTTGATAATGGAATTACGCGTGATGTATTAAGTTGTGGTAATCTGGCACATGGCTTTGCAGGTTGTGAGTCTCATGACAAAGAACAATTGACGGATATGACCGTGCCAAATTTTGGCATTGTAACAGCATACAATGATATGCTCTCTGCTCATAAAACATACGAGCATTACCCAACTAAAATTAGAAAGTATGCTCAAAAATATAATGCAGTTGCACAAGTGGCGAGTGGCGTTCCGGCTATGTGCGATGGTGTAACGCAAGGTCAGTTGGGTATGGAGCTCTCTTTATTTAGCAGAGATGTAATTGCCCTTTCTACAGCGGTTGGCTTATCTCATAATATGTTCGATGGTGTCATAGGCCTAGGTATTTGTGATAAAATTATTCCAGGCTTGGTCATTGGGATGCTCAAGTTTGGTCACTTGCCAACCTTGTTTATTCCAGGAGGTCCAATGAAAACGGGTATCAGTAATGATGAAAAAGCGAGCATAAGACAAGCATTTGCCGAAGGTAAAATTGGCCGTGATGAATTATTAAAAGGCGAGTCGGCCTCTTATCACTCCGCTGGTACTTGCACCTTTTATGGTACTGCCAATAGTAATCAAATGCTGATGGAAATTATGGGCTTGCAACTGCCAGGTTCTAGTTTCGTAAATCCTGATACACAGTTGCGCGAATTATTAACTGAATACGCTGTAGAACTGCTAAGCGAGAATGCAAGAGCTCATTCGTTTGAAAAAGCTTTCTGTAATATTTATAATGAAAAAACAGTAGTGAATGGATTGGTTGGTTTACTCGCAACGGGAGGTTCTACTAATCATACGATCCATCTTATTGCCATGGCCAATTCGGCAGGTATAAAAATTAATTGGCAAGACTTTTCTGATTTATCATCCATCGTTCCGTTGCTTACACGCATTTATCCCAATGGTCCGGCGGATGTGAATCAGTTTCACGCAGCAGGTGGTATGACATTCGTTATTAATACCTTGTTAGAAAATGGACTGTTACATGAAGATGTAAATACTATTCTTGGTAAGGGTTTAAAAAGGTATACGCAAGAGCCTAAGATTAAGGATGGAAAATTAATTTGGGAACAAGGAATAAGTAAAAGTTTGGATATAGAAATTGTTAGACCTGCTTCAGAACCTTTCTTAAATCATGGAGGTTTAGTCATGTTAGATGGTAATATAGGAAGAGCGGTTATTAAAACTTCAGCTGTAAAAGAGGAGCATCAAATTGTTGAAGCGGAGGCTGTTGTATTTAATGAGCAAGAAGATTTGATTGAAGCGTTTAAGCGCGGAGAGTTAGATAAAGATTTCATTGCGGTATTACCTTTTCAAGGACCAAAACAAAATGGTATGCCTGAGTTGCATAAACTAACACCAACGCTTTCAGTGCTGCAATTACGTGGTCATAAAGTAGCGCTTATCACGGATGGTCGTATGTCTGGAGCATCAGGCAAAGTGCCAGCAGCCATTCACGTAACACCTGAGGCTAAGGATGGTGGAGTTATTTCAAAAATAAGAACAGGTGATTTACTACGATTAAATGCTGTAACCGGAGAACTCTCTTGTTTAAATTTTCCAATTGTAAATGCGCGTGAAGCTAGTACAAAAGATAATAGTGTCACACAAGGTTTTGGTAGAGAGTTGTTTGCCAATATGCGTAGTGCGGTTAATTCAAGTGAAGAAGGTGCATCATTTCTTTAAATAAAAATTATGAATATGGTACAGAATAATATTAGAGCCGTCTTGAAAAAACATCCATTAATACCCGTAGTAACTTTTGAGCGATTGGAGGATATAGACCCTATGATAAATAAATTATTGGAACGAGGTATTCAATGCATAGAAATTACGTTGCGCACAGCGATAGCTTTTGAAGCTATTCAATATGTAAAGGAATCTTTTGGAGATAAAATAGATGTAGGAGTTGGCACTATCATTCACGTAGAACAAATAGACAAGTGTAAAGAGTTACAGGTGGATTTTATGGTAAGTCCTGCCATACATCAAAGCTTATTTAATGGTCTCGAAGAGAGCGGCATTGCATTTATTCCTGGAGTAGCTACTCCTAGCGAAATACTCCATGGGATATCACAAGCTTGGGATACGTTTAAGTTTTTCCCCGCCAATTTGTTTGGCGGTGTAACTGCTTTAAAGACTTATGGTCAACTATTTAGTCAAGTAAAATTCTGTCCAACAGGCGGTGTTAATCAAGAAACGTATCAAGATTATTTAAAGCTAGAAAATGTAATTAGTGTTGGAGGATCTTGGATGACAAAATAGTTTTTTCAATTTTATCTGTATTCCAAACTAAAGATGAAGCGCCAAGAATAGCTGCATCACTTTCTTTTAATTCGGAAGGTAATAATTTGACCGTGTTCTTGAATATTGGCAATAAGTTCTTTTCCATATGTTCATGGGTAGGCTTAAAAATAAAGTCGCCCGATTTCTATGTTTCAACCAAATAAAAAATGCTTTAATTTTGAGCGTAGCAAAAGGCGAAGGTGAGTAACTCATCTGTTGCGATTATTATAAAAATGGATCGGCATTGAGCCGTTCCATTTTTAAGCAAAAAGCTCAGG
>CALIIL010000109.1 GCA_938017685.1 uncultured Chitinophagaceae bacterium
CTTCAGAGCAAACCTAAGAGGCGTTACAGATACCAAATTCTTCCTCTTTAGATTAACCAAACTATTTGCTTAATCCCCATATCTGTCATGTGATCCAAATAATTGAATTAATAATAACATTAAAAAAGGCGAGCTATTTAGCTCGCCTTTTATTATTAAAATTTTATTTATTACTTAGAAATACTCGCCCCCAGATACTCACGATTCATTCTCGCAATATTAGTCAGTGATATTCCTTTAGGACATTCTACTTCACAAGCGCCTGTATTTGTACAAGCGCCAAATCCTTCTTTATCCATTTGAGCAACCATATTTTGCACACGCTCTTGCGCTTCTACTTGCCCTTGTGGCAATAGTGCAAACTGCGAAACCTTAGCACCAACAAATAACATAGCCGATGCATTTTTACAAGTAGCAACACATGCTCCGCAACCAATACAAGTTGCAGCATCCATGGCTAAGTCAGCATCTTCTTTACGGATTGGAATAGCATTAGCATCTTGCGTATTACCCGATGTATTGACCGAGATAAAACCTCCTGCATGTTGTATTCTATCAAATGATGAACGATCCACCATTAAATCTTTTAATACTGGAAATGCTTTAGCTCTAAATGGCTCTATATGAATAGTGTCTCCATCATTAAATGAGCGCATGTGCAACTGACAAGTGGTTACGCTCTTATCCGGACCATGCGCCTCTCCATTAATATACATCGAGCACATACCACAAATACCTTCTCGGCAATCGTGATCGAATGCTACTGATTCTTCGTTTTTGGCAACCAATTGCTCATTGAGCACATCCATCATTTCTAAGAAGGACATATGGTCCGAAATTTCTGAAACTTTATATTCCACCATTTCGCCTTTAGCCATAGCATCTTTCTGACGCCAAACTTTCAATGTAAGATTCATACTTTCTTGTGACATAATTTTCTTATTTTTTACGAGTGAATAGCCATTAGCCAATAGGAATTAGAGCTTAGCCTCCAATTTAGTAATGAGTGTATTGAGCATTTTTCCTATTTCAGTAATGAGTTTATCAATATTCGCGCTTTGTGTTATAAATTCTAAATTTTTACTTATTAATATTTGTGTTTCCAATTCAAATAAAGACCCTTTCGATATTCTTAAGAATTGGATATAATTTTTTGTTGAGTTCCTTGCCCAGCCTTCAGCAATATTAGAGGGAACCGAAACCGCCGATCGTCTTATTTGGCTTGTAAGTCCAAAGCGTTCTTCAGTTGGAAAAAATTTTGTAGATTCATATACCAATGAAACCATGGCAATTGATTTTTGCCAAACAATTAAATCTTTATATGACTTTATTTCTCCCATTTTATCTTCCCTAACTCCTATTGGCTATTTTCTAACCCCTATTTATAAGAACGTTGTTTTAATTCGATATCGTAAAATTCTAATTGCTCTTTATGCAATACTGCCTCGCTAGGCTCTCCCTTATATTCCCAAGCTGCTACATAAGCATATTCATCATCTTTACGCTTCGCTTCACCTTTTTGCTCGCCGTCTAACTCAACTGATTCTTCACGGAAGTGACCTCCACAACTTTCATTGCGATTAAGGGCATCCTTGGCAAATAATTCTCCAAGCTCTAAGAAGTCAGCCACACGGCCAGCTTTTTCTAACTCTGCATTTACTTGATTAGACCCACCCGGTACACTTACATTTTGCCAAAAATCTTCACGTAATGCCTTGATGTCGGCAATAGCTTCTTTTAAACCTTTTTCATTGCGGCTCATGCCTACTTTATTCCACATGATCAAACCAAGCTTTTTATGATAGTAGTCCACCGAATGGTTTCCTTTATTATTTACAAAGAAGTCAATTCTTTCTTTAACATCTTTTTCAGCAGCTTCAAATTCTGGTGTATCGGTTGAGATTTTTCCAGTACGAATATCGTGTGACAAATAATCACCGATGGTATATGGCAATACAAAGTAACCATCAGCTAGTCCTTGCATCAATGCAGAAGCTCCTAAACGGTTAGCTCCATGATCTGAGAAGTTAGCCTCGCCAATTGCATAACAACCAGGAATGGTTGTCATTAAATTATAGTCTACCCATACGCCACCCATGGTATAGTGCGTTGCAGGATAAATCATCATTGGAGTTTTATAAGGATCCTCAGCAACAATTTTCTCATACATTTGGAAAAGGTTACCGTATTTAGCCTTAACAATGGCTGCTCCAAGTTCTATTATTTTTTCATCGGAAGCATTTTTAATATTATTAAGCTTGGCTTGTTCCTTACCATAGCGATGTATCGCTGATTTAAAATCAAGATACACAGCTTCACCAGTACTATTTACACCATAACCTTTATCACACACTTCTTTGGCTGCGCGAGATGCTACATCACGTGGTACTAAGTTACCAAATGCTGGATAGCGACGCTCTAAATAATAATCTCTTTCTTCTTCGCTCAATTCGGTAGGTTTCTTTTTTCCTTCACGAATAGCTTTGGCATCTTCGAGTGATTTAGGCACCCATATTCGTCCATCATTTCTTAACGACTCGGACATCAATGTAAGCTTAGATTGATAATCTCCCGAACGAGGAATACAAGTTGGATGAATTTGTGTAAAACAAGGGTTAGCAAAGTAGGCACCTTTCTTATGTACTTTCCATGCTGCTGTTGTATTACTACCCATCGCATTTGTACTTAAGAAATATACATTACCATAACCGCCAGAAGCGATTACAACTGCATGAGCCGAGTGTCTTTCTATTTCGCCAGTAACTAAGTTACGTGCAATAATACCGCGTGCCTTGCCATCTATTTTCACAATATCTAGCATTTCATGGCGATTATGCATTTCAATCTTACCACGTGCTATTTGACGATTCATTGCTGAGTAACAACCTAATAATAGCTGCTGCCCAGTTTGCCCTTTGGCATAGAACGTACGACTTACCAATACACCACCAAATGAGCGATTATCTAATAGACCGCCATAATCTCTGGCAAATGGTACACCTTGCGCTACACACTGATCAATAATATTGGCAGATACTTCGGCCAGGCGATAAACATTGGCCTCACGAGAGCGATAATCACCCCCTTTTACCGTATCATAGAATAATCTGTAAGACGAGTCTCCATCACCTTGATAGTTCTTTGCGGCATTAATACCTCCTTGCGCTGCAATCGAGTGCGCTCTCCTTGGAGAATCTTGGTAGCAAAAAGCCTTAACATTGTAGCCTAACTCAGCCAATGTTGCTGCTGCAGAACCTCCAGCAAGACCCGTACCTACAACAATAACGTCAATATTACGCTTATTAGCAGGGTTTACTAGGTCAATTTTATTTTTATAGTTCGTCCATTTGTCGGCAATCGGGCCTTTTGGAACTTTTGAATCTAACGTACTCATAGAACTTTTATATTAATGAATTAAATAATGATATATAGCAATGAAAGTAAAAACTGCAGGTACTATAATAGCAAATGCATTCACCGTTTTCTTAAGCATTGGTGTGTATTTATTATGATTGAAGCCAACCGACTGAAACGAAGATTGAAAGCCGTGCAATAAATGCAAGGCCAAGGCTACAAATGAAACTACATAGATTAATACACGCACTGGATCTTGAAACTTCTCAACCGTTTCATGGAAATATCGTGTTGGATCCTCTGGTTGAAACTCGATATACTTAACAGTCATCTCATGCAACCAAAAATCATAAAGATGTAATCCAAGAAAAGCCATAATTACAGCTCCCGTATAAATCATGTTTCGAGACATCCAATTAGAATTAGCACTTGGCTTGTTATAAGCATACTTAACCGCTCGTGCTTGGTTATTCTTAAGCTCGAGGTAAATACCCATTATCAAGTGAAAAAACACCCCAAACATAAGCACAGGCTGCATTACAAACTGTATTACTGGATTAGTACCCATGAAGTGTGATGCCTGATTAAAAGCATCCTCACTAAATACGGATATAAGATTAATAGATACATGAATGACTAAAAATGATACGAGGAATAATCCTGAAAGTGCCATCAGCACTTTTCTACCGATTGTAGTAAACTTAGAGTTTGCCATAGTTTTTGCTAAAAAGAAAGTAAAGATACCAACGGAACGTCTATTTGTCAATTTTTGATTACAGTCAACTATTTATGAATTATAGTCAATCCCAATAATTGGGATTTAAAATAAGCAATCCATAATTCGTATATTTGTATCAATTATTAAAATTGAGATATTATGTCAGAGGAGAGAGGAAAAAAACTATTTGAAGAAAAAATAGAAAAAGAAATAAAGATCGAAGCACGTGATTGGATGCCGGAAGCTTACCGCAAAACGCTTATTAGACAAATATCCCAACACGCGCACAGCGAAATTGTGGGCATGTTACCCGAAGGAAATTGGATAACACGTGCACCCAATTTGCGTCGTAAATTAATATTAATAGCCAAAGCACAAGATGAAGCTGGGCATGGTCTTTATTTATACTCTTCTGCTGAGACATTAGGCATTACCCGTGATGAAATGTTCGATCAGTTACATACTGGTAAGGCTAAATACTCAAGCATATTTAATTACCCTACACTTACTTGGGCAGATGTTGGAACCATTGGTTGGTTAGTCGATGGCGCGGCCATTATGAACCAAGTTATGTTATGCCGTACTTCTTACGGACCTTATGCACGTGCCATGGTAAAAATATGTAAGGAGGAAAGTTTTCATCAGCGCCAAGGATATGAAAGTTTATTAGCGCTAAGCAAAGGAACACCTGAACAAAAAGCAATGTTGCAAGATGCAGTAGATAGATGGTGGTGGCCTAGTCTGATGATGTTCGGACCAAGTGACGCAGAAAGTACTAATTCTGACCAGAGCATTGCTTGGAAAATCAAACGCCAAACAAACGATGAGCTACGTCAGCGATTTGTAGATGCAACAGTTGAACAAGCAGAAATCTTAGGCGTAACACTGCCTGATCCTGACTTAAAGTGGAATGCAGAAACGGGGCATTATGACTTTGGAGAAATTGATTGGAACGAATTCTGGAATGTTGTAAAAGGAAATGGTCCTTGTAATAAAGAAAGACTAGCAGCACGCAATAAAGCCTGGAACGAAGGCGCTTGGGTGCGAGAAGCAGCCATGGCACATGCCGAGAAAAAAGCGAAACGAAAAGCAGCCTAATTAATATGACAATGAAACGGTTTGATAATTTGGTAATACGTTTAAGTTTAATCCTTTTTATATTATTTGCTTTTACCGCTTGTAGCAATTCTGACAAAGCTTATGAAAAAAACATTAGCGAAATAGAACAATATCTCACAGATAATAATCTTACGGCAGAAAAAACAGAGAGCGGATTACATTACATTATTACAGAAGTAGGTGACGGAAACTTCCCTACTGTTCAAGACGAGGTTAAGGTTAACTATACTGGCTACCTGACAAGTAAAACAATTTTTGATCAAAATTTGAACATAGAATTTCCATTGACTGGAGTAATCAAAGGATGGCAAGAAGGTATACCCAAAATATCTCGCGGCGGTTCTGGCATCTTACTGATGCCAGCAAGCTTAGGTTATGGCTCGCAAGCTCAAGGAAATATTCCGGGTAATTCTGTTTTAATTTTCGAAGTCGATTTATTAGACTTTTAGAACTTCCACATGATACGTAGCGTTATATTTCTGCCCGTATCATCGGCAAAATAGCGTAACCTATTCAGGTAGTTTCTATAACTTGTATTCAACAAATTTTGAGCTTGTACAGACAAATAAAACTGTTGCTCTCCTAGATTAATTGTTGTCTCAACGCGAGCACCTAACAAAAAATAAGCATCCGGCGCAGGCATAAAATCTTGCGAAGCCAACAGTCTATTTTGCCTTACAACATAATTTCCATTGATTGAAATAGTAGTGCCGCTCAATCTAATATTCTTCAAAGAGATATCCGCTAATTCATATTGTAATGAAGCATATAAATTATTAGATGGCATATAAATCAAAGGAATATTATAGGTCAAATCCTGCCCATGTATAAACGCTGCTTTGGAAAGGAAACTTAATCGATCTGTAAAATGATACTTTATAGTAGCGTCTAAACCAGTTAGACTTGCATCAGTTTGCTCATAAATAAACAGTGGAAATGCTCCTCTAATAGTTAAGCGAAAATCAGGCTGCGGTTGGAGATAAATATAATTTTGAATATACTGATAGTATAAAGAAAATTCAGCCTGCAATTTTTTACCTACTTTAAGGTGTTCCGTAATAATTGCTTTTGTGCCCCATTCGCTTTTCAAATTTCTATTACCTTCCTCGATACTTGCCACTCCTTGGTGTAAGCCAACACTATATAATTCATTGACTTCAGGTCCACGCCTTACACTACTTAAATTAATATGTGTAGCTACTTTTTTAGTCCAATCATAATCTAAACCTAGCGAAAGTGAAGAATTATAATTTGTCGTAACAACAGGTTCTACCTTAAAATCTCTAATTAAACGAGCGTCAATATTTCTAATATCTTGACGAGCTCCAATTGAAAATTCGGCATGCTCATTTAATGCTATTGAATGAATAAAATAAACACCAACATCATGCAGTTGATAATCGGGCTGCAAAGGTAATATACCCGTACCAGCATCATTGGTATTACTTTGATATTGATATTGAACACCAATTTTTGTTGTTCGCTCTTCCGTTAATTTATGATAATAAAACTTTGCATCTTGTGCTGCCAACTTCAATCCTAAGCTCGGGATCTTCGTACGACCACCTCGGCGTATATCAAATTCCTTTCGATTATTTTGCTGCAAACCATAAACCAAATGTAATTGCACATCATCACTTAATTGATAAGCAAAGTGCGTCTTGAATAAGTGGTGTTGAACATTTTGTCGTGGGGCATCTATATCATATTCCCTCTTTGCATCTGTAAATGCGGGTTGAGTTGCATCAATCGCATTTTCTAAATCGGTTAAATTACCAGCATGTGCACCACGTAATATGCCCAGACTATTGGCAAAATAACTATAGTGAAAATCAGATTTTAATTTTTCTGACCATTGCTTTTCTAATTGAAGAAAGGCGCTTCCTTGCTTAAACGCTGTATTGCTCAAATAATAATTTGGCGCACGATAGTCGCCGCCTTGCTGCAACGCCATTCCTGCACGCCATTTAAAATATTTAGATTTTTTCTCAAAGCGAGTTGCCAACAATTGTAATCCATTATTTGTGGCATAAGAATACAACGCCTTACCATGCAAATGCGGATCATCGCTAATCGGAATGCTATTCATTTTGAGCGCACCACCAATTGTATTGCCTCCGTATTCTATTCCGTACACACCTTTTATAACCGTAATATTATCAGCGGCAAATGGATCTATTTCTGGCGCATGGTCATTTCCCCATGACTGACTTTGCTGTGCAATATCGTTATTTATGAGCTGTATTCTTTTGCCATACAAACCATGAATTATTGGCTTAGAAATTCCAGCACCTGTTTTCAATGTGCTTACACCGCTGACATTAGAAGCAATATTCCCTAATGAATTACCACTTTGTTGATTGAGTTCTTTTTCAGAAATCACATGTCCTTCTTCCTCATAAATACTTTTTCCTTGCACATCTATTTGATGTAAAAACGAACTATGGTGCGGTAAGTATATCGTAAAAGTCGTATCCTTTTTTACCCGAATAAAAATACGCTTGGGCTCACAACCGATATGCGAAACCAATAAGTGCACTTCACCCGCACAAATATTTTTTATCTCAAAAAAACCATTGTCATCAGTCTTATCGCCAAAGGTGGTTCCTTCAATTTGTACGGAACTATACCCCAGTGGTTCCTGCGTAGAAATATCTAATACGCGACCGCTCAGCGTATAGTTACATTGCTGAGCGGATGCGTAAAAGGGTAATAAAAAAAATATAATAAAGTAGGGCTTCACTTACTGTATTGTAATTGGAAAGTCTACTTCAATATCCGTTTCGCCACCGGCATTGGTGATATCTCCACCACTTACACCGCTTGCAGTCTTAGTTGGTTCATGGCGCAATACAACTTGTAATGTTCCAGAAGAAGCAGTTGTAGTTACCACTTCAGAACTTAAACCTACAGGATTACCATCGGCATCTTGATCCTTATAACTAACGCTTACATTCAAGCCACTAGTAACAGGAAAGAAAAATTGGTGCTCCTCATCTTCCTCTAAAATCTCGGCCGTAATATCCTCTGCAGGACTTTCGCTTTCATTGGCTAAAGTCAATGTACCGTTATATGTTTTATTTTCTTCCAAAGTACCACCCTTAATTACTGGTGCATTTCCGCCGTCACCATCTAAATCAACAAAGGATAGTTCAACCGTTGCACCACCACCAACAGGCACTAATTCATACTTCAAGGTTGTTATTACTTCTTCTTCATTTATAACTACTGGATCATCTTTTTTACAACTGTTCATTGTTATAATAGCCAAGATAAAAAGGCTTGATATTTTTAAATATTTCATTTTGTTTAATTTTTATAATTTATAATATGTTTTGACTTGAAAAAAATTCCATTATTTACCCAGAATAAAATCAGCGGTATGATATACCTACAAGTGCATAAGCGCGATTGAGTAAGCCCTTACGAACAAACTCAAAAGTGGAATTTTATTTAAACGTAACATAACAGCTAACGTTTAAGACGGAATTACGAAATGAAAATAGGGGGCGACTTATTTCGTGAAATAATGAATAATGAAGCTACTTGCTGTGCTTCATATTGGCCAAAGTTTTGATTAAGACAATCAGTATATGCCGACCAATTAGTAATTATTGTGCTGTATAATACCTGATGAAAGAATTGATCGCAAAAGTCACAATCACTTATAACAACATCAATATGTGCTTGATGCACACAATGCGTTTCTATACTTTCGTGGTGACAGCAATGTGCATCGTTTAAGCATAACTCAATGTCATGAACATTATATTTCTTATGATGCAGTTCCTCATGAATGCCAAATTGAAATACAAGCGTACACGCATATATTAATAGCAAGGCTCTTGCTACTAGTTTATTCGATATGCTCAACAATTGCTGCACTTAAAGCAAAGATAGGGTTTGTATTAGAAGTAAGAGGCATTTGCAATGATTATGCGCAAAAAAAAGAGAGACTTCTAATGAAGCCTCTCTTAAAATATATAATGTGTAATAATTACTTAGCGTAGTAAAGTTCGAACTCTACACGACGATTTTCTGCTTTTCCAGCATCTGTATTATTATCAGCAATTGGTTGAGTATCTCCTAAACCGAAATGTGCCATTCTAGTATCATCCACACCATGACCTACTAAAGACTCTTGTACATGTAATGCACGATCCTTAGATAACTGCATATTACTATCATGATTACCAGTATTGTCCGTATGACCCGTAATGTTCAATTTTGTTTCAAGGTATTTATTTAATATTTCAGCAAACTTTGTTACACGTCCCTCAAACTTAGGCTTTAGTACACTTGACCCAACGTCAAACATATCGTTCTGAGGGAATATTACTTTTACCTTATTGTCACCAGTCATGCTCGTTCTAGCATCTGGGAACGTTAATTTTATTAGGTCAAAAGCTGTGCGCATGTATTTCTTTTGAGACCCGCAAGCACTCATTAAAAGAGCTGTAGCAACAATGGCTACCATAAATAGTTTGTTTGTTTTCATTTGTTCAAAATTTAGAACTCGAAAGTAATAGGAATGCCTCAGCCATATTGTTAGCAAATTTGTAATTGCATCATCATTTACATTTAAATAAGATTCTAAAACTCCTTTTAAAAGAAGGCTGATTTTGTATTTTAAATAGCAATTATTTATTTTTTACTTAACGTAATTACACCAATGTATTGATGTGTAGGATAATAATTTTGCCTTGTGAAAATGAATAAAAAAGGAGTGGTAATAATCGTACTCAGTGCAGCTAGTCTATACTTGCTATGCTTTAGCTTGCCTAAGCTTATTGTACAAATACATCATCCAATTATTCAATTGGCTAAATATATTAAAGGCACCAATAATGGGCCAAGGCAGCAAGTACACCCCAACGAAAGGATTATCAGTCGTACTTCTTCTGATGGATTAAATATTACGGCCTCTTACGTCCAATCGAAACAAGCCCGGAAAAATATCATTTTGGTACATGGTATCCGATCAACCAAAGCAGATTTTAGCGCCATTGCTGCACGCATGTTGGACAGCGGCTATAATTTATTAGCCATTGACCTTCGCGCTCATGGTCTAAGCGAAGGCAAGTACTGCACCTTTGGCGCCAAGGAAAAAGAAGACATATCCATGTTTGTAGATTATCTAACAACAGAGAATAACCTACCTATTGGCATCTGGGGTCGCTCACTAGGCGGTGCTGTTGCACTACAAAGTATGGCCACCGATAAGCGCATAAGTTTTGGTATAATCGAAAGTACCTTTTCCTACTTTGATAAAATATGTAAGGACTACTTTAAACGGTATGTAGGTTTTCGATTAGACTGGTTGGTTGATTTTGCCATTTGGCGCACTGGGCATTTGGCTCAATTCAATTCAGATATCGAACGACCCAAAGAAAGCTGCCAACGTATCACACAAAAGATATTAATGGTTCATGGACAAGATGATTCATTTATTTCAATGAACTATGGCAAAGACAACTTTGACGCCTTAGCCACTGAACAAAAAGAATTTCTAGAAATCCCAAATGCAGGACATGCCAACCTTTGGCAGAGGGGTGGTGAAAAATATTTTAGAAAAGTATTTGACTTTATACATTAACCATGTCGGCCACGCGCTCTCCATCAATGGCCGCGCTAATAATACCGCCAGCATATCCTGCACCTTCAGCGCAAGGGTATAATCCTTTGATTAGAATGTGCTCTAAGCTTTCTTTATCTCTCGGTATTCTCAATGGCGAGGAAGTTCTGCTTTCTGTGGCTACTACAATAGCTTCGGGATGTACGTAATTTTTTACCCTTCGGGAAAATTGTTTGATACCTCTTTGAATAGATTTATAAATAAAGGCCGGTAACACATCCTGCATATTCGATGGCGTAACACCGGGTAAGTAAGAATGCTCACCAATCGATTGCGATGTTTTATTATGAATTAAATCAGTCACTTTCTGCGCTGGAGCCACAAATTTTCCGCCACCCACTTCGTATGCTTTTTGCTCAATGCTTTCTTGAAAGTACAAACCAGCCAACACACCTTCGCTTTTAAACTGACCAAAATCTTCTTGACCCACTTTTACAACCAAGCCACTATTGGCATAAGGGTTATTTCGTTTTGAAGGGCTCCAGCCATTAACTACCAAGCTATTATTTTGGGTAGAAGCGGGAGCAATAATCCCGCCAGGGCACATACAAAAAGAAAACACCCCACGACCTTGCACTTGCTCCACAAGCGAATAAGATGCTGGAGGCAAAGAACCTTCGACATTTAATTCAATAGCTCTTGCGTAGTCTCGACCATATTGAATTTCATTAATCAACTGCTGCGGGTGTTCAATTCGTACACCAATTGCAAAATCTTTTTCTTCTAAGGCAATCTCTTTTTTATGCAACAATAAATAAATATCCTTGGCCGAATGTCCTGTAGCCAAAACAAGCTTTTGTGTACCGACTTTTATTGAATTATTTAGTTCTATTCCTGTGATTGTATTTTCTTTTAAATAAATATCGGTGAGCTTGTGTTCAAAGTGTATCTCTCCACCACAAGCCAAAATATGCTCACGAATATTCTCAATAATCTTGGGCAACTTATTCGTGCCAATGTGCGGGTGTGCTTCGTAGCCAATTTTTTCATCGGCACCAAAACGAATAAATATTTGTAACATCTTCTGTACACTCCCTCTTTTTTTAGAACGCGTATACAACTTGCCATCGCTATAGGTTCCTGCACCTCCTTCGCCAAAACAATAATTACTCTCTTCGTTTAAAACGCCTTCTTTATTTAAAGCTGCGAGATCTCTTCTACGGTCGCGCACTTTTTTTCCTCGCTCAAATACGATAGGTTTTATTCCCAACTCTAAACAACGCAAGGCACAAAACAAACCAGCCGGACCCGCACCAATAATAACTAACTCCTGCTTCGCATTATGTACATCTTTATAATTTAGCTCAATCGTATTATCATTATCAATGGGTTCATTGATAAATGCTTTAAGCTTTAATAAATAATGGATCGGATGCTTACGCGCATCCAGCGAGGATTTAATTTTTTTTATTATGAGTTGGTCATCGCTTTTTAGACCAAGGCTTGATCTCGTTTTTTGAAGAATGATTTGTTCATCCTCAATTTCGCTAGGCGATAATTTAATGGTTAGTTCTTTTAGCATGATGTTAGGTTTTTATCCTAAAGTTCAATTCGAAGTTAGGCTATCTTTGAGTGTATGAAATATTTCTTTTCTATTTTATTCATAACTACTACACTTTTTTGTTCAAATGTTTTGGCAAAACGTATTCCGCCTTCCGTTATGGTAAAAAATACCTTGGAAAGAATGTTTGCGATGTGCGAATTACAAAACGATAGCGCCTTAGCTGAATATGTTATATATCGCGGGGATGATACATCACGCAAATGGAAAGATCACTGCCAAGTAAATGCTGCTGATGAAATGCGCCAAGTTATTAGCTTAAGAAATAGAATAAATAATTATTTGCTGCCCAATGAATATAAGTTTGTTACATTCTCTACTCAAACTGAGAGTGAAGTTACCTGGTATGTATGGGAGTTAGAGGTGAAATTTAAATATGAAACGCAAAAAGTATTTTTCGCCTTTTTAAATATTAATGGGCAGTATGTTTTGGGGGATATTGATTAGAGCTTTACCTAATGAAATATCAAATTAGTATCCTCACCGTCTTAATTGGAATTGGTTTATTTGGGTTGGTAAGCTTTATACTTTCAACCGGGCTCATTAAGTTTAATGGATGGTGGGGCGGATATGTTACAATAGGTTTCGCACTACTGCTCATATTCCTTGTCATTAATTTACTTAATCAATTTTTAGTTTACAGAATACTTAAAAATAAGGTCAACGACTTTTACAGATACGTAATAATTAATATTGTGGATTTAGTCATCCTTGGGACTATAATCTTTAGTTTGCCTGATCTATATTAAACCCTCCCCAAAATAACCTCCTCCACAACCTAAGATAAAATTGTGTAGAGCTTCCTTATAATAAAGAAAATTGCGACTATTAATATTCCTATCCAGTATTTTGGCTTTTTCTTCAAGACATCTATATCCTCAACAGTCGGTTTCGATTTCTTAGGAAGGTATTTTTTAAAAGGGATATCTTCCAATAATTGATCGCCATTTGCGTGGTTAAGGTTAACACCTAGCCTTCTCCTTGCAACATTAAAAGTAAATTCTTCCATTAAGCCATCCTCGGTCATCTCTTCATCCCAGAAATACTGGCCATCCTTTTCAATACCTGTTTTGTAAATTTCTTCTTCTTCCTTAATCTTTTTGCCAAGATTAATAATCTCTCCATCAGAACTCATTGCTTTTATTCTGATTTTTTTTCCACCTTGAATAATAGAATAACCGTGATAACTTACAACACTATGACAGGCAACTGAAATAATCTCCGCAGTAGGAAAAATTGAGCAAAGATTTTTTTCTTCGTTTATTAATCTTAAGGAAGGCTCTAGCTCTAGAGATTTGCTTGTAATCTGGTAATCGTCACTAACAATTATATTACCGCGGTAATAACCAATGCTCATTGAGTGATCTCTAGGATATATACTCTCCTCCAAAGTAGTTTCCGAGTCAAAGATATAATCCCCTTTCCCTAATGCGTTTAGTATAGATTCGTCGTTCCTTAATTCTTTAGAACTTTCAATAATAATTAATGATACTTTCCAACCCATATACTTTGATTTTAAACTCTCCCCAAAATAACCACCTCAACAACCTCAGGATTTAATAGTGTAGATATATCTCCGAGCTGATCAATTTCTCCTTCGGCTACTTTGCGCAATATGCGTCGCATAATTTTTCCGCTACGTGTTTTTGGTAAGCCACTGACAAATTGTATTTTATCGGGCTTGGCTACGGGGCCAATAATATCTCGTACTAAACTTATAATTTCTTGTCGAGCTCCTTCAGCATCTTTAGGCATTTTCTCACAAATCACATAGGCATAAACACCTTGACCTTTAATATCATGCGGGTAACCAACTACGGCGCTTTCAATAACAATAGCATGCTCATTAATCGCGTTTTCTAACTCGGCGGTGCCTATTCTATGACCGCTCACATTGAGTACATCATCTACTCGACCTGTAATTCTATACAAACCATTTTCATCGCGCAAGCAACCATCACCTGTAAAGTATTTGTTGTCGTAAGCTGAGAAATAAACTTGGCGGCAACGTTCATGATCGCCCCAAGTAGTTCGTATCATACTCGGCCATGGGAATTTTATGCAAAGGTTTCCTTGTGCATTATTTCCTTCAACTTCTTTTCCATGTTCATCAACTAAACAAGGCTGTACTCCCGGCAAAGGCAAGGAAGCAAAAGTTGATCTCTCAGGTGTTACTCCTGCTAGTGAACTGATCATAATCCCGCCTGTTTCCGTTTGCCACCAAGTATCGACTATTGGGCAATTGCCTTTTCCAATTTTAGTATGATACCATTGCCATGCTTCATCATTAATTGGTTCGCCTACAGTTCCCAGCACTTTAAGCGAACTTAAATCTGCACGCTCTACACAAGCATTATCGCAAGCCATTAAGGAGCGAATAGCTGTTGGTGCGGTATATAAAATGTTTACTTTGTATTTGTCTACAATATCCCAAAAACGACCTGAGTCAGGATAGGTTGGTATGCCTTCGAACATTAAACTCGTTGCGCCTGCCGCGAGAGGACCATATATAATATAAGAGTGTCCCGTAATCCAACCAACATCCGCCGTGCAGAAATAAATGTCCCCAGGATTGTATTGAAATACATTGACAAACGAATAGGTACTATAAACCATATAGCCCGCGCTCGAATGTACAACACCTTTAGGCTTGCCCGTACTACCCGATGTATACAAAATAAATAAGGGGTCTTCTGCCTCCATTACTTCTGCTTCAATAAAAATCGTGTCTGATACTTTTTGTTTTTCTTCATGATACCACACATCGCGTTCGGCTTTCATCCTAACTTCCTCTTCGGTGCGTTTTACAACCAATACTTTTTTTACCCCTGAAAATATTTCAGGGTCTAGCTCTTCAATCGCTTCGTCTACCACACTTTTTAATGGAATAGATTTTGCTCCTCGAAAAGAACCATCGCAGGTAATAATATATTCTGCCTCGGCATCGAGTACTCTATCTTTAATACTCTTAGCACTAAAGCCACCAAAAATTACAGAGTGTATAGCACCTATTCGTGCACAAGCCAAGGTAGCGAACGTAAGCTCGGGTATCATACCCATATACAAACAAACGCGATCGCCTTTTTGTACTCCAAGGTTTTTTAATATTTGTGCAAACTGATTAACCTCAATAGATAATTCATTGTAAGTAATTAGTCTGTTCTGTTCATTGGGATTATTAGGTTCCCAGATGATGGCTGTATCGTCTCCTTTGCTTTCAAGATGGCGGTCTATACAATTCTCTGTAAAATTTAATTGTGCACCCTCAAACCATTTGACTTCGGGTTTTTTAAAATCCCAACTTAAGACCTTATCCCACTTTTTTTTCCAAGTAAAATGCTCAGCTATCTCTTCCCAAAAATCTTCGGGCGTGTCGATACTTTTTTGATACTGCCTTTTGTAGTCTTCGTATGTTTTTATTTGAAAAGGATACATGCATCCAAATTACGAAATAGGTTTTACAAATCTGCTTTTTGCATTCGTAAGCGCGCAATAAAATAATAAATTAATACCCATACAAAACTCATAACAATCATGATCATAAATTCTGAACTTGTTTTACTTCCGCCGAGTATCATCTTGCCCATACCATCTAATGGCTTTACAAGTAATCCATCACTACAATCTAGTGGTGAAAATTTAGCAATATCAATTTTTACAAATTTATCAAGTAGCCAAACGACTAACTCTTCAAATAAAACAAAGGCCATGAGCAATACGATAGCTAAGCCAGAGCGCTTGATAAGTAATGCTAGCAAGGCAGCAAAGGACAAATAGTTTAAACCATACAAAAATACATAGGCTATGTTTTTAGTCCCACTGAGCACATGGCCGCCTCCATTAATATAACCAAAAACTAAACACAACAAAGTATAAAGCAAGGTCAAAGCCACATTAATACCAAGCACTAGAACAACTTTAGAATGCAAGTAATCCATACGGCTTTGTCCATCAATAATATGTTGGCGCTGCGTTTTATATCGATAGTCATTCGCTATAAGAGTAATAACTAATACGCATATAAATATGATACACCAACCATAATAGTAAGCCATATTTCCCCAGACTTTAGGAAAGGAGTAATCTGAATTTACAACATTCATATTTACTCCCTGAGCATTGGTTGATGTTATATTAAAAGCACCTTGATTGACCGCTACATTAAATAAAATATACACCAATAAAAATAATCCTGTGAGGATATAAAACGTTCTATACTTCTTAAGCTTTAGCCACTCTATTTTTAATAATCGCATGTTTTTATTTTATTAATTCGAGGAATGTTTTTTCAAGACTATAATTATTTTCTTTCAAGTGCGTTAGTATTACGTTGTGCTCAAAACAAAATTTGTTAATCGCCGTAGCTGTAACTTTTTCTGTAAATGATACTATTAATAAGCCATCTTCTTCGATTATACTATTGAGCGTAGATCTTGTATTTAAACAGTCTTTCAATGCAGCCATATTATCGGCTTTCAACTCATAAGTGGGCTCGTCCTTAAGGATTGTATGAACCGAACCTTCTCTCAATAGAACACCTTTTTTCATTATAGCCACATGCGTGCATACTTTCTCTACTTCATCTAATAAATGGCTTGCCATGATTATGGTACGCCCTTCACTACTCAGTTCTTTTATAAGATTTCTAATCTCAGCAATACCTTCTGGATCTAAACCATTTGTTGGTTCATCAAAAACAATAATATCTGGATTACTCAACAATGCCGATGCAATGGCCAAACGTTGTTTCATACCCAATGAGTAGGTCTGAAACTTTGAGTGTTTTCGCTCTGCCAAACTTACTCGTTCCAAAACGCCATTAATATCTGGGTTTTTTATTTGTTTAATCTCGGCTACAATTTTTAAATTATCAATCGCATTGAGGTAATGGTAAAAATTAGGCGTTTCAAGTAAGGCGCCTATTTGCTTTCGAGCATCTTGCGCTTGAGCATAGCCAATCCATTCGAATGAACCGCCGTTGCTTTTTAATACGTCTAAGACTATACCTAATAATGTTGTTTTACCACTTCCATTAGGTCCAAGTATTCCGTACACCGAACCTTTGGGTACGTCAAAACTAATTCCTTTTAAAGCTTGTATAGCTCCATAGTTTTTCTTCAAACCATTTACACCTAGCACTTTATTATTTTCCATTGGTAGGCTAAAGATATATTTTCAAATAACTAATGTCACTATAAAAAAGATAAAAGGTTGTATTATTAGTTAAGAGGCAAGGACGGCTTACACTAAATAATAATTACATAATTTCGTACAACCCACCATGTGTTATCACTATAGCCCGGCTCATTTAGACCGATTGAAACAACTTTATCCTGATAAATATAATAAACAGGACTACCCTTCCTATGCCAATGGATTTACACATCCCAAGCTTCCTGCTTTAACTGCCAATACTTTATCCCTATTATCCTGGGGTCTCATACCGCACTGGACCAAAGATTGGGAGACCGCACAAAAAATAAGGCGATTTTGCCTGAATGCAAAAATTGAAACCTTATCCGAAAAACCATCCTTTCGCGATTCGCTAGAAAAACAATCCTTCTGTGCATTGCCTGCCACCAATTTTTACGAATGGCAATGGCAAGACGCCAAAGGAAAAGTGAAAACGAAATTTGAAATAGCACTGGCTAATCATCATACCATTCATTTTGCCGGTCTATTAAGCGATTGGGTTAATAAAGAAACGGGTGAGATCATACAATCATTTACCATTATTACCTGCGCAGCTAATCCATTGATGGAAAAAATACACAACATAAAAAAAAGGATGCCTATCATATTAGACCAGTCTAGTGCCAATAGCTGGGTGAGTGGTGATTTAAATTTAGGTGAAATAAAAAACATTGCACAAGATCAAGAATTAATTGCCACACCTTATCTTGAGCAATAAATGAAACCGTTATCGCTTAGTATATTTCTATTGCTCATTATTTTATTTTCCGCTTGTAATGAGGGAGGATATGTAGAGGTAAAAAATTCCGACTTTATATTAAATAATGAAACCTATAAATACATGGGCTGTAATTATTGGTACGGCGGATATATTGGCGCAACGAATAAAGAACGCTTGAAAAATGAGCTTGATTTTTTACAAGAAAAAAAGGTAACTAACTTACGTGTATTTATTTGTGGTGAAGGCGATAACAGTTATTCATACCGCATTTACCCTAATGTACAAGAGCAGCCAAGACAATACAATGAGACATTTCTAAAAGGTTTTGACTACTTCTTGGATGAGGCTAATCAACGTGATATGAAAGTTGTATTTGTACTCAATAATAATTGGGAATGGAGTGGCGGTTTTGGGCAGTACCTTGAATGGGCAGGAAAAGAAAACCCACCCTTACCAAAAACGGACCGTTGGGATTGGGATAATTACTGCACTTATATTTCTCAATTTTATTCTAATGATTCGTGCTTGGCTTGGAGCAATGGTTGGATAGAAGAGGTAGTCACAAGACGTAATACAATTAATGGAAAACTATATGCCGAAGATGAAACAATCATGAGCTGGGAACTAGGTAACGAACCTAGACCCATGAAAAAAGAAGCAACACAAGCTTACAAGAACTGGGTCAGCAACACAGCCTCATTGATAAAATCATTGGACCAAAATCATCTAGTTACTATTGGAACGGAAGGTGTAATTAGTACCTTTTACGACGAGGACATTTACTATAGTATTCATAATGATAAAAATATTGATTACGCCACATTGCATCTTTGGCCCAAAACATGGCAATGGTATAATGGTGCAAGTGATGCTTCGATCCACGATACTACTTTAATAAAAACGAGAAAGTACATTGAACAACATGCGCAGATTGCCATGAGATTAAACAAACCATTAGTCATAGAAGAATTTGGATTACATCGTGATGGCAATTCGTTCTCACCCGATACAAGCGTGGGTAATCGTAATAAATATTATGCCTATATTTTTCAATTAGGTCAAGCCAACAACATTAGTGGATATAATTTTTGGGGATTTGCAGGCGTGCCTGCAAACTTTAACGCCAAAGGATTTATGCAAAAAGGAATGTCCTATAGTGCCGACCCGCCACAAGAAGAACAGGGATTGTACTCTGTATTTATGAATGATAGTTCTACTTGGGAAATGATTACAGCCTTTACTCACTAAAGAGTATAACTTATTGGATAATAACGATTACTATGCATTCGTATGTACAACCTTAGCATGATATTTATACATAAGGATTACTATCTGTATAAATTTTACGTATTTTTATACATACATGGATATTTCAAATCTTATTGAAAAGTATCAATCTGTCTTAGTTCATAATCTACCAAAGAGTGAAAAGAAAAGAAAAACAATTTTAGACATAGGAGGATACCCTCATTACGAAAATGTTCTGTCAAATTTTTATGCCTTTTATTTCAATAAAGATGAGGAGCACGGTTTTAAAGACTTATTTATTAAGTCTATAATTGAGATAATTACACTCAGAACTACTTTATCATTAAACTTTGAAAATTATGATGTTTGGACCGAGGAGACCACTAATAGTGGTGGCCGAATAGATATACTAATAAAAGAAGTAGATTCATCACAAGCTATTATTATTGAGAATAAAGTAAATCATATCTTATTAAACGATTTGGCAGACTATTGGGACAGTGTACTTTGCACCACCAAAAACAAAATTGGAATTGTGCTGTCTAAAAAAGAAGAATATCCCGATCATCCGAATTTTATAAATATTACACATGTTGAGCTCATAAAAAGAATAGAATATAACATTGGTTCCTACATGAGTAATGCAGATGACCGGCATCTCTTATTCTTCAAAGATTTTACTCAAAACATTAAAAACATTTCAACAACTATGGCCTACCAAAATGAACGTACCCAATTCTTCTTTGAAAATATGAAAAAAGTTGAGGAGCTATTTGACATGAGAGAAGAATATCGTAGTTATTATTTGGAGGCTATCAAAATTGCGGCCCAGCAACTAGGATATACCTTAGAGAATACAAACCCGAAATATTATAGATGTGTTCTTATTAACTCCAATCCAAATTTTAGATTTTGGCTTCAAATGAATTTCAGTGAGCCTAATGAATGTTTTGAAATTTATCTTGAAGCCTTCGGTCAGAATAAAGAACTTGCTACAAAAATCATTGAGAATAAAAAAGTGTTAGAAAAATCGCTTAAAAATTCAATAATAATAAATATAGAAACAGAAGAAAAAAATGGCGTTGCTTTCGCACATAAACATTATCCCTTAGATGCAATTAGTTTTCAAAATTTATCAGATTCCATAATAGAAATTATTAATAATGATTGGAAAGAATTTGCTGACATTTGTATATCGAGTGCTAGTCAGTCTTAACTTTTATATAAATTGATTTACTAGATCTAATATCAAACTTCTATCACTTTCAGGAAAGCCATCATTAAAATTTACATTACTAACGACTTCTTGCGAAAAATCATTTTTACAAGTCGCATGAATTTCATTTGTACCACAATAAGTTGAAAGTTCTAAAGCATTTTCTGGTGTTACACCGGCACCTGGCATAATCTTAATTTGACTGCCGTATTTTTCTTGTAATGTTTTTATAACTTCTTTTCCTTCGATTACATTTTTATGTCCTCCACTCGTAAGTACTCGTTCAAAACCAAGATTTATAATATCCTCTAACGATTTTTCAATAGCTATTGTTCTATCCAATGCTCGATGAAAAGTTGCATGGTTGCTTCCCCATGTTTGCAATAAGTCTGCGCAAGCTTCTATGTTCACATGGCCCTCTTTTGTCAATACACCCAATACGATACCATCCACTTCTAATTTTTTACAAAGCATAATATCGGCATGCATAATGTCTATCTCCTCTTTTGAGTAAACGAAATCTCCACCACGAGGGCGTATCATTACATAGATTGGAATGGTAATCGTTTCTTTTACTTTCTTTATCATGCCATAAGAAGGTGTACAACCACCTTCTTTTAAATTTTCTATGAGTTCAATTCTGTGGGCTCCAGCTTCTTCGGCGTTCTTACAAGATTGAAAATTATTACACGCTATCTCTATAATCATTTTACTATATATTTTGCTTCCACCCGTTTACAATCCAAGCCACCCTTCGTTACTCCAAAATCAAATCCCTTGTTTATGGCATACGCGCCGTACTCACCTCCTTTGTTCAATGCAATAAATCCTACTTGAATTTCTTTAGCGTTGCGCGGTGTTTTTTTCATAATACGCTCCACCGCTTTGCGGCATGCCACGTCTGGACTATAACCTTGGCGCATAAATTCTACGACCAAAAAACTACCACTAATCCGAATAACCTCTTCGCCATGTCCCGTGGCAGTAACGGCGCCAACTTCATTATCTACATATAGACCTGCACCGATAATTGGCGAGTCTCCTACTCGACCGCGCAATTTAAATCCCATACCACTTGTAGTACATGCACCACTTAAATTACCACTGGCATCCATGGCTATCATTCCAATAGTATCATGATTGTATTCGCCACCTTTCATTTTATTAGGCACTTTTGGTTGCTGAATAACACCGCTCTCAATATTCATGACAGGCTTATATTCACTTTTAATGAGCCATTCCTTATACGCTTTCTCCGCATGCTCGCTTAACTTCTCTTCTTCTAATGTAAATCCATTAGCTACGGCAAACTGCTGTGCCCCTTTTCCAACCAACATGATGTGCGGAGATTTTTCCATTACCGCTCTGGCTACTTGTATTGGATTTTTAATTCGTTCAAGAAATGCTACACTGCCGCATTCCGTATTATGATTCATAATACTTGCATCCAAGGTTACATGACCATCGCGGTCGGGGTTGCCTCCAAGGCCCACACAACAATTGCCCCAATCATTTTCCATAGTCATAACGCCTTGCTCCACGGCGTCTAAAGAATCGCCTCTTTCCCTAAGTATATTCCAAGCGGCTGCATTAGCCACTTTAGACTGACCATGCCATGTACTTAATACAATAGGTCTAGTTGGGGCAACAAACCTTGCTAAACCAGTTTTTTTAGCTGCTAAAAACAAACTTCCAAGTCCAAGCGTTTTTAATAATTCTCTTCTATTCACAATGGTAAATTTAGCTGATTTATTCTACAATTATTTCACTACAAAAGAGCCATGGATTTTCTCCAGCTCCAGGATTTCCTGCTGGAATGACTCTTAACGGCGTAGCACTTAAAACGATATAACGTGTCTTCGTATTCAATATTAATTCAAAGAAACCATCCCTTAATACAAGAGGATAATTATTTGATACAATATGATCCGCTTTATTATTATTGTCTTCAAAAACAACTTTCGCAGGATAATGGATCCAGCTTTCTGGTGCTTGCAAAAAAGAAACTTTAATCTTGCTTACCTCCATTTCTTTGCCAAGATCAATGGATAGATACATGTCCTTAGCTCGCCAACCTAGCCATTCATTTCCACTCCAAGGTAGCGTTCCAACCACCCCATTAATTATGGTCTGTGCACCACCCGTACTATAGTTTTTATTCGGAGGATCTTTCAATACTATTTTTTTTCCTACAGCTAAATGATAATTATAATCCTGTGAAAAAAGGTTTCCTGTTGGCTCACCGTTTTTAAACAACTTGGCTTTTAGTTTAATATCTCTGTCTATTAAAATTGCTGCATTATATAATTTAGAATCAGCCATTGGCTCGTTGCCATTGGTCGTATATCTAATTTCGTATTCCGGGAAATCAGTACTTAGCGAAATGCTCATTTGATTATTTACAATAATCGTTTTTGCTTCAATATTAAAGAGTGCTTTGGAATAATTATAACCCAAGGTGTCTAACAAATCAAAATGAGGAATCAATCTACTTGTAAAATCATCATAAGAACTCTTACCCACACCTGACCATAACACTTCACTCAACGCACATAACCTTGGTAGCGCCATATACATGACATGCTCAGGGTTTTCCATATATTCAGTCCACACATTGCCTTGTGCGCCCATGACATATTTATGATATTTCTTATCTAAATGATTGGGTATTGGATTATAAGAATAGACTTTTTTAAGTGGCGTATAACCGCCAATGGCCAAAGGCTCTGATTTTTTATCCCCTTGATAATGATCGAAATAACAATGGCTTCCTGGGCTCATGACTACATTATGTTTTTGGCTTGCAGCCTCAATGCCACCTTGCTCTCCGCGCCAGCTCATGACAGCTGCATTCTTGGCCAAGCCTCCTTCCAATATTTCATCCCAACCAATGGTTTGTCTTCCTTTACTGCTGAGAAATGAATCTATACGACCAATAAAATAGGATTGCAATTCGTGTTCGTCTTTTAAGTTGTGCTGTTTAATATTTGCCTGACAATGAGCACATTCTTTCCATCTTGTTTTGGGCGCTTCATCGCCACCAATATGAATGTACTTACTTGGAAACAAGGCCAACACTTCGTCTAACACATCAAATAAAAAGGTGAAGGTTGAATCTTTCGTACAATAAATATCTTCGCTCACACCCCATTTGGTCAGTGGTTCCAAAGCTTGCTGCCTACAACTAAATTGAGGATAAGCACTCAATGCGGCTACTGCATGACCAGGCATTTCTATTTCGGGCACTACGGTTATGTATCGTTCCGCGGCATAAGCCACGACTTCCTTTATTTGTTCTTGTGTATAAAAACCGCCATAGGGTTTCCCATCGCCTTTATAAGGATCAAAGTTTTTGCCAACCATCGTTTCTTTTCGTTGGCTACCAATTTGTGTAAGCTTCGGATACTTTTTTAATTCTATTCGCCAACCTTGATCATCGGTTAAGTGCCAATGGAAGGTATTCATCTTGTGTAAAGCAAGAACATCAATATATTTTTTTATAAATTCTACATCAAAAAAATGACGGCTTACATCTAAGTGCATACCGCGCCATTTGAAGGCTGGAGAGTCTATTATTGTTTGGCATTGGAGTTTTCCTTTTGATTGGAAAATTAGCTGTTTTAATGTTTGTATTCCGTGAAAAATACTTCTTTCAGAACCTGAAATAATTATTCTTTCTTCTTTTATTTCAAGTTTATAGCCACTTTTAATTTTAGTGTTTATATTATATAATAATGATATTGGCATTTCTACGTTTGCGTTCAAATTGATTAGAAGAGTATTATTGAATTCCTTTTCAATTTTAGACATTTGTCCAAAATAATCTTCGGTGTAGATATCTCCTATCGCAAACAATGAAGAGCATTTAAATTTAACCTTTTCTAAATCTATATGACCATTGTGCAGTTCTATGCTAACAGGCTTTGGAATAACCCCCTGCCCAAAAACATTTACAGAAATAAAGAGTAGAATTATAATTTTAATGAAACGCACACCCTAAAATAAGACAGTTTGTTTTCGTACCACAAAGAGCACTAAGTTTTTTCACAAAGTTCACAAGGGTTTAGTGTGCTTTGTGCTAACCTTTGTGTTCCTTGTGTTGAACTTTTCCTATGCTATTCTTTTGCCTCCATAGCCGGCATCATACCAAAGGGCGGTACATAAACCGAATCGGGTGGCGGCGGAAAAAAACTCGTAATACTTTTAGCCAATATATTGACAAACATATCTAAGCTATCACTTGTTTTTTGATAATAAAAAATATCATGCTTGCCTGTAACAAAACCAAACTCAACTAACAAGCTTGGATAGTGCACACCATACAACATCCATATTCTATCGGTTCGTTCTTTTATTCCACGGTTACGCATCCCTGAGAATGCGCGTTTCGTATTGGCAGAGAGCGTTTGACAATATTTGGTCAATTGCTCAGCAAATGGATTTTTAATATTTACAGTATCACCCAATGGTTTCTTTTTGTTTGTATCAACATAGTTTAATATGCGCCCACTGTAGGCAAATTCAAATCCATTGGTATTAGAATCTCTATCCCAATTAGTATGCAAGCTTATTAATAAATCAGGATTGGCTTGTTCAATATATCTCGTGCGCTCGTGCCTATGAAAATCTGTATCTTTTTTACGGATGCGAATAACGTTAAATCGATCCTTGTCTAATTTTTTATATAATTGCTCACTCATGTATAGTGTAAGGTCTTTCTCCTTCACATTTAACTCAGTGGAATCGTGATTGCTCAGTCCGCCAGGGTCTATGCCACCATGACCTGCATCCAGTATGATTACAGGACGTGGGTTGGTTTCTTTAGTACGTATTTTATCTAAGGCCGTCCAATATCCTTTTTTCTCTTGAGGCGCAGCAGCTGTTTCAGGCTTTTGGTCACACGAAAAAAGAACAATGCTTAGTAGTAGTATTACAAGTGTTTTTTGCACGAAGAACAATAATAAAACGAATTGATTTATCAAATGTCAAGAAAACGTTTATAGCCGTTCTCTTTACATTAATTTTACTTCATGTTTGTACAAAAGAATTTTCCCGTAAAGCAAGTATTAAAATTTGCTGGAGGACATGTTATTTGGCTAACAGCCTGGGCTTTAATAGCTACAAGTTTTACAGAGTATTTGCATTATTTAAAATTTGACGGTTTTAAAGTGCCATGGTTGCCAGTTTCTATCGTTGGTACTGCCGTGGCTTTTTATGTAGGTTTTAAAAATAATAGTGCCTATGATAGATTATGGGAAGCACGAAAAATATGGGGCGCCATTGTAAACAGTAGCCGCATGTGGAGCACAACGCTGATTAGCTTTTCGAGTTTACAATTTGCCCATGAAGAAGTGAGTGCTGAAGAAGTCGCAGCCTATCGAAGAAAATTAATTTACAGACACATAGGTTGGCTATACGCCTTGAGAAGTCAACTGCTCATTCCAACTCCTTGGGAACATATTAATCAAAGTAAGTATATCAAACGACAAACAGAAAACAGATTTAAGGCTTGGGGCATTGGCTTATTTAATGATCAAGTAACGAATATTGAATTAAAACATTATTTACCTGCCAATGAACTAGAAAGTTTAATCAATGCAAAAAATACGGCTACACAAATTATACATGCGCAGTCACAAGCACTAAAAGAAATGCGTGAGAAAGGAATCATTGAAGATTTCCGTCACATGGAATTACAAAACATTCTAAATGAATTCTATACGCATCAAGGAAAAGCCGAACGTATAAAAAAATTTCCATTGCCAAGACAATACGGAAATGGAAGTCAAATATTTATTGGCATTTTTATTTTTCTATTACCCTTTGCCATGGTTACAGAGTTCCATGATTTGAGTATTTGGGGCGCATGGCTTTCCATTCCATTTACTGTTTTAATCGGTTGGATTTTTGTGTTTTGGGAATTGATTGGCGATTATTCCGAAAATCCATTTGAAGGTCTAGGCAATGATATACCCATGCTATCACTGTGCCGCACCATAGAAATTGACTTGCGCGAAATGTTAGGCGAAACGGATTTACCTCCTGCTATTGAAGCGAAGGAGGGGGTGTTGATGTAAGAGGGTAATAAGAATATATCATTTCCACATTGGTTGCTCTTGCCAATCCTCAGGAAAAGACATGCCTTTATAAATATCTATATTCTCATATTTAGCAAAAAGCTCCATTATTTTATCTTTAAAAGAGTTTTTAGGGTTTACCCTTTCCGTCAAGTACTGAACTATACAAATATAGGTATAGGATGCATTTTTAGAAATGCCTGTCATATCAACCCAATCGCCTTGAGGTTGTTTTTTAAAATTTGCCATCTTAAATGATAATCTTCTATTCCAAAAACGTGAGTGATGTGCACAAATATTTCTAGTGTAAGTTAATATCATTAACCAATTCTCTAATATTGGCGTCTGAACACCGTAAAATTTTGCAATATCAGATTTAGCCGAGGTGTCTTTAAGATTACTATATAACTTTGATAAATGAGTAAATGTAACTGTTTCTAAAGCCATCCAACTTGGCAAGTAGGTATTTAAATAATTCTTCTTAAAATTAATTACAAAATCTTCGTTACTATCGTTCACCATTTTTCTAGTACCTAACAAACTAGCTTCATGCATCTCTACAGATTTAAATAGCTTTTCATAAGTATACCAAAAAGCGTCGTACTTATTAGAAAGTACATAGGTTATTAAAGACCGAAATGAGACTTCAATTTTTTCAATTTCACTAGATAATAATTGCTTTAACTCTCTATCAAAACAGTAAATTCTGAAAGCATTTTCAAATGTACTTCCCTCTTTAAATAAATGCTCACTTTTAGGTTCTTGGAGCATGGGATATAAGTAACCACTTAAACGATAATAACTTAATGTAGTTAATAAATGAATAGCTTTCTCTCTATCTGCTACAATTAGACCACGACCAATAAGCTTATCTAACTGATTATCATAAGAAAGAGGTGGTTTACTATATATATTCAAGTTCAGTAAGTCTATAAAATAAATCACCACTCCTAATGCGCATCGTGGATAGGCGGGAGTGGTTTGTTAGAAACAAAAATACAACAAATGTTCAATATTTGTGCAATTGAACAGTTATTATCACTGAGTACTTCTAATATTAAATCTATAACCGCCCCACAATCCGTTTCTGATAATAAAATATCTGGAACAACGAACGCGCCAACATAAATGCTATCATGGCAATCCAAATGGCGTGGTCAGGATAAAAACTGTGCAGCAAGAAAAATACAAGAAAGAAACTAACGACAGAAAGGAACATAGCATTACGCAATTCTTTTGAAGCTGTTGCTCCACTATACACACCGTCCCATATAAAAGCCAAAGCACCGCATAAAGCAACTAATGCCAACCATTTAAAATAAGGCTGCGCCTCAGCAATAATAGCTTCATTATTAGTAAATATGCGCATGAACGTAGAGCCAAAGAATAAGTAACCTACCGCAAATAAACTACCAAATAGTAAGCCATAGATAAGCGTTTTACGTACAACAACTTTTACTTTATCTGCAGATTTCTCACCAATATAACGACCTACTAAACTCTCCGCCGCGTACGCAAAACCATCGACGCTATAACTCATGAAGTAAAATAGTTGTAACAAAATTTCATTCACTGCCAAGTACTCCTCACTTACGCCCGCGCTAAAATTCGTAAAAAAACTAAAGACCAATATCATACCGATATTGCGCAAAAACATATCACGATTTACATTCAAAAAACGTTTCATTTTTGATAACTGAAACGTTTGTCTTTCTATATATTTAAAGACTTCTGTTTTATGACGATATAATAAAATACCAAAGGCTAATAAGAGACTAGCGTATTGCGCAACCACTGTTCCAATAGCTACACCTTTCACTTCCATGCCGCATTGCATAACTAAGTACCAACTGAGGAAAATATTAATCACATTAGAAACGATTGTGAGCACCATGGGTGCAATGGCATTTTGCATACCAAAGAACCAACCTCTAAAAGCAAACAAACTAATAACTGCCGGAGCAGCCAATACTCTTATTGAAAAATATTCGTAGCTCAAACTCTTGACTTGCTCACTGCCATTCAAAAAGGAATAAGCAAATTTTCCAATCGGAACATGAAATACCAATAAACTGAAACCAAAAATTAAACTCAAGCCAAAAGCTTGCAAAAAATATTTATAAACAGTAGGATAATCTTTAGCACCATAAGCTTGCGCTGTTAAGCCTGTAGTTCCTGGCCGTAAAAAACCAAAACCCCAATACAAAATATTAAACACCACACCACCCAAAGCGATGGCCCCGATATAAGCTGGATCGTCCATGCGCCCCATCAAGGCAGTATCTACTATGCCCAATAAGGGAATAGAAATATTAGAGATAATATTAGGTATCGCTATGCGAAATATTTCTTTGTTGAGATTGATGATGCAAAGGAACGGAAAACTAATTAAATTGCACTGTGAAGAAAAGCATTTCAATCATTGGAGGAGGCCCCGCTGCTATGGCAGTGGCTTCTTTTTTAGACCCACTCCAATATGAAGTGACTATTTATGAAAAAAATAAATCCTTAGGCCGCAAGTTTTTGGTTGCCGGAAAAGGAGGATTCAATCTTACACATAGTGAAGAAGGCGAGAGTTTCGGAAAAAAATATACTCCGCAAGAAATTATAACTCCTGCGTTTAAATATTTTGATAATTCAAATTTTAGAAATTGGTTAGAACAAATTGGCATTCCAACTTTTGTAGGCAGTAGCAAAAGAGTATACCCAACCAAAGGCATCAAACCAATAGAAGTATTAAATGTAATTATAAGTGAGATTGAGAAACGCCGTGTAATAATAAAATACGATCACGAATGGATTGGTTGGACAGATGAAAATGATTTAATATTTTCAAACAAAAAGATTGTAACATCAGATTTTACAATATTTGCGTTGGGTGGTGGCAGTTGGAAAGTAACCGGGTCAAATAGTATTTGGATAGATCCCTTTCAGAAAAAAAATATTTCGACTATTCCATTCACAGCTTCTAATTGCGCTTATAAAATAGCATGGAGTACTGAATTTATAAATAAGCACGGCGGACAACCATTAAAAAATATTGCCATCCGATGCCAAGATAAAATACAAAAAGGTGAGGGCGTTATTACAGATTTTGGATTAGAGGGTAATGCAATCTATGCATTAAGTCCGCAAATAAGAGAGCAGCTTAAATCACAGCTAGAAGCAACTATTTACATAGACCTAAAACCTACCCTTTCGCAGGAAAAAATAAACAACATTTTCCTAAATACTATAAACAAAAAAGTAAGCGACGTCCTGCGAAAAAAATTAAAGCTAAACGCAACACAAGTTGACTTAATTAGAAACCATACATCAAAAGAAACTTTTATAAATCCAAGCTTACTGGCCAAAGCAATAAAGAATTTAGAAATCAAAATAATAGCCACAGCAACTACAGATGAAGCCATTTCAACCGTAGGGGGCATTTCCTTAGAAGAAATAGACCAACACTTTCAATTAAAAAAACTACCTCATCAATATTGCATTGGCGAGATGCTAGACTACGACGCGCCAACAGGTGGCTACTTATTACAATCCTGTTTTAGCATGGGCGCTTATTTAGCAGCGCACCTAAATAAAACCTACTAATATTTTTTACGGAAATATTAGTAGGTAAATTCGCTTATCATCGTCTAATAGAAATATGAAATCAATTATCACCTTAAGTCTTATTGCCACCATGGCATTATTTGCTAGTTGCGGAAATGAAACAAGCGAGCAGGCTGAAACGACAAATAATATAAATAATAACATGAGTCTGAAAGAAACTCTTGATGCAAAAAGGGAAGCATTTAATGCCAATGCCGATGAAGAAAAAAGAATTATATACGAGGAGGGTATTGAACAAGTTGCACAAAGTGGTATTTTAAAAAGTGCTATGCAAGTAGGTGACAAAGCTCCCGATTTTGTATTATATAATGCCATTGGAGAAGAAGTAAAACTTTCTGAATATTTAAAAAACGGACCAATTGTACTTACTTGGTATCGTGGTGGCTGGTGCCCTTATTGTAATATAACTTTGAATAAACTACAACAAGAAATGCCAAAGTTCGATGCATTAGGCGCTAAGTTATTAGCACTAACGCCCGAAATACCAGACAGCTCAATAAGTACAAAAGAGAAAAACGAATTGGCTTTTGAAGTAATGAGTGATATTGGTAATGAAGTAGCACGCAAGTATGGCGTTGTTTATTCTTTGCATGAAGTTGTAGCCGACTATTATCAAAATGGTTTTGACTTACATAAGTATAATGGCGACGAAAGCGACGAGCTACCTTTATCAGCAACCTACGTTATTGCACAAGACGGTATGATTAAGTATGCCTTCTTAGATGCTGATTATCGTAAGCGTGCAGAACCAGCTGACTTGTTGAAAGTGTTGGAAGAGTTGAAATAAGCTTCGCTATAATTATATTATAAATTCAGGCTATCTTTAGTCTGGATTTTTTTTTACAAAAATTTATAACTAACATACTCAGAATAGCATTATCTATGTGATGGACTAGTTTATAAAAAACCGAATGAGTAAATTAATATTAATATTTAGTCTTACACTTTTCCTTAGTTGTAATAATTATATTGAAGTAGAAAATACATCAGTTGCTCAGCAATTAGAAAGTGTAACAAAAAAGGATACAATAAAGCATTGGCTTAATCTAGCCCAAGAAGATTCAACATTCATTATGGAAATGCCTTATGCAACGGAAGATAATTTTCTTAAAGAAAAAATATACCCCTGTGCCAAATGCTTTTTAAGGGAAGATGCCGCGAATGCATTATTGGAAGAACAAAAAATGGCACAAGACTTAGGATACAGGATTGTAATTTTTGATTGTTATCGTCCGTTGCTATTGCAACAAAAAATGTTTAACATAATACCTGATACTAAATATGTAGCTGACCCAAAACGTGGTTCCAACCATAATAAAGGAGTAGCGGTTGATATAAGCTTGGCTGATCTAAGCGGAGAGCCCTTGGAGATGGGTACAGCCTTTGATGATTTTTCTGAGCGTGCGCATTATAATTCCCAACAAGTTTCGGCAGTAGCACAAAAAAACAGGAAGCTCCTGCGGGATATAATGCTAAGTAATAATTTTACACCATATAATAATGAATGGTGGCATTTTAATTATAAAAAGAAGGTTTATCCCAATGAAAATTTTGTTTGGACCTGCGATGAATGAGCGATTATTTTCAAGCAGCTTCTAATACAATGAGTCCTATTTTTTTCGTAGATTACATTTTGTAAAAAAACTACTTTATGACTATTGATTGGTTATCTCAAGGAGCAGCTGCTGTTTCGGCACTCGTTATCGGATTTATTTGGTACGGAATATTATTTAAAAATACTTGGATGAGTGCTGCAGGCTTGACCCTTGCCAAAATCAAAAGAGGACTACATCCTGCCATCTTATATTCGATCGTTCTTATACTTTGTTTTATATTGAGTATAGGGTTGCACAGGCATATCATATTGATTCATGCTAAATTTGGAAGCACAACTGACTACCCATTTTGGCATGGAGTAAGCCACGGTATTACTGACTCCTTTCTTTATGGTGCTATTACCGTATTCTTAGTGAATGCGCTTTTTGATCTTAGGAATTGGAAATACATGCTCATTAATATTGGGTATTGGATTATTGTTTTTGGTGTTATGGGCGGTATTGTCGGTTACTTAGGTTAGTAAAATATGAAACAAGAAGAAGCATTTTGGACAGAAAGGTATAATGAGAATAAAACAGGATGGGACATTGGCTATCCTTCAACTCCGCTCAAAGAATATATTGATCAACTAGAAAATAAGTTCTTGAAAATATTGATCCCTGGTGCGGGTAATGCTTATGAAGCAGAATATCTTTTTGCACGAGGTTTCAAAAATGTTTTTGTTTTAGACATATCACAATATCCATTGAATGCTCTTAAAAACAGAGTCCCTTCTTTCCCAGAACAAAATTTATTACACGACAACTTTTTTGAACATGAAGGACAATATGATTTGATAATAGAACAAACATTCTTCTGCTCCTTTGAACCTAATAAAAAGAATAGAAGCGATTATGCTAAAAAAATGAGCGAACTAGTATCTCCCAATGGAAAGCTGGTTGGCTTATGGTTCTGTCACCCCTTGGATGAAAATGGAAACAGACCATTTGGAGGATCTAAAGAAGAATATTTAGATTATTTAAATCCATACTTTACAACTAAGACCGGATCACATGACAGATATGGGGATTAAGCAAATAGTTTGGTTAATCTAAAGAGGAAGAATTTGGTATCTGTAACGCCTCTTAGGTTTGCTCTGAAGAGTTTTATTTTTGCGTTGAATGATTCTGCATTGGCATTTGTGT